>JALWYX010000039.1:28840-56757 GCA_027078415.1 Thermoanaerobaculia bacterium
AGGTGGTAGAGGGCAATTTGCTGATTGTCTAATAGTTATTGAACCTTTGCCTAGAGGGGAGGATTTTGAATTTGTAGATGAGATATTTGGAGGTGCTATTCCTCAGCAATTTAGGCCTGCCGTGGAAAAAGGGATTCAGGAAGCTAGGTCTAAAGGATATCTTGCGGGGTATCCTGTGGTTGATTTTAGGGTTAGACTTAAAGATGGTAAGTATCACGAAGTTGACTCCTCTGAACTTGCTTTTAAGATAGCAGGTTCTTTGGCGTTCAAAGATGCTATGGCGAAGGCTAATCCTACTTTGCTTGAGCCTATCATGAGAATAAAGGTGATAACTCCAGAAGAGTATACTGGGGATATAATTAGTGATCTATCTTCAAGGAGAGGTAAGCCTGAAGGGATGGAGTCGAAGGGAAAAGGAAAGCAAATAATAACTGCTCTTGTTCCTATGGCTGAGGTACTAAATTATGCTCCGGCTCTTAGGTCTATAACGCAGGGTAGAGCCACTTTTACTATGGAGCTTTCGCACTACGAAGAGATGCCTAAGCCTTTGCAACAAAAGATAATAGCCGAAAACCAGGATGCTAAACAGTAACTTTTCTGTTTAAGATGATAGTTTATTCGCTAGTATAAAGGCCATCTCTAGGGACTGTTCGTAGTTAAGGCGTGGGTCCAAATAAGTTGTGTATTGTTTACAGAGGTCATCTTCTGTTATACCGCTACTACCACCTATACATTCTGTTACTTCTTCTCCTGTAAGTTCAAAGTGGACTCCGGCTAATGTTGTCTTGAAATATTTGTGTATAGCTATAACCTTTGTAAGTTCTTGTATGATGTCGCTGAAGTTTCTAGTTTTTAGTCCATTTGCCGTTTTTTTAGTGTTACCGTGCATAGGATCTGAGATCCAAGTTACATTTAAATTTTTGTTTTTTACAGCTTCTATAATCTCTGGTAGTTTATTGTCGACTTTTTCTTTTCCTAAACGATGGATTACAACAACTTTTCCAGTTTTGTTGTCTGGGTTTAGGATTTTTATAATTTCTGTTAATTCGGAGCTTTCTGTATCGGGTGATACCTTTATCCCTATAGGGTTTTCTATGCCTCTCGCGTATTCAACATGTCCACTATCTATATAAAGTGTTCTTACTCCTATCCAGGGTAGATGTGTAGAAAGATTGTACCATCCTTCTCTACGAGGGACTTTACGTGTTAGTGCTTCTTCGTAAGGTAGTAGAAGGGCTTCGTGGCTTGTAAAAAAATAGCTCTGTTTTAAAGTAGTTTCAGTTGTTAATAGGCTATTCTCTACAAATTTAAGTGATTCAACTATTTTTTCTACGATCTCACGGTATATTTTTACTATTTCTGAATTTTTTGCAAACTCCAAATTTAGGTATTCTAGATGGTGTATATCTGAGAAGCCTGATGAAACAAGACTTCTTATGAAATTAAGTGTAAGGGATGCATAGAAATATCCTTTTAGCATTCTCTCAGGGTCAGGTTCTCTTGATTCCTGTGTTGGTAGGTGGCCATTAATTAAATCTCCTCTATATGTAAGAATTTTTTGACCATTTACTAATTCAAATTCCTTACTCCTTGGTTTTGCGTATTGACCTGCTATCCTTCCTATTTTTATTATAGGTTTTTTCAGTCCCCACGATAGTATAATTCCCATCTGGAATAGTATCTTAAGTTTACGTGCTATAATTTCGGGTCTACATTCGCTAAATACTTCTGCACAATCACCTCCTTGCAGGATAAAAACTTTACCTTCATTCGCTAGGGCGAGAAGTTGTTTCAAATTTTCTACTTCCCAAGAGGTTGTTAAAGGTGGAAGAGAAGAGAGTTTGTTCTGAATTTTCTTTAAATAAACGGTATCCCTGTATCTAGGAATTTGGCTTATTTTTTTGGAACACCAACTATCAGGTTTCCAGTGTAGAGTTACAATACTCATATTGTTTTAAAATTCAAGCTCTTTTTTCATAAGTAGCATACCTTCTTTGACATTTTCAATATGTTTCCAAAAGTCAAAATCCAATTCAGCTTTTTTCTTGAATGCTTCCCATGATTCTTCTACTTCTTTTCTATTTACTCCTCTGGCAAAGGATTTATCTTTCCATTTCTTTTTAAGAGATTTTATCTTAACTTTTTCCAAATCTTTATCAGGTCTTACCAGTACAGCAGCTATTATGAATCCCGTTATCTCGTCGCATGCTATAAGGGCGTAATCTATTAAGTTTTCTGGATAAACTCCAGTGCCCTTATAGTTGTGGGCCAAGATCGCTCTTATCACTTCTTCCGGGATCCCTTTGTTCTTTAGAATTGGTACTCCTTTCTTAGGATGTTCTTCTAGCGTTGGATGTATTTCATAATCAAAGTCGTGTAGAAGTCCAGCTAAGCCCCATATTTCTTCCGACTGACCGAGCATCTTTGCGTAGTAACGCATTGCTCCTTCTACGGCGATCATATGTCTTCTCAAATTGGGTGATTTGACAAATTGGTGTACTATAGATAACGCTTCTTCTCTACTTACCATGTTTCCCCCATCTCTACTTTTTTGTTAGTAAAATATTTGTACCACTTTTTGGAAACCATTTTCTCGGTTTCTTTGTGTTCATTAAGTATAGGAGGATAGAAAGGTTTGTACCTACAGTCAAATACTATAGGTGGTGTTCTAGAGACTTGACCATATACTATTTTTTCTTCTTTTGAATATATATCTCTGGCAGGGTCAAAAAGTGTAAATGTATACCATAAAAATTTGAGTGTAGATGAGACCGCTTGGGAGACTGCATCTACTATTACTATAAGAGGCCAGTTAGAAACAGAAGGATCGGAAGCTATCTTTTTACCTATGGTAGGAGCTGATGAGTAGCTACTGGTAGAAACAACCAAACATCCTGGACAGAATACTTTGGCTTCTTTAATGTGCTGTACATTTCCGAAAAACTCTTGGGGTAGTTGTTTTTCTTCTTTCTCCAATGCAACCCAAATGCCTTTTGATCCTAGATTTAGTTTGGAGCTTGAATAGTCTAGAGTATCTAGCGGAAGGTTTGCCAAAGTGTAGAGATCTTTTTCTGGTTTAGAGTGTTTGAGGATATGGGTAAGAAACTCTTTGAAATTTCGGGGGTTTACTGTTTCGTCGTCTGTTACGAATAAAAATTTAGTAAAGGACAACTGTCCTTCACCTAGTATTCTAAATGCGTGAGTTAGTGCTTCTCGGGAGTGACGGCATTTTACCACCGCTCCTGCCACTGTATGAAACCCTGCTTCTCCGTAGGACCACAATTTACAAATGCCGGGCATTGCAAGCTTTATTATGGGTTCTAAAAGTTCCTGTAAATATTCTCCTATGAAAAAATCTTCTTGTTTAGGTTTTCCTACTACAGTTACAGGTAATATTGCATCTCTTCTGGAGTATAGTTTTTTTACTTTGAATACTGGAAAGGGATGTTTTAAAGAGTAGTAACCGTAATGATCTCCGAAGGGTCCCTCCTCTTTTCTTATACCGTTAGGGACGTAACCTGTTAAAACGAATTCGGCTGTCGCTGGGATTATTAGGGAATCGTTATTTTTTAAAAGTGCTATTTTTTTACCTAAGAGTAAGGAAGCAAATAGGAGTTCGGAGATTCCTTCCGGTAAAGGAAGGATTGCAGCTAGGGTGAGAATCGGTGGTCCTCCAAAAGCTACACTTACTTTTAGGGGTCTGTTTAATATCTCGCTGTTATAAAAGTGGAATCCACCTCCTTTCCCTATTTGCCAGTGCATTCCCGTTTCTTTTTTAGAGAAAATTTGCATTCTATATATTCCTAAGTTTGGTACTCCGGAGATAGGGTCTTTTGTAAAAACCAAAGGCAACGTGAAAAATGGACCTCCATCCATTTCCCAACTAACTGTAGCCGGGTAAGAAGTAAGGTCTACTGCGGTTGAAACTATTTCGTTAACAGGTGCTTTAGATATGTATCTTGTGCCTATATTTAATATATTTTTTAACAGCTTAAGATCTCTAATAGAGATATCGAAATGGTTTATTATACGTGCTAAAGATGAGATTATCTCTTTAGACTCGAAGGCCATTTCTACTCTGCGAGGGGTACCAAAGAGATTTGATACCACTGGCATGTGAGAGCCTTTTACTTTAGTAAATAGTAAGGCTGGTCCTTGGGCTGCTATAACTTTTCTGTGAATAGTAGCTATCTCTAAAAAAGGATCTACTTCCTCCTCTACTATGGCCAATTCACCTTCCTTTTCTAAAAAAGAGAGTAGTTGTCTCAGATCTTCAAATTTCATCTAGTTGTCAGAAAGGTATACCGTCATCAGGAGGTACGTATTCTTCCTCTATTTCATCTCCTTGAATTTCTGACCTGGAAAGCATTTGCATATTTTCGCATACGATTTCTGTTGTGTACCTATTTACTCCATTTTGATCGGTCCAGTTACGCGTTTGTAACCTACCCTCTATATAGACTAAGCTACCTTTGCGCAGATACTGCGCTGCTATCTCTGCCAATCGTTGCCAACACACTATTCTATGCCATTCTGTGTGTTCTCTTTGTTCTCCCGTAGATCCATCTCTCCAGCGCCTGTTTGTCGCTATGGTAAAGGTTGTTACTTTAGCTCCAGATGGCGTAACTCTAGATTCGGGGTCTCTTCCTAACCGCCCTACCAATATAACTTTATTTATCATTTTACTTAAAACAGGATATCATAACCTTAAAGAGAGAAAAAGTATGATAGCTGTAATTCAAAGGGTAAAAAAAGCATTGGTTAGGATAGATAACGAAATAGTTTCTCAAATAGAGAAGGGAATACTTATTTTCCTAGGAGTAGAAAAGGGTGATTCGATGGAAGATGTTGTGGTATTGGCTAACAAAGTTGCAAGCTTGCGTATATTTGATGATGATCAAGGTAAACTTAATTTGTCTATAGGTGATATAGAGGGAGATTTTATGGTAGTTTCCCAATTTACTCTTCCGGCGCGTCTTGCTAAAGGTAGACGCCCCTCGTTTGACAGAGCTATGAAGGGAAATGATGCTGCTGTTTTGGTTGAAGCTTTTATAAGGGAACTGGAGGAGAGAAGGTGTACTGTGAAGAAAGGACGTTTCGCTGCGCATATGCAAGTGGAACTGATCAATGATGGACCCGTTACTCTAGTGGTTAAAGTTTGTAACGGTAAGATAGTAGATATCTAAAAACTTTAAGTCTATCTCACGTACTTGAGGAACGTTTGAGTTTGAATTTTAATATACATATCTCAAAAGCTACGGCGGTTTTCTTTACTATTTCTTCTAGGAGCATTAAAGGTATGTTATCACCTTTAAAATAGTCGCAGCAAAACACTATAGCAACTACACGTTCTTTTATTTTTATAGGTAAAAAAACGCACTGATCTGGGAGTTTTTGTTCCCCCCAGAGTTGCATAAGTTTGTAATGGGCAGGAAGTGGTGGCAAAGGACCTATATAGAAGTTTCCTCCTTTTGTTAAATTGAACATTATAGAAGGCTGATTAAGATCTATCGAAAACTTTTCAAATAATTCACGTGAAAAGTTTTCACCTCCCCCCATCCACCTGGTTACAGAATCTTTTTTCACCATAAATAGAGCCACTTTCTTGAACATTGTAAGAAGATAGTTAGTGAGTAAATTTGCTATTTCGTCTCTCTCTTCTAATCTTGATAAACGCAGGGAAAAATCGCTAAAAGTGGTAGGAGGTGGTGCAAGTCCAGATATAGGTACAGTGTCATCCTCTTGCGCTAATAAAGGTATAGGAGCTGTATCGTCGTCTGAGCTATATATATCTATTTCAAGTTTGGCTACAGCCGATATTGCTTCTGCCACAGGAGGGGGAGGTTCCACGTTGTATATCCTAGCTATCAATCGATAAAACGGTAATTCAACTGCTAAATAAGGAACTACCCCTTTGTTGATTGCTTTCTCTATTTCTGAAACGAAATTCAGATCATAAGCTATCGGAGATACTATCTCTATTTTGTTGTTGTTTTCCCCTACCGGCATTATGTGAAATTGTTCTATTACGTGTATCGGGAGTAATTCTTTGTTCAAAGTTACCAGCGTTTCCAACTCGCTAGAAGATAAACATCTGATTCCTCTTTGCTTTTCTAAAGCATCGATCAAATGTTTCTCTTTCAGAAGTCCTAACGCCAAAAAGTGAGTTCCTATTTTTCCTCCCTTTTTGTTGTATTGTCTAAATAAAGCGTCGTTTAAATCACCAACCGTTATAACTTTATTGAGAATTAGAATCGACCCTAATTTCAATACTTACCTCCGTTGGTTATAATATTCTAAAATGAAATCCTTTCTTTTTGTGTTGTTTATACTATATTACTCTATCTTTCCTGCTTTCTCCATTGACTTCTCCATTGTTGAAACTGGTGCAGCGCTAACGAGTCTTATAGTAAAGGTAGAAAATGAAAAACTGTTGTTTCCAGAGATCAAAAAAGATATAGAAGAAATAGAAAAAAGTGGAAAGAATATTAACGATCCATACTTTTATCTAATTCTCTCTGAGATATACTTCAAATACGGTTTTTCAGAGAAGGCGTATACTCTAGCTTTACAAGCTTTACAACTGGATAAATCTAACGATCTATTTGTAAAAAGTAGCTATTTAAGAATAGCTATTTGGTCTAATAAAAAGTTTGTTTCTGGTACCGACAGAGAACTTTTTTTTAAAAAACTTCATCAAGTTTTTAGGGATATAGAGGATAGACTTTCAGAAGATGAGAGAGTTTACTATGAAGCTGTAATCTCTCTGAACTTGGGGAATGTGAAGGGATCTCTTGAAAAATTAAAGCAGTATTACAGAAGTATAGGTACATTCAACCACGAGTTTATGGCTGTTTCAAGGTTGTTTTTTCTACTCGATAAGGATCCCGATCTTTTAAATTTTCTAGAATCTAGAGCTGTAACCACTAATGATTTGGGGACTCTTGAGATTATTCTTGAATTTTATTTAGATAAGAAAAAGTTTGATAAGGTTTTTGATCTAATTGATAGGGTAAAAGCTCCTTTGCCTGCAAAGTTGGAGATAGTTCTGGGAAAAGCTTACTTTGCTGTTGGTAAAATAGAGGAATGTTTACAAATTATAAATGATCTATTACGTAAATTTTCTTATGAAGAGATAGTCAATTACGACTTTGTTATACTGGGACTGTATATAGATGGACGTTTCAAAGAATTATACCGACTAAGCAATTACTTTTATCCAGATAAAGGTTACGTTAAGTATCCGGTTCTATTTATAGAGAGTCAGATATATGTGCGCTCAGAAGAGTTCTTACCTACCATTTTGACTGCGTTAGAAAAGATAGATGATGATAAAAAGAGCAAGAGACTCATTTTTTCTTCGTTTAGAGCTCTTACTAATACTAAGCAGTTTGAAACTTTACTATTGTTGTTTAAAAGGTCTTCTCTCTTTGCTGAAAGTATAGATATAGCTTCTTTTTTTAGGTTGCTTATTAAGATAAGGGAATACGATTATAGATTGTTGGATGATTTTAGGGAAGTAGGATTGGAGATTTACGGTAGTAAATGGAAGGTGGTCCAGGGTATTTTTGAATTGGAAGAGTATTTGGATAAAGGAGAGAAAAAAAGATTTTTTAAGAAACTGAAAAAGCTAGATCGTATGGCTCAAAGGGGTGTTGTCGGAAGGGAAGAGTTGACAGATATGGTTCTTAATCTGCTAGTTAATGGGCAAAAGACCGATTTTGTTGGAGATAGTTTGGAAAGTATCGGTAGATACGTAGCTGTGGATTCTTTGTACACGAGAGAGATGTATGCCCAGTTGGTTTACAAGTACGATCGAGAAAAAGGCCGTGAACTTTTTAAAAAGATCATTGAGAGTTATCCTGACAATCCTGTGGTTCTCAACAATTATGGGTATCTTTTGGCAAAAGAGAAAAGATACGCAGAAGCTTTACCGCTTCTTGAAAAAGCGTACTATCTTGCTATAGGTGATCCGGCGATCGAAGATTCTTTGGGTTTCGTTTATCTAAAACTTGGAAAGTTAGATAAGGGTTTAACCTTGATAGAAAGATCGACTAGGAAGATGGATGTTGGAGAGATAGAGGTTTTGGAACATCTCGTGGAGGGGTACAAGCTTTTTTACAAGAGGTACGGTGAGGAACAGTTGATCGATAGAATAAAGAATGCTTCTTTATCGAGAGAGGTGTTGATCTATCTTGATGATAGAATAGGTGTTCGATTGGCGGTTTTGTTGGATCTACATATTAAGGCTGAGTAAAGAAGTCAAGAAACCGTTTTGCAGTTAAGGTATGAGAGTTAGTGTAAAAAGTTTTGCAAAGGTAAATCTTTTTTTGCAAGTTCTTGGCAAAAGAATTGATGGGTTTCACGAGTTAAGGACGGTGTTCTGTGGTATTTCTTTGCACGATACTTTGTATATTGATTGCATACCTGGAAAGGGAAAGGTAAGTGTAGAAGTAACTGGCGAGTATGCAGGTCGTTTATCTACAGATGAAAGAAATCTTGCTTATAGAGCTGCTAAATCTTTTATTACTTATTTTGGGATTGATTACGATGTAGATATATGTATAGATAAGCAAATTCCTATAGGGGCTGGTTTGGGTGGAGGAAGTAGTAATGCGGGATTTGTTCTTATAGCGTTGAGCAAGATGTTTGGGATAAAGATAGGTAAGGATATATTTAATTTGGCTCGTGGGTTAGGGTCTGATGTTCCATTCTTTCTCGTTGGTGGTATGGCTGTTGGTTTTGGCAGAGGCGATGAGGTTGTGGGGTTACCTGATAAAGATTTGAATTTTCTTATATTTTCCCCTTCTGTTGAGGTTGCCACGTTTGATATATATCAAAGACTCGGAGTTACAGAGTGGAAAAATGTGGATTCTTCGTTTTTCGAATTTGTTTGTAACTTTACAGGTGTTGATACTGTATTGGCCTATTCTGTTAATGATCTCGAAGCACCACTTTTTGCTTTATATCCGGGTATTTCTTCGCTCTTTGAAGAAATCAGAAACACTTACGGTTTTGCTAGAGTAAGCGGAAGTGGATCATCTATATTTACAATTTTTAAAAAGATGCTAAAATGTAAATTGACCTTGGGAACTAGGGTTATAAGATCTAGTTCTGTAAGCAAGGGGAAATGGATACAAATTAGAGAAAACTAAAAATATGGAGGAGACATATGAAAATTACACAAGTCAAAATTCACCTTGTACGTGAGGATAAGCTGAAGGCTTATGCCTCTATAGTGTTTGATGACTGTTTTATAGTCAACGATTTAAAGGTTATAAAAGGGAAAAACGGCTATTTTATAAGTATGCCATCCAAAAAAAGGAAAAATGGTACTTATAAGGATATAGCCCATCCTTTGAATACGGAAACCAGGAGATGGATTGAGGAGACTATTTTAAGGGAATACGGGAAAATAAGTGGAGAGGAGGTAGAGAGAACTGCACGTACCAAAGAATCGGGTGAAGTAAAAAAGGGGGAGTCGAAGAGTAAGGACTCTTTGGATGCTGTAGAAGAAAAGTTGAACGACTCTTTTTGGTCGGTATAGTAAAATATAGAGTAGGATAGGTTGGGGCGTCGCCAAGCTGGTAAGGCACGGGACTTTGGATCCCGCATGCGGTGGTTCGAGTCCACCCGCCCCAGCCAGTTTTATTATGGGAGGGAAGAGTGGGTAGATTTTCAGAGATGAAAATTTTTGGAGGGAGAGCTCATAGAGAGTTGTTGGTGAAGGTTAGTAGGTATTTGAAAATCAAAATAGGACGGTTAGATTTGTATAACTTTTCAGATGGCGAAATTTTTTGTCAGATTTTAGAGAATGTTAGAGGTGACGATGTTTTTATCGTGCAACCGTTTGCACATCCTGTTAACGAGAATTTTATGGAGCTTCTTATAATGCTGGACGCTTTAAAGCGTGCATCTGCGGATAAAGTAACTGCGGTAATTCCTTACTTTGGATATGCTCGAGCAGATAAGAAAGATAAACCAAGGGTTGCGATCTCGGCCAAGCTGGTAGCTAATTTATTGAGTGTGGCAGGGTGTGATAGGGTAATAACGATGGATCTGCACGCGGCTCAAATTCAAGGTTTTTTCGATATCCCTGTAGATCACCTCTTTGCAAGACCCGTTATAGTAGAAATTATAAAAAGTTTGGATCTTGATGATGAGATTGTGATAGTTTCGCCTGATACAGGAGGCGTGCTAAGAGCGCGTGAAGTGGCTACCAGAGTTAATGCTGGGTTGGCTATAGTTGATAAAAGGAGACCGAGAGCTAACGTTGCTGAAACGATAGATATAGTAGGTGAGGTTAAAGGTAAGACAGCTATAATAATAGATGATATAGTAGATACTGCTGGTACGTTAGTGAAAACAGCTGAGTTGTTAGAGAGAAAAAGAGCAAAAAGAATATTGGCCTTTGGTATACATGGTGTCTTGTCAGGGCCAGCGTTGGAAAGAATAGAGAATTCGTGTATAGAAGAAGTGTACGTTTCAGATTCCTTGCCTGTTAGAGAAGGTGGGAAGATAAAGGTTTATTCTATTGCTCCTCTTATAGCTGAGGCTATAAGAAGGGCGCATGAGAACGTATCGATAAGTTCTCTCTTTGATTAAATTTTTGCCCCGTTGAAAGGAGGTGTCTATGATAGAACTTAAAGTTAAAAAGAGAAGTAGTGATGAAATAGGATCAAGAGCTTCACGTAGACTTAGAACTCAGGGATGGATTCCTGCTACTGTTTATGGAGGGCATAAAGAGGCAATTAGCGTAAAGGTGCCTCGTAAAGATATATTGCAACTAATAAAGTCAACAGAACACGGAGGAGAGAGGATATTCACTCTTGATATCGAAGGAGAGAGCGATTATGCGATAATAAAGAGTTTCCAGGTAGATCCTTTGAATGATAGGTTAATTCATGTAGATTTTCAGCGAATAATAGCTTCTGAAGAGATATCTGTAGAGGTTGAGATAGAACTTGTGGGTACACCTATAGGTGTTAAGAATGAAGGAGGGTTGTTGGATTTTGTTACAAGAAAGATAGAAATCAGAGGTCTTCCTTTTAAAGTTCCGAGTGTAGTAAAAGTGGATGTTTCTGATCTTCATATAAATCAACACATTGAAGCAAAAGATATAGAGCTTCCAGAAGGTATCTATTTGGTCTCAGATCCTTCTACAGTTATAGCTGCAGTCTTTATGGAACACGCTGTAGAGGAAGAGGTCGAGGTTGAAGAGGAGATGGTGGAACCCGAAGTTATAAAGAAAGGTAAGAAAGAGGAAGAGGTTGAGTAAATATTTAATTGTTGGCCTAGGTAATCCTGGAGAGCGATATATTGATACTCCCCATAACGTCGGGTTTGAAGTGGTTTCCAGTTTGATTAGACGGTTTGAAGCTAAGCCAGAGACTTTATGTAACTCTTTAGTTGCGGAAACAGAAAAATTTTTTTTGGTTATGCCGATGACTTATATGAATTTGAGTGGTGATGCTGTTAGATGTTTAGTTGAGCTTATGAAGTTGGATATAGAAAGAGTTATAGTAGTTGTAGATGATATATCTCTTCCTTTAGGAAAGATAAGGATAAGGGCTAAAGGTGGTTCTGGAGGACATAGGGGATTAGCGTCTATTATATATCGTCTTGAAACTGACAATTTTCCTCGGATTAGGCTTGGTATCGCTCCTCCAGATAGAGAGGTTCCTAAGGGTGATGAGTTAGTCGAGTATGTTTTGACGAAGTTTGACAATAAGTATCTTCCTGTAGTAGACGAGATGGTACATAGAGCTGTTAAGGCGATAGAGGTTTTAACTTCTGAAGGTATAGATGTAGCTATGAATAAATTTAATTGAGGAGGGAAAGAAGTGAATGTAGAAACGTTTCTAGTACTCTTCTTTTTAAGTGGAGTGGTAGCTTTATTGTTTGCTTTTTTCCGAACTATGTGGATATCGAAGATGGATGTGGGCGATGAAACTATGCGCAAAATATCGGAGTATATAAGGCAAGGGGCTATGGCCTTTTTAAAAAGGGAGTACTCTGTGCTGGTTGTTTTCGTTCTGTTGGTTGCTTTGTTACTTGCTTTTATGGGAGCAACCAAGGAGCATTCTACTCCTTTGCTTGGAATCTCTGTTGTTATAGGTGCTTTATGTTCAGCGTTGGCCGGTTTTTTTGGTATGAGAGTGGCAACTTTAGCTAATGTTAGGACAGCTGCTGCTGCGCGGAAAGGATTGAACGATGCTTTGAAAGTAGCTTTTGCAGGTGGTGCTGTTATGGGTTTTTCTGTAGTAGGTTTGGCTATATTGGGACTTAGTATACTTTTTCTTATATATTTCACCCTATTCGAGGGTGATATCAGTAGAACCGTTATGGCGATAACAGGTTTTTCGTTTGGTGCTAGTTCGATAGCTCTTTTTGCACGAGTTGGAGGAGGTATATATACAAAAGCGGCAGATGTAGGAGCTGATCTGGTAGGTAAAGTGGAGGCTGGGATCCCTGAAGATGACCCGAGAAATCCGGCGGTTATCGCGGATAATGTAGGGGATAACGTAGGAGATGTAGCAGGTATGGGAGCGGACCTGTTTGAGTCGTACGTTGGTGCGATTGTCGGTGCTATGGTGTTAGGTGCAGGAATAAAAGCGTCTGGTAACACAGCTCTTGTTATTCTCCCTTTAGCATTGGCAGCCTCTGGAATAATAGTTTCTTTGATCGGAACCCTTTTCGTCCGCACAAAAGAAGGAGGTAATCCCCAAGCGGCTCTTAATACCGGAACTTTTATTGCAGCGTTTTTAATGCTGATAGCTACCTATTTCCTTTGTGACTTCTTTATAGGTGAGGGGATCGGTGAGATAAGTGCTATGGGAGTATTTGTAGCTTCTGTAGCAGGTCTTATAGGTGGTGTGCTAGTAGGAATCTTAACCGAATACTTTACTTCCGAAGCTCGCTATCCTGCTCAATCTATCGCCAGGGATAGTCAAACTGGAGTTGCTACAAACATAATCTCAGGTATTGCAGTTGGTATGAAGTCCACTTTTTTGCCTGTGTTAGTGTTAGTAATTACTATAATAGTAGCTTACAGCAAAGCTGGACTGTATGGTATCGCTATAGCAGCTCTGGGTATGTTGTCTACCACGGGGATTCAACTGGCGGTTGATGCATACGGTCCTATTGCAGATAATGCAGGAGGAATAGCAGAGATGAGCAACCTAGGACCTGAAGTAAGGTCTCGAACAGATAAACTAGATGCTGTAGGAAACACTACTGCAGCTATAGGAAAAGGTTTTGCTATAGGATCGGCAGCTTTGACGGCTCTTGCTCTCTTTGCAGCCTTTAAACAGGAGGTTAAGCTCGTTGTCTTAGATATATCTAACCCTTGGGTTATGGGTGGTGTCCTTTTAGGTGCTTGTGTACCTTATCTGTTCTCCTCGTTTGCTATACAAGCTGTTGGTAGAGCTGCGTTTCAGATGATAGAAGAAGTCAGAAGACAATTTAAGGAGATTAAAGGTTTGCTTGATGGTAAAGCTGAGGCGGATTACGCTAGGTGCGTAGATATATCAACACGTGCCGCTATAAAAGAGATGATTTTACCAGGAGTTATAGCAGTTTTGATACCAGTTGTTGTAGGATTTCTTAACAAAGAAGCGTTAGGAGGATTGCTTGCAGGTGTAACTACAAGCGGAGTTGTATTGGCCATATTTATGGCAAATGCAGGTGGTGCTTGGGATAATGCGAAAAAATTTATAGAAGGAGGAGAATACGGTGGTAAAGGTTCCGATGCACATAAAGCAGCGGTTGTAGGGGATACGGTGGGAGATCCTTTTAAAGATACTGCAGGGCCTAGTCTTAATATATTGATAAAGCTTATGTCGGTGGTATCATTAGTTTTGGCACCATTTTTTATTTGAGGAGGTAGAGATGAAACTTAGAACCTATGAACTGCTAATAGTATTTGACCCTTCTCTTGGAGAAGAGGAATTGGAAGCAAAACTATCAACCGTTCAAAAACATTTGGAGAGTGTTGACGGTGTAACAGTTACAAGGATCGATAAATTGGGCAAGAAGAAATTAGCTTATCCTATAAATAAGGTTGAAGAAGGTTTTTATGTTGTTCTTTATCTACGAGCTGAAAAGGAACCACCTCCTATAAGGGAAGTTGAGTTTGATCTGAGGCACGATGAGAAGGTTTTACGTTATATAACTGTTAGAACGGATCGAGATATAAAGAGAGCTCTTAAATTTTCTAAGTCTAGTTTACCTGCGGCAGAAGCGGTAAAATTTAAATAGTCTAAAGGGAGGATTGTATGACTACAGATGTTAAGAAAAAGTTTTATTGGCGTAAAAAGAAGGTATGCAAGTTTTGTGTAGATAAGATTTACTATATAGATTATAAAGACGTTGAACTTCTGCAACAGTTTCTATCTGATGGAGCTAAGATAGTGCAGAGGAGAATAAGCGGCGTGTGTGCTAAACATCAGCGGATGTTGTCTAGAGCGATAAAAAGAGCTAGAATAGCAGCACTTTTGCCTTTTATTTCCCAGGAGTAGGAGGTATATATGAAGGTTATTTTGATTGATACCTTACCAGGATGGGGAAATATAGGAGATGAGATAGAAGTTAAGGGAGGGTTTGCAAGGAACTATCTTATACCTAAGGGAATAGCTGTTGAAGCTACAGAAGGTAATAGAAGAAAATTCGCTGCGCAGAAAAAGTTGGTGGAGAAGCTTGATGCACGCAAGAGAGAGCATGCCTTAGCTATAGCAAAGAAAATTGCGGGCAAGAACTTTGTTATGAAAATGAAAGCGGGAGATAAAGGTACTCTCTTTGGATCAGTTACTGCATTGCAAATAGCAGAACTTTTGAAAAAAGAAGGTGTAATTATAGATAAACGTAATATAGTTATTTCTACACCTATAAAGAAAATAGGAGAATATAAAGTAGAACTTAGGCTTCACAACGAAGTAAAAACTGAGATAAGCTTGACGGTTGAACCGGAAACAGAAGAGTAAAAACTGGTCACTAAACGATTTTTTTCCCGAGCCACCACGCGATCCAGGTGCGTGGAAATGGGTTTGGAGCAACGATATCAGGTTTCCCATAAGGAGCCATAGAAGACTTATAGGAAAGTTTGTAGTTTTTTTAAAGAAAATAGTAGCACCGATAGCTCGTTTCGCACAAACCGATTATCTTGATCGCCAAAAAGTCTTTAACCTGATTGTTGTAGAATACTTGGAGAAGATCAGGTTTTTAGAAAAAAAGGTGGATTCTTTGGAGAAACATAGACAAGATGTTGATACCTTATTGTATAAAGGTATGCATGAGATTATGAAGCACACCGATGGTCTCTGCGCTTTGCTCGATAGTAAATTGAACGAGTATAGAAAGGAAGTTGATGAGTTATTAGCGTTGCTTAACTACCGGATCGTCAGCGTAGAGAACGGCGCCAGTGGTGGAAATAGGACCAAAGATGATACAAAAAAAGTACTGGATAGCTGGAAATATCGTAAGTTAGAGGATCGTTTCAGGGGCACAGAAGAAGAGATAAAAGATAGACTCTCTATATATCTTGGTTATTTAAAAGGTAGGGAACCTGTATTAGATATAGCGTGTGGACGGGGGGAGTTCCTAGAACTTCTTACCAAAGCAGGAATAGAATGTAGAGGAGTTGACGTGTCTCCTGCTATGGTGAAGGTGTGTAAAGATAAGGGTTTGGATGTAGAGGAAAAAGACGTTTTCTCTTACCTCTCCTCGCTAGATCCCAATTCTGTAGGTGCTATAACAGCTTTTCACTTTGTTGAACATCTTAATCCTGAACAGTTTTTGAATCTGATCTCCTTTGTTTGGAAAGTCCTTAAAAAGGGAGGAGTTTTTATAATAGAGACCCCTAATCCTTTGTCGTTAAAGGTTGCTGCTACCAATTTTTGGCTTGATCCTACCCATGTTAGGCCTCTACATCCTGAGTTAGCAAAAGTTTTGTTAAGTTACGCAGGCTTTAAAGATTCTGAAGTTTTGTTCCTTCATCAATTTTCAACTTCTGAATCGCTTCCTGAAATAAAACTCCAAACTTGCTTATCGTCAGATATGGAAGAACTCGTTTATTCGTTGAACCTTTTGCGTGATAAGTTGAACGATCTTCTATTCGGATATCAAGATTATTCTATCATCGGTTATAAAAACTAAATAAAATTAAAATATATGTTTATCGATGCCGTTAACTTAAAAAAAATAGGTGATTATCAACTTGGTTCTATAATTGGTAGGGGTAGTTACGGTGTAGTGTTCAAAGCGTTAAAAAGGGGTAGCAATAAAGTTTTTGCGGTCAAAGTGTGTACTTCGAGGGATGATAATGCTAAAAAAAGGTTCTACCGTGAAGCGGAAATATCTAGTTCTCTTAAACATCCAAATATAACTAACGTCTATGAGTATGGATATGAGGATGGGATACCTTACATAGTGGAAGAATATCTAGATGGAGAAGATTTATCGTCTAAAATAAACGCAAGAACTCCGCTTTTTATTGAACAGAAATTGGATTATCTTTTGCAGATACTTTCAGGGTTGGATTACGCTCATAGAAACGGTATAGTTCATAGGGATATAAAACCTGGTAACGTTTTTATACTTTTTGACGATACTGCAAAAATTTTGGATTTTGGTACTGCTAAACGGTTTGCAGGCAAAGATCAAACTTTGACTAGAGCAGGTGTTACTGTAGGTACTGCAGCCTATCTTTCACCTGAACAACTAAGTGGTCACCAAGCAACACCTGAATCGGACATATTTTCATTTGGTGTTTTAGCTTATGAGCTGCTAGCAGGTAGACGTCCCTTTCCTGCTACTAGAATTGCGGAGGTTTTATACCAGATATTAAGAGAGGATCCTGTACCGATAGAATCTTTATGGCCAGATTGTCCTCCAGATATCAGTTATATTATACATACTTGTCTCGATAAGGATCCTAGCAAGCGATTTTCTACTGCAGGTGAAGTTAAGATTCAACTAGCTTCGGCGGCTAGAAAATTTATTGTGGATCGAGGGGTAGAGCGAATAGTTAAGCCTTCAGTTTTGATCAGTTGGACTAAAAGTGAAAGCTTAAGAGAGCGAGCTGAAGGGTTACTTAAAGAAGGTGAACATGTAATTGCCCTTCTAGCAGCAACTACTGCTCTAAAGAGTGTTGATGCTAGTGAATATACTTTTGTAATCTGGCGAAAGATATGGAAACAGTTGGGACATCCTCCTAGTTATATCAAAGAGTTAGCTAAGAGATTTGTTAAACAACCCGAAGTTGAAGAGGATGTAGAAAATGCTCAACATTTTCTAACTTCTTTGCAAGCTTGTCTGTATATAGGTGATATAGCTCAGGCAGTTGAATTGTTATCTAAAAAAGGAAGGTTGTTACCGGAGTATGCGCTGCGTGAAGCGCAAAAGCAACTTGTAGCTAGAATGGTAGGAATGCAAACGGCTCTGTTTAGAGATACCGTCTCATTTTTGAAGAAAGGACTGGAAAAAGCTAGAAAATTGATAGCTCAGCAACAGTGGAGTGAAGCGGAGAAAATAATCTCCGTTCTAAGGCTATTCCCAGATCCAGACAACGAGATAGAAGAGGTTGAATATGTACTTACCACCTCTAGGAAATTTGACGACCCTGAGATGAAAATAAGGGAAGCTATTTTGTCTATAAAGAAACTTTTAGATAAAGGAAAAATTTTGGAAGCGTTAGAAGCTTTTGAATTCGCTGTAAGTTTACATGGTTTGCGGGATAGTTTTTTTGTCATCTTAGATAATATCAAGGAATCTATTTTTACCGAATTTGTTCTGCTGCAGCATAGGAGAAGCAACCTTCTAACTTATATATCTAACTCTGTAAAGGATAGAATAGATAATTTAAATGTTAATCATTTATCGAAATTGTTCAATATCATAAATGCTGTAGATCCAGGAACTGAGTTGTTGGTGATTTTGAAAAGCAAGTTAGACGTTACAAGTGGTAAACTTCCTAACGATAAAGTTGGGTTTATTTTACATACAGTTGCAGAACTTGCTGATAGAGGAATGGTAAGGGAAGCGCTTGTATTGGTAATAGATCTTTTAAACAATAATTCAGGCGATGAGAGGATAAAAAAAATAGTTGATAGCTTGAGGCGTTTTTTTGCTGAATACAAGTAGTATCTATGCAGGAGTTTATCGGTAAATATCAGATAATAGAAGAGATAGGTAGAGGAGGATATGGGGTTATATATAAAGCTTTGGATCCTGTAATAGGCAGGTTTGTTGCAATAAAATACTGTCACGAGACAGATGACGAGTACAAGAGAAGACTCTATAGAGAAGCTAGAGCAGCTGGTAGGCTAAATCATCCCAATATAGTAACAATCTACGAGTTTGGCGAGCATGAGGGGAGACCTTATATTGTAGAAGAGTATCTAGAGGGTGAAGATCTTTCACAAAAGATACATAGAAAAGAGAAATTATCTTACTATATTAAAATTAACTATTTGGTTCAGGTAGCTAGGGGATTAGCTTATGCTCATAAAATGGGGATAGTCCATAGGGATATAAAGCCTAGCAATATAAGGGTATTGCCTAGTGATAGTGTTAAAATACTGGATTTTGGTATAGCTAGAATCATAAAAGGACGGGTTACTGCGATAACTAAGCCTGGTATAGCGATAGGAACGGCTTATTACATAGCTCCTGAGATTATAGGAGGTTCATCTGCTGACCACAGGAGTGATATTTTTTCGTTTGGCGTTGTTGCGTATGAACTTCTTAGTTACAAGTTACCTTTCTTTGCTGATAATGTACATATCCTATTTTATAAGATAGTGAGCGAGCCTCACGTTCCTCTATCGAAAGTTATTCCTGCATGTCCGCAAGAGATAGAGGAAGTAATAGAGAAATGCTTGAAAAAAGATCCGGAAGAGCGTTACAGAGATACTTCAGAGTTGGTAGCAGATCTGGAAAAAATTTTGAATAAGTTAACTAATAGGTTGAAAGATTCGGCTGGTGTTACAACTACAGTTGTCCTTAGGGCAAAGAAGGTTGTAAAGTCACCCTTAAAGCCTAAGGATAGTGTAGATGGTGAAACTACACCTGTGAATGACGTTGAATTTGAAGTTGTTGAAAGTGAGCATGAGAATAATCTATCTTCCCAGCATGATGCGGAGGAAGTTGTTGAAACTAGAGTTATAGAAACTCCTAAGAAAATTGCAAGTGAACGTATAGATGAGCTACCAGTTAAAACCTTTGGATACTCTAGGTATATGCATAGCAAAGATAGAGTATTAACTAGAAACTTCTTATATATAGCTCTAGGGTTGGTAATGGTACTTGTAGGAATATCTACATGGTTTTCTTTTACTCATTATTATCCTAGCTTTAGTGAAGCTGTTTCAATACCTAGTGATGATCTTGGATTATCTGTTGAACAAAACAAAATAGAGGGTAAAGATAACCTCTTGGACGACGAAATACCGAGTGGAAAATTGGAGCGCCCTGGTGGTTCAGAGGATAATGGAAATGTATCCGATTCTAATGTAGAAGGTAGTAAGAGTGTAGCTAATAGAGAGGAGGATGATGTACCGACGGAAGGTAAAGAATCAGATGTATCTTCTAATGGGGTGCTAACTTTGTTGCCTGGGTGGAGCAAAAATGTGGTTGCTAGGATAAACGGGGAGAGTTATATATTAAAAAAACCTGTTAAGGTTGATCTTAAACCGGACGAATATATGGTAAGTTTCCACCTTAATATAAATGGTTTTAGATACTCAAAAACTGTGAATTTACGTATAGAAGAAGGGGAAGTTAAACAGTTAAAACCAGATTTACCTTATCCTGCTAGGGTTACTTTTTTAAATCTTTTAGGTACTCCAAGAGGAGAGATATTTCTTAATGGTAGGGTTATAGGTAAATCACCTATAAAGTCTTTTGCAGTGCCTCCAGGTGATTATACTTTGGAAATCAAGGGGAAGGATCTCCTGTTGAAGAGAAATTTGTCCCTTAAAGCAGGTAGGAGATATATAGTTTCTTTTGATCTTGTATCGCAAAACGTTCTGGTCACTTTGCAATCATGAGTGTAAAATTTACTGTGTGAGGATATTATTTCTGTTTTTTACTATTATCGGTTGTGGATTAGCCTTTGCACAGATTGAGGAGGAGGATCTTTTAACCCAGAAGGGTGAAGTTAGCGAGGAGCACGTTTACAAAGAATTGGAAGATCTTGCAAAGGAGCATTATATAAAAGGAAGGCTGCGTGAAGCTGCTCTTATCTATAAGCAGATTGCTCAATTGGTGGATGATCCCGAAAAGAGAAACAACTACCTTGTCTATGCGGCGTGGTTATTTTATGAGGACGGTTCTATTGACGATAGTAGAGAGTTGCTTGAAAAGGTGTTCATGTACGATCCTAAATATGTAATCTCTACTGAATTGTTTAGTGAGAGTTTTGTTGATCTGACAGAGGTTGTAAGAAGTGAAACTTTGAGTAAGTTAGAGAGGATATCCAGGGAAAAGTTAAAGATAGCTAGTGATCTGTGGCATAAAGGTGATTTGAAGGGATCTTTGAGGTTGGTTGAAGAGGTTATTGCTCTTTTCCCCTCTAATTACTATGCGTACTATTTGAAGGGACTTATTTTTGCTAAGAGCGGTGATTACCGGAGAGCTGAACAACTGTTCAATAAGGTAATAATGAGCGATGAAGCAGATAAGTACCTTAAAGGAGAAACGTTTAAAAATTTGGCGATAATAGCCTATAAAAATAGAGAATTTGCGAAGGCTTTCGAGTTTGCTATAAAGTCTTCCAATATTCAAGAGTCAGCTTATACCTATTATCTGCTTGCACTCTCTGCAAGAGAGTTAGGTAAAGGTAAGGAAGCTTTAGCATTTGCTCAAAAATCTTTTGAGATGGAAGGGTACAAGGATAAAGATAAGGTTGCTCTTTATGGGGACTTGCTTATAGATAACGAACAGTGGCTTAAAGCGATTGCTGTTTTAGGAGAAGCTGTAAAAAAGTTTGCGGATGACGATTTTTTGTGGTATTTGTTGGCCAAAGCGAGAAGGGGATTAGGAGCTAAAGAGGAAGCGTACGCAGCTTTGCATGAAGCGATAAGGTTGAATAAAGGTAAAAGCGTGTACTATCGGATTCTTTTAAATTGGCTTTTTGAAGATGAGAAATATTCAGAAATTGTTACTCTGATTGAGAAAGACGGTATTATTTTAGGGAAGTTGGACCAGAAAGGGATCTATATTGTAGCTGTCTCTTTCGATAATATAGGTAAAACGCGGAAGGCCATCTCTATTATAGAAGATAACGTCAATGATAGCTCTTCTAAAGAACTTTGGAACCTTTTAGGTAGTTTGTATATAAAAATTGGAGAGAAGGAAAAGGCTAAAAAGGCATTTGAAAAGGCTTTAGCTTTGGATCCTACTTACGATGTAGCTTTGGAAAACTTGTCAAAACTGGAAACTCCTGTAGTTGCTCGTACGAAAAGAGATGTAAAACTTAACTATTATTTTGAAAAACTTACCCTGAAAGATCTAAAAATAAGAGATATGAGAGGTGTTGTAATAAAGGAAGTTCCACCAGGTTTTCCATTTTCCTTAAAAAAAGGTGATCTTATTCTAAGAGTGGATGATGACGACGTATATTCCGTAGAATCTTTTATAAGAAAACTGCGTCGTAAAAGGAAGAGTACTCTGACAGTTTTAAGGGAAGGGGAAGTAATTACTATATTTGTGAGGGTGGAGGAGTGAGAAATCGTATACCATTTTTTGTTATATTTAGCTTAGTAATTGGCAGTAAGATCTTGATGGGGAAAAAGTTCAATTTGCTGGAAAAATTGGAATCTCCCCCTAAAGTAGTGGGTTTTTCTCCTGATGATACTAAGTTTGCTTACTTAAAAGAGAGGAAGCTGTATCTGGTGGATATGGATAGGGGTAAGGAAAAAGTTGTAGCGTTACCTGAGGATATACATTATTCGTCGATTGTATGGCTTGATAGTAGTGGTATTGTTTCTCTAAACTCCTCTAAAAACAAGATTGTAAAAATAGGTATAGAGGATTTAAAAACCGAGGTTTTGCTTTCGTTAGATACTCCTATAAGGGATCTTAGAATTTCTCCCAAAAGAAAATATCTCTCCTTTTCATCAGATGGTGATTTTTTTCTATTAGGATTAAAGAATAAGGATATTATTAGGGTAACTTACAATGGAAATGACCCTTTTGTTATAAACGGGTATCCAGATTGGGTTTACTGGGAAGAGATATGGGGTAGAAGGTCTATAGGTGTTTGGTGGAATCGGGACGATACCGCTGTAGCTTTTTACAGGATAGATAATAGTAAAACTAAAGGGGTTTACTGGAATAGGTATAACGATCTTCCTTATCCAAATCACTTTTATCAGCCTTACCCTAAAGCCGGTGAGAATAATCCCAAAGTAGAAGTGTTTGTTTATTGGATACCTAAAGATCAACTTGTAAAGTTGCAGGTGGATGATGAGTATATAGCACCATTAGGGTGGGTAAAAGATCTGTTTTGGGTAGCTTCTATCAATAGGGATCAGACTAGAGTTAGGCTTTTTCGTTGTTTTCCTGAAGGTAACTGCGATATCGTTTTCAAAGAGGAGCATAGTACTTGGGTTAATTTCAACTCCGATTTTTATAGTTGGAAAAACTATATTGTCTGGAGTGACGAACAAAGTGGTTATAGAAGAATTATCAAGTTAAAAGAAGATGGTTCTCACCGCTATATAACGCCTGCTGATATTGTAGTTACTTCTATTATCGGTGTAGATACGAAAGGCAGGGTATATTTTCAGGGTTTTAATAGGAAACCTTTGCTTTCTGCTATTAATCGTTATATATGGAGAGTAGATTTAGAAAGTGGGGATTATGAGAAAGTTTTCGATTCTAAGGGTTGGAGTTCAGGGCTTCTATCAAACTACGGTAGATTTTTTTATTATACGTTCTCTACCTCCGATTCACCTCCTGAAAGATCTGTTGTAGACCTTGAGTCTGGACGTGTTATTTATACTTTCCCAGTTTCTAAAATGGTAAAAGAGCTAAAAGATCTTCCTAACTGGAGGTTTTTTACTATAGAGTCTGGAAAAAAACGGTTTCCAGCTGCCATTTTGTATCCTAAAGATTATTCTGGAAGTAAAAAATATCCCGCTATAATGTACCATTACGGTGGACCGGGCTCTCAAGTGGTTGCTAATAGATGGGATTATAGAGGAAGAGGTCTATGGCATAAATGGATGGCTCTTAATGGTTTTTTTGTTCTGATGGTTGATAACGAAGCGTCTATCTTTTTTGGTAAGAAAGGAGAGGATCTTCAGTATAGACGTTTTGGACCTATAAACCTTAGGGCCCAACTTGCAGGGATAAAGTATCTTGGTAAGTTAGGTGTTGATACAGAAAGAGTGGGTTTGTGGGGTTGGTCTGGTGGAGGTAGTAATACGTTATATTGCGTTCTTAATGCTCCTGGTAAATGGAAAGCAGCGGTAGCTGGAGCTCCTGTTACCGATTGGCGTTTGTACGATACTATATGGACTGAGAGGTATCTAGATCTGCCTCAAGTTAATGAAGAAGGGTACAAGGCTTCATCTCCTATCAGCTATGTGGAAAATCTATCTGATAAATTGATGATAGTGCACGGTACTTACGATGATAATGTCCATCCGCAAAACAGTTACATTTTTGTTAAGAAGTTGATCGATCTTGGAAAAGATTTTGTTTTTGTGGTTTATCCGGATCAAAAACACGGCTTGAGCGCTAAATACGCAGAGGATTTTTTCAATAGAATGAGTAATTTCTTTTTTACCCACCTAACTTATGATCGATGAAAAAAGCTGTAATTGCTTTTTTATTATTGCCTCTAGCTAACGCATTTGCAGCTAAAATAAACGGTTTGGTTAGGTATTCTACAGGAGAGCCGGTCAGAGGAGAGAAAGGCTCTCTTTTCTTGCTAACTTTTCCGTGGGAAGAGCGGAGATCTACTCCTTTGCTGGACTTCTCGATAGATGATTCTGGTTATTTCGAGTTTGAAATAAATGAAGCTGGGATCTACGAGTTGAGAATAGGTGGAGGTAATATACCTGTTTACAGATGGATGGGATTTCTGGGCGGTGCAGATTTTTCTTTACCTGTACTAGAGATAAAAGAACCTTCTTCCCTTCTCTCCGAATATAGTGAATCTCATGTCTGCATAGATGAATATACAAAAAATAGATGGCACCTTTACCCTTTTAGGGTGAATAATAATGTGTTTTTAGACGGTTACAGGTGTTACTTTTGGAATGGAAAAGTTCTTAAAACAAAATATGAGCAGGAGAATAAAAGTTTCGATTTTAAGGTTGTGTTTGCCGATAAAAGTAAAAATTACAAACTATATGCTGCGATGGGCTATCTTTTTCTGGGGGAGACAAAAGATACTTTCTCTTTTTTCTCCGATAAAGAAGTAGTGGATCTTGTAATAGTTAGTGATGTTAACAAAGTAGAATTCGTAGGAAGTTTGCGAGAAGGTGTTAGCTATATTTCTCCTTTAAAAGAAAATATTATAGTTAATCTACCTAATTACAAGCCGTTTGCTGTATATCCTAGTTGTTGTATGTGGCTTGCTGGTATAGCAGGTGAGTTGAATAAGTTGCTTTTACCTAAGTTAGGTACGGAGTTGATAGTAGAGGATGAGTATTCGCATTTAGCTGTAGAAGTATCTGGAAATACTGTTTCTATTAATCCACCCAATTTTTATGTAGTAAAAGGTGTGTTACTAGATGAGAAAGAGACTACTATAAAAGGAGCTGAGATAACTGCATACGCTGTTGGTAGAAGTGTTTCTGCAGTCTCTTTTGCGGATGGTTCGTTTTTTTTGCCTGCTTTAGGAGACAAAGCTATTTTGTATGTAATAAAACAACCTTTTGCACCTTTGCGTAGAGTGGTCGGTTCGCAAGTGAACTCTCTGACTTTCTACTTAAAGAAGGGATCTTCTATCTACGGTAAGTTGGTTGGAAATAGAGAGTATGTTGAGGAAGTGTATATTCAAGATGAGCGCGGGGAAAGAAAAGAGATAGCTGTAGATCAATTTGGTTACCTATGGTACGAAGGGTTAAAAATAGGGAAATACGAAATTACAGTAGTTGCAAATGGAGAGAGACTTAGCAGGAAAGTAGAAATTGTAGAGAACGGTGTAATAGTTGACCTTGGTTCTTTTGAGTTGGAACGGAAAGTTGAGTTTGTTATAAAAAGTAAGAATGGAGAAAAATTGGAAAATGTAAAAGTGTTCATCGATCGCGGTTGTTCTGGAGAGAGAGAGGAACTTGTAGGCACTTCAGATTCTAGAGGACGTTTTTTAACAAAAGTTGTTTTTGGCAGTTGTTTTAGATTCAAAAAGGATAACTATTTGACGAAGGAGCTAAAGGTTGGAGAATTGGCCGATGAGATCGATGTCGTTATGGAACCTCTTTTTTCGTTTGTGTTGGAAGTTGTAGATGCTATTGAATATCCTGTAGTTGGGGTAAAAGTTTTGGTTGATAATTTAGAAGAAAATTTGGTTACAGATAAAAATGGACAAGTTAGGATAGAAACACCGAAAGGTGGACCTGTTAAAATTGTGCTAATACATCCCGATTATGCTCCTAAAGAGTTGGTGATTAAAAAAGAGAGAGTTGGAGACAAAGTAAGGGTTGTTCTAGATAAAGGAGGTTCTATAAAGGGAGTAGTTTTTAATAGGAATCGTGAACCTGTTTCTGGAGTTAGAGTTGGAGTAGATCATGAGTATGTTGATTTTTCTAGTTTTACTTCCGATGACGGTACCTTTACATTGGATGGTTTACCGCTAGGTAGTGTTAAGTTGATTTTTGAACATAAAGATTATAGACCTCTTAGGCTTGATGTAAATGTTACGAATGAATTTAAGAATATAGAGGTTATTCTGGATAGAGGAGCTACTTTGAGAATTTATGTCACTGATTCTAGAGATAGAGTTGTAGAAGGTGCGACTGTTTATTTGAGAAAATTTGCGGATGTTATTTCAGGTGATAATAGCAACGATGGTTCGGGGGGTAACTCTTCTGCTATTTCTGATCAAGAGGGAAGAGTAGAGTTTAAGGCTTTGGAGAGAGGAGTTTATTTTGTGGAGGTAAGGAAAAGCGAGTTTGCAAGAAAGGTCGAGTTGGTAAGGGTGAATAATGAGAAAGTGGAAAAGAGAATAAGGTTGGATGAAGGAGTAGATCTTGTAGGTAGAATTACTGGGGTTCCTGATGATTTATTAAAGGGGGTTAAAGTTGTAGCTAAGAGTACAGCTCCTTACAATGTTGAGATAATGGCTGAGGTAAGTAACGACGTTTTTACTATACGCAATCTAGGTAGGCGTCCGTGGATCATAGAAGGTTGGGTTGAAGGAAGTAAGTATAGAGCGCGCAAGGAGATAGCAATTTCTCCCGAAGCTGAAGATAGCTATGAGATAGAGCTACACTTTAAAGAGTTTAAACCTTTAGAGGGTGTGGTAAGAAAGGGAGGCGATGTTCTGGAAGGAGTTATGGTTAAGATAGTGGCAAAGGGAGGTGTTACTGAGATGCTCGAAACTGATAGGGACGGAAAATTTAGAGCTAGTGGTATAAGTGGTGGTTATTTGGATATCTTTGTTTATTCAGGTGACAGGCAAATATACAAAAGCTCTAGAGTTGTAGAAGAAGGAGCTAAATTGGTTATAGAGATACCTTCCTCTATTGTAGAAGGTAAGGTTTTGGAACGTGATAGTTATACTCCTGTAAAAGGTGCTAGGGTGACGCTTAATTATCTATCCGATAATGGAGATAAAGGATTTCTTGTGCGTAGTAGTAGTGGTGAGGGTAATTTCTTTTTTGACAACGTTCCTGCTGGTAAGATAAGTTTATACGTTTCTAAGCGTGGCTTTGCTTCTGAAAGAGAGGATTTTGATCTTTTGGATGGTGAGGAAAAGTATTTGGAGATTTTGTTATCAAAAGAAGCGGAAGTTTCGTTTGTTATAGATGGTCTTAGGGAAGGGACTCCTGTAAACGTGGCTGTTTTGGATAAAGACTATAACCTTCTTCTCTCAAACGTCTTCAGGGTGGGTAAAAGTGGTGATGTAGTAGTTAAGAAAATTCCCCAGGGGGAGTGGATATTTGTAATACAGCCTCTAAATTACGCTGTGATAAAAGTTCAGGGCAAAGCACCTGGGTTCCTTGGAAAGTTTTCTCCGTCACCTATGGCAGCTGCAAAGGTAATGATAAAAGATTTTGTTTCAGGGGTTGATCAGGGGAAAGTTAGGGTGAAAGTGTATTACGACGATGGATCTCCTTTTTTGGTACCTCAAGCTGGTAATGTAGTGAAAAAGGAATGGACCATTATAGGTGGAATAGGGTATATACAAGGTATGCCACCAGGTTTTTATTCTTTTGAAGCCTATTCCGAAGATGGTAATGAGTGGCGCAGTTATACAAAAGTTGATGTAGGTTCTCCTTCTATTGTAAGATTGCAGCCTTTTTGATAAGAGTCAAGCAGCTGCTAGTATCTGGTGTATTAATGGTTTATTATTTATTTAAAGATTCTTACGGGATATATAGATGAAAGTTGTTGAAGTAAAAGATTTGGTAAAAAATTACGGTGACTTTGAGGCTGTGAAGGGGATAGATCTTAGTATAGAGGAAGGGGAGATATTTGGAATTTTAGGTCCTAACGGAGCTGGTAAGACTACAACAGTTGAAATATTGGCCGGTTTGCGCTCTCGTGATAGAGGGGTTGTTAAAATTTTTGGCATCGATCCAGAAATTGATAGTGGTAAAATTAGAGATTTCTTAGGCTTACAACCGCAAAAATTTGATTTTATAGAGAACGTTACAGTAAAAGAAGTGCTAAACTTATTTTCTTCATTTTTTCAACTCCTTGTGTAATAATTATTTATTAAAATACATAATAACTAAAAATAG
>JALWYX010000040.1 GCA_027078415.1 Thermoanaerobaculia bacterium
CTGATGAAGAGATTTATAGTAAATAATTAATAGTTAACTGGTGTAATTTGAAATAGAGAGGAGTGCAACAGTAGTTTATCTATATTTGATACAAACAGGAAGTAGGAGTTAAACCATTTATCTGTTCGGTGAGAAAATAACCAAGAGTATCAAAAACCTAACGATATTGATGGTTGCTAGAATTCGCTCTTGCTCAATTTGACGTTTATATAAGCAGGATAAAACAGCTTGCGTAAAAAATTACGTTTAATTGTATAGAGGTTTATGTAAAAGAAGAAGGTATGTTTGCTTTAGTAAAAAGTTGATTTTTATCAAAAAGCTCTATGCAATTAATATTTACTAAGGGGATAATTGTTACAATTTTGGTGCTTTTTTCAATTGTAGCTGTTTATAATATATGTTTAATAAAAACTTTGTGTAGCGATCTTAACTCTTTAGTCGGTTAATTGAGTTTCCAATATCTTATTTTGAGCCGAGGCACAAAAGACTTTTGTTTTTAAGCAGCTACGATTGAGTAGAGAATTTTATCCAGTTGTCTTATATATTTTTTATGTATAACTTATATCTTGGTATAAAAATTATAACCCTTTAATTTTTTATGGCTTAATTAGTATATTTTCTAGTTACTGATTTTACGGATGTTTTGGGTATATTGTCTAAATTACAACTTTTTACCTTCTTGTTATTAGATTTGCTTATCTTCTCTTTTATTGTAGGTATTGTAGTTTTTATGTTATTAGTTTGCTTTTACTGTTTTGCAAAAGGTACCCAGCTATGTTCTACCATTCTGCAGGTTACAGCGTTTTTATTCACTGTGGATGTAATGGTATTGTAGCTCCATGAATAACCGTCAAAGTTGATATTGATTGTTAGATCATCACTCAGTACCGCGTTATTTGATGGCAGAAAAAAGCCGGTAGCTGCACAGGAAGCTAGTCCCGAAGTTGTTTCTTGTATGATAATATCGCACATTGTTGCAGAGTTGCTGCGTCCTGCGTATATTACGGTTACTATGTAATCATCTCCTGCACTTCCTATTTGTTGGTTATCTATATCATAGAGAGTATCTGTACCATCGTCGCCTGCTTTTGCAAGGGCCAAAGTTTCGACATCATCACATCCTAATTCTAATTGCTGTTCACTGCTGAAGGTACCTTGCTGCATTACAACTTCTATTGTAGAAGATGAGTAACCGTAAGTTGTTGCTACATCTCTATCACCGTTTGCGGCAAAGTTGTCTCCCGCTGGCAGATTAGCTAAATCTCTTGTCATACTGGTATTGTCATAGATTGTCGATTCCACAGGGTCACACTGGAACGGATTGTTGTTGTAACTTGCAGTGCTCTGGTTGTATTTGAACCAGTGTAAATTTACGTCGTCTCCTCGTGTATCATCTGCACTACCGTATATTGTGTCACTACCGCTATTGACATCGTAACTGCTATTTGAACCTTGAGTTGTTCTAGTAGAGTTGTTCTGCGGACTACCCAGTCCAGATTCGCTTGCCAGGTTGGGATGGGCTAAGCCTAGACAATGTCCTAGCTCGTGGAGAAACACAGATTCGAAATCCATTCCGCTTGCAGAAAAACTTAGATTGCTGGTTGTATTGTATATAGAACAGTTAAACGTTCTTATTGCATTCAATACAGATTCTTCTACCTGGTCAAATGTAGTGCCTGCGGGTAGAGTTATGTTGGGATCTATACATAAAGTTACGACAAGCTCTTTATTTTCAGGATGAGAGGAGGGGTTATAGCCGGTTACAAAGGTTTTTAGGTTTACACCGTTGGTATCATCAGCAAAAATAAACGCTCCTGCATATAAGTTATAGGGGAGTAGCAACAATGAAAATATAGAAAGTATTTGTTTTATCATTTTTTCTCCCTCCTTTTTAGGCGGTTATCAGTTGTTAAGTTATTAAGTCTTTCTACCAGCTGGGCAAATGTAGCAATTTTTTTAGCTTCTGGAAAGCGTTTTGTTGCTGTTTCTACACCTCTGAAAAATATTTTTTCTTCTATTTTTTCTTTATCTTTTAAATAGTTTACTTCCAGCTGCGTGAGGACATCATCTGCTACGTAGAAAAGTTCAGGCTGGCCTACTGCACGCGCGTTTTTACGAAATTCAGCCTCAAAGATTTCATATTCTTCTTTTAGATCTTTTTCAGATAAGGTGGTAATTACAGTATCTATTTCGGCGAGAAGAGCCTCAAACTCGTTTTGTGGTAACTTCATATACCACCATCCTCCTCTAACATGAGGCTCGGGAAAATAAACTGAAACTTTCCCATCGGCCCATATCTGTAAAGTGGGGTGAGGATACGCTTCTATAAGTTGAGGTGCGACATGGTAAAACACCACTATAGGTTTTTCTTGTTTTGCTGGTAAAGGTTTTATTTGTACGTCTGATTTAACAAAGGTAGGGAAAAAAGTTATAAACGCTACTGATAATATTCTTTTCATTATCCCCCTCCTACTCTACGAACAAGCTTTTAAGTGTAACTGGTACATTTCCTTGCGTTGTAAATTTAAGTCTTCCAAAACTCATATCAAAATAGGCAATGCCTGCAGTTGCTGATCCTACGTCTACAACCGAAGGATGTATGCCTACAAGACCGCTACTGTCCAGTAGTATAGGAGCATTCCAGCTGCTTCCTATAGAATCACTAGATATGATTAACTTTAGGTCGTAAGTTTTACCATCCAAAAACGCTATTACTATCCTATTGGCGCTTGTAAATTCTTTCATTTCTAAATGTACAGGTCTTACTCCCACAAGAACTGTTGTGCATGAACCCCATGAGGTTCCGTCGACATCCGTAGCTCTGCAGTAGATGAGATCATCACCTTTAAGCGCTGCTATTGCAGGATTTCCATCTACAACCTCTAACGAAGGAGATAGGAAAGGTACAGTACCAGAAGTATCAACAATAGTAGCAGAGGATGGCCATGAAGATCCATCTGTATTGTTAGCTCTTATGTAAGCTAATGAATATATGTTGCCAGTTACATCCACAGTTGCTATAGCTGGACGTCCATTTACTATTTCCAATGATGGATGGTGCCAAGATTCAAATGTTGTAAAATTGAGCACTTGTGTCGAGGTCCAACTGCTACCTATAGCATCAGTTGCTTTTAGGTAATATATTTGGGATTTAGTAGGAGTGTAATTTACTACATATGCTATAGCGGCGGTGTTTTGATGCTCCACCATAGAGAGCCATCCTATGGGATTTGTAGAATCTATAGCATTTTGATGAGCTGCGGGCCACGATGAGCCGGTTGCGTCATTTGCTCGCTTATAATCTACAGAAAAGTCACTTCTGTTGACGTAGGCTATCGCAGGATTTCCTGCTATTACCGCCATAGTAGGAAAGGTAGCGTTCGAGGCTATCGATGTAGGAGTACCCCACGTTGCTCCAGTACTGTCGTTGGCTCTCACATAGTAGATGTTGTAGGATCCCAAATCAGCGTACGCAACAGCGGGGTTTCCAGAAACTACCTCTGCATCCGCAAACCAACCTACCGTAAGATCAGCACCGTCGTGAACTACAACTTGCGCAATAGCTATAGTACCAACAATAAATAGTAAAATTACCCCCCTTTTCATACCTAACCCCCCTAGTTATCATAAAATATATTATCATATATGTTTAGTACAGCAGTTGTCATTAGCAATTTAAATAAAATTAAAGGAATTAGTAAACTATTTTTTGTTTATCCTGTATTTGCTTACTTTTGTTTCTAAAAACTCGGCTTCTTCTTTTGATATTGCTGCTGTTAGTCCTTTCACTTTTAGAGGTAGAAGTTGTTGGGATGTGGTATTGTCGAGTATTACTGTTCCTCCACCAAATTCAACTAGGGCCCAACCTGCTGCTATGTCCCATAAATTTTTGGGAACCAACGTTGAAGTGGCTTGATAGATGGAAGCTGCTACGAGTGATAGTTTATAAGCGATTGAGCCAGTAGGTATTATCTCTAGTTTCTTGTTTTTTTCTATTTCTTTCCATAAACCTTTTCTATACTCAGTTCGACTTACTAACGTTTGTATAGGAAAATATATTGTTTTTCTAGAGTTGTTTTTTTTCTTACCGTTTACCCATACCCCTTCATCTATACTTCCGGATACCATGAAAGCTTTTTCAGGGTTGTAGATACCAGCTGCTTTGAATCTATTACTTTCCCAAAGAGCTACTGAGATAGCCCATTCAGGTATCTTATCTATAAACTCCTTTGTACCGTCTATAGGGTCTACTATCCACACTTTTTTGTATCTTTCCAAAGTGGTAGCTATCTCGCCACTGTTTTCTTCAGATAGCCAAATGTCACCTTCTTTAAAAAGGTGTTTTCGTAAAACTTTATTTGATTCTATATCTGCAGCTGTAACAGGGTCGTTAGGAGATTTCCATCTGATGGTACGGTTTTGGGTTTTTTTTATAGCTTCTGCAGCGCTAAGCAAAGCGTTTTCTATTTCTTTTCTAACCATTGCTATTAGGACCTATAAATCCTTCCTTTTCTAAATGTAATATTATTTGTTGTACCGCTTCTCCGGGAGTGATATTGGTTGTATCTATCTCCAGATCTGCGTCGTCTGGAGGTTCGTAAGGGTCAGATATTCCTGTAAAGTTTTTTATTATTCCCATCCTTGCTTTCTTGTATAAACCTTTACGATCTCTTTTTTCACACACCTCCAATGGAGTGGATACGTACACCAATATAAATCCTCCGTATTGGGAGATCATTTTCCTTACTTCTTTTCTTACCGAATCGTAAGGTGCTATCGGTGCACACAAAGCAACTCCCCTGTTTTTAGTAATCTCTGAAGCAACAAAGCCGATCCTTTTTATGTTTATATCTCTATGTTCTTTAGAAAACCCTAATTCAGATGAAAGATTTTTCCTTACTATATCACCGTCTAAAAGGGTAACTGGTCTTCCTCCTATCTCAAGAAGTTTAACAAGTAAAACGTTTGCTAAAGTTGATTTACCTGCTCCTGATAAACCTGTAAAAAACACTGTGAAACCTTGTTTGGAGCGTGGAGGATAAGTCTTTTGAAGTTCAGTTAAAACCTCTGGAAATGTGAACCATTCAGGTACAGATCTACCTTCTTCTAACCTTTGTCTAAGCTCTGTACCTGATAGAGAGAAAAACTTTTTACCTTTGGGTATCTCATCTATGGGTAGATATCTGTCTTCCTCTGGTAAATAAACCATCATTTTAAAGGGTACCATTTTTATCCCGAGCTCTTTCTCATATTTTTTTACGAGTTCTTGAGCTTCGTAAGGACCGTAGAAGGGCTTACCGTTGCTGTCTACACCTGGTCCAGCGTGATCTCTGCCGACTATAAAGTGAGTGCAGCCGTAGTTCTTACGAATTATAGCGTGTAGCAAGGCTTCTCTTGGACCGCCCATTCTCATAGCCAGTGGTAGAAGCGCTAGAGTTGCTGTTCCCCTTGGATATCTTTTCATAACAGCCTGATAACATCTAACTCGTGTATAATGATCCACATCTCCAGGTTTTGTCATGCCTACAACAGGGTGTATAAGTAGATTGGCTTCTAACTCTTTTGCAGCTCGTAGAGTTAGTTCAAAGTGCGCTTTGTGCATAGGATTTCTCGTTTGAAAAGCTACTATTTTTCGCCACCCCCATTTTTTGAAACGATAACGTAATTCACGCGGAGTTAACCTTAGATGGACAAAATCGTAATGGGGAGGTAGTTCTAAAACCTCTATCTTGCCCCCTATAGCTATGTTGTTCATACGATTGAATATGTGAGCTACCCCGGGGTGCTTTAGATCTAAAGTAGAATAAAGAGAAAGAGCTTTTTTTTCTCTGTCTATCTCCCAAGTTTCTTCGACATCGACTATAGCCAAACATACTCCTTCTGGATCGTAAAGGGCTAGTTTACCTACTTTACTAGCTTTTTCGGCGACCTCTGGAGTTACGTCTAGTGTTATAGGTAAGGGCCATAGTAAACCGTTTGTAAGACGCATATTATCGCATACCGATTCAAAATCCTCTTTTCCTAAGAATCTGTCTAAAGGAGAAAAGCCCCCGTTCGCTAAAAGTTCTAAATCGCACAACTGCCTAGCTGTTAAATCCCAACTAGGAAAATGTATTGCTTGTTCCGCAAGCTCTTTCTTTGTTTCTGAATCTACTACTAAATCTGTTAATTTGTTACCGTGCGGAAATATAGGGTACTCTTCCACTTTTAATTTGTCTAGCAACTCATTTCCTCCTTTGTCTGAATTTTTAAGATTACTAAATTATATTACGATTTGTGGTTACAAGCGATAAACTTCCGTTTTAGATGTTTTTGTGTTTGCTTATAGGTACCCTAGAGCTTGTAAGGTTTTCTCTAGTTCTGGAGAAAAGGAATAAGGTTGTTCACGAGGCCAATCTTCGTAGATTTTGTCGCGTTTTTTTATCAGATATTCTAATTTTTTGTGAAACCTGGATTTCGTATCTGCCACTCTATTTCTGCTGATAGAAGCTAAATCGTTTTGCTCAAAAGGATCTTGTATCAAATGGAAAAGCTTGGTTTTGTTTTTATGAGGAGAGATTTTCAGTGAAAGGGGAAAATCAACGGTGAAAAAGGTGAATTCACTAGCAGGATGAGACACCCCTAATATCAACCTTTTTGACCGAAGGTCTGACTGGAGTAAAGATACGGAGTCTAATTTGTAATTGGGAGGAGGAATATCTAAATACTCTAGAACAGTTGCGAATATATCTGTTATGCTTACGGGAGCCTTTACTATTTTGGGTTTTTCTTGCTTTGGAATCATAACCATTAGAGGTATAGCAATAGTTTCTACAAAAGGTTGCACGTGATCGAAGAAACCATGCTCACGAAATTCCTCTCCGTGATCGGAGAAGATTATTATTAGAGAGTCTTTTGATATTCCCTCTTTGTCGAAGAACGAAAATAGTCCAACTAACTGATGGTCTAGATATTTTACACCTGCTCGATACAAATTTTCTACTTTATCTACCGTTTCTTGGGGAACTGAAATTCTCCTGTTATTAATCTCTTTTAACCACTGTATAGCACATTTTTGGTCGATGCAAAACTCTTGTTTGCTCACCTTTACGTTTCTTCTATATTTCGGAGGAGAATAGTAAGGTAGAAAGTTTTGTCCTATGTCGCTTCGGTCTGCATGAGCATCCATAAAATTAAAAAATGCGAAAAACGGTGATCTTTTTTGACGTGCTATTTTTAGGTATTTGACAGCTTCCTTTATAAGGTGTTCGGCTGGTGCTAGTTTTCGTCTTACATTTATAAATACTTCAAATCCTCTGTGAAAACCCACTTCTTGTGCAAGGACAGGATTGGAGTTAAATGCTAATGTCGTATATCCTTTTTGTTGCAAAATTTCAGCTAACGTTTTTATAGTGGGAGGTAAAGATCCTTTCTTTATCTCTAGTATGGAATGTACAACAGGCGAAAGACCAGTAAAAACTGACATATGTGAAGGTGTTGAATAGTGAGACACACTAAAGGCGTTTGTAAAGATAATGCCTTTGAATCTTTTATAAATAGCAATTATATTAGGCATATCTAAATGTTTACTCCCTACCAATTGGCCCCAACAATCCCGCCTTACAGTATCTAAAGAGATAAGAATCACGTTGGTTCGGTTAGCAGAGAAAGGAGCTTTATTACAGCTTATAGCTAACAGCAGAAATATGGGTAGAACAACTTTCATTTTCATTTTTTTGGTTTATAACTGATCTCTTAAAATATCTGCTCCTCTTTGAAATATTGAATACCCAAGTAGAAGTATCAGGAAAGAGTAAATCGCTAAGGTAGAAATAGGTTGTAATATGGGTATAGGTTTACCTAGAAGACAGAATCTGTAAATCTCGATTAACGATGTTAGAGGGTTCAGTTGAAGCAGGGTTTGTAGTTTCTCAGGTACAAATGTAAGAGGATATACTATAGGCGTCATATAAAAAATAACTTGGAGAACTATTTGTACTATTTGATATGTGTCACGTATAACTGTTTGTAGCATAGCTACCGCCAGGGAACATCCTGTCGAGATTGTTATTTGTATAATTAGTATGAAGGGTAACAGTAGGAGATTGAGCACTCTTGGAGGAGAGATAAAATATAGAAAAACTAAAAATATCCCTGTTGCTATCAATTGGTGAAATAAAGCGGAGAAGTTTACTGTCAGAATGAGAATTTTTGGATCGAGAGGGTTATTTTTTATTATGTTGGAGTTTTCTATAAGTACGTTTGTTGAACGTGTTATTGCTTCGCTAAATGAAAACCACGGTATTAGAGCAGTAAAAAGGAAGAGAGAGAAATTTGAAGTTCCTTCGATTGTTGGATCGATTTGTATTTTAAGTATAAGAGCGAAAAGAAAATAAAAAAGAAGGAAATTGCCAACAGGGTGAATAAAGGGCCAAATAATACCTCCTACCGATCCTACGTATCGCGCCTTTATATCTCGTTTTACAAACTCTTTAAGGAGTATTATTTTTTCCACTAAGAGGAGTTGATAAAGTTTAACACTTCCTGGTAGTTAGGTTCTGTTGTTATTTCAGGAACAAGTTGTGTGTATCGTACTACTCCATTTTCGTCTACTATTACTACAGCTCTTGCTAATAGATAAGCCAAAGGACCTGAACTCATAAGAACTCCGTATTTTTTACCGAATTCCCCGGTTCTAAAATCGGAAAGAGTTTCAACATTTTCTAACCCTTCTGCACCGCAAAACCTGGCTTGTGCGAAAGGGAGATCACGTGATATACATAAGACTACACTATCACTTATTTGAGATGCTATTTCGTTAAATTTTCTTACAGACGCTGCACATACTCCTGTATCTATACTAGGAAAAATATTCATAACGATTCTTTTCCCTTTATAGTCTTTTAAGTTTTTTTCAGAAAGGTCGTTAGCTACAAGTGTAAAGTCTGGTGCATTTTCTCCTATTTCAGGTAGATTACCTACAGTTTCTACTTCTTGACCTTTAAAGGTTACAACAGCCACTGTTTCCTCCTTCCATATATAATTTTTTAAGTTAATATTATAACAGAGAAGGTATTGCTGTTTTTAAGCTCAAGGACACGAAAATAGATGAAGAATATTATTGCACAAAAGATCAAGCTCGTAGATTTAGCTTCGAGAGGTGAAATAAGTGATACAGAGGTAGTTCTTGATCTTTTTCTAAAGTGGGTAGAAGGACAGGGTTTTAAACTTTTCTCCGCTCAGGAAGAAGCTATTCTGGAGTTGTATACCGGTAAAAACGTTATATTAAATACTCCTACAGGTTCGGGTAAATCTTTAGTAGCTTTAGCGTTGCATTTTTTGGATTTTTGTAGAGGAGGTAGGAGTTATTATACTTCTCCTACAAAGGCGCTTGCCAGCGAGAAATTTTTTTACCTTTGCGAGCAATTTGGTGCTTCTGCGGTGGGTATGCAGACAGGGGATGCTAGCATAAATAGTGAGGCTCCTATAATTTGTGCTACCGCTGAGGTCCTTGCTCATTTAGCTATAAGGAAACAGAACGATCTTAACGTAACTTCTGCGGTTTTAGATGAATTCCACTATTACTCAGACAGAGAGCGCGGGGTGGCGTGGCAATTACCTCTTATAACTTTGCCTCAAACGCAGTTTTTACTAATGTCTGCTACCCTAGGTAACGTGGATAAAATAGTTGAATCTCTCGAAAAGGAAACAGGTAAAGAAACTGTAGTTGTAAAAGGTGATGAACGTCCTGTTCCTCTTGAGTTTTTTTACTGGGATAATTTGCTACACGAGGCAGTTGAACTACTTCGTGATAAGGGAATGTTACCAGCTTACATAGTAAGTTTTACTCAGCGTGAATGCGCTGAGATAGCCCAAGATTTATCCAGTATAAACCTCGCTACTAGCGAAGAAAAGCGCAAGTTGCGGCAAGCAATATCGGCGTTTAGGTTCGATTCTCCCTATGGCAAAGAGATGAAACGCCTTATAGAAAAAGGTGTAGCAGTGCATCACGCAGGGTTGTTGCCTAAATACCGTTTACTAGTAGAACAACTAGCTCAACAGGGCCTTCTTAAAGTTATATGCGGTACAGACACTTTGGGTGTAGGAGTTAATATACCTATAAGGACAGTGCTTTTTACTAAACTGGCTAAATTTGATGGAGAAAAAGTCAGAAGGTTAACTGTTAGAGAGTTTAAACAGATAGCCGGCAGGGCGGGAAGAAAAGGTTTTGACAATTTAGGATATGTTATAGCTTTACCTCCAGAATTTGAAGTGTTAAATCAGAGATTAAACTCGAAGAAAAAACGCAAGGTGACACCTCCACGAGGCTTTGTTAAATGGGATAAAGAGTTTTTTTCCAAGTTGATAAGTAGTGAACCTGAAAAACTTATCTCGCGTTTCGAAGTATCTCACCACCTTATTTTGAATCTTTTGCAGAGAGATCAAGAACTTAATGATCCTACAAAACCCAATTTTTATTCTTTGAGAGTTCTTATTAACAAGTCACACGATAGTGAAAAGAAAAAGAAGAGGCATATAAGAAAAGCGGCGGTACTTGTAAGGTCTCTCAAAAAAGCTGGTGTTATAGAACTTGTGAAAGATACAAATACCAATTATTATTGGGTGGTCCTAAAGGAAGGTTTACAGATAGAGTTTTCTCTTCATCATGCTCTTTCATTATTTCTAGTTGAAGGTATAAAACAGCTCGACAACAGTGATCCACAATACCATCTTAAAGTTCTAACTTTGGTTGAATCTATATTGGAAGACCCTAGAGCTATTCTTAAAAAACAGGAGAGAGTACTAAAAGATAGGTTGCTCAAACAGCTGAAAGCCGAAAAGGTGCCTTATGAAGAAAGAGTGGAACGGTTAGAAGAAGTCACCTATCCACAACCTGATGCTGATCTTGTATGGGATCTATTTGCTTGGTTTTCCAATAAACACCCTTGGGTTATAGGGTATTCTATATCCCCAAAAGGTATAGGTAGAGAAATGTATGAAAACTTCTTCGATTTTTCCAGTTATGTGAAATATTACGGACTTCAAAGAAGTGAAGGTGTACTGCTAAGGTATATAACACAACTTTATAAAACACTGTTCCAGAACGTTCCTGAGACTAGCAAAAACGAAGCTATATACGATTTAGAGAGTTATTTTAGAACAATTATAGATACAACAGACACCTCTCTACTAAAAGAGTGGGAGTTTATGCTTAACCCTGAACTTAAGTTTAAGTCTAGAGACGAACAAGAGAAAGGCCGTAGAGAAATATTTCTATACCAGCTTCTGCATGATTACCGGGCATTTGAAGCAAAAGTTCGTAATGAAATGCATCAGTTTGCTAAAGCACTTGCTGAAGAAGATTTTCAAAGGGCTCTTTCGATCCTCAAGATCGATCCTGATGATAGATGGGATCTAGAAAGAATAGAACAAGCTGTAAAACCATTAAAAGAGATAGGTGGAATAGTGTGGAATAAAGATGCTAGAGATAAAAATATGATTCTTATAAAAAAGATCGATAATCGCAATTGGGAAGTATATCAAAACCTGCTAACGCCAACGGGAGACACGAGTTGGTATATATTAGGTACTGTAGATCTTGCTAAGATAGATAATCCTTATGAACCGATAGTTACTTTGCGATACATAGGAAATTATTAGAATTTACTCTATATGTGGAAAATTTTTTATCAAGTAACGATAAATTTTGTTTTGTTTATAGTTTAACACTACTAAATGTATACCTTTGCTAGGATGTATAAAGGTTAAGTCATAACCGTTTATCAAAAGTGCTACTCTTTCTCTACTCTTTGCTTTTAATCTGCAGAAAAATTTATTTTTCCGATAATAAATATGTAACTTACTTTTCCCATATTTTTCTTTTAGTAGTACACCATCTTCAAATATAGCTAGATATGGAATCATGTTGTTCTGGGTAGCTGTTGTGTTAAAGTTTTTTAGGAATTTTAGTAGGTTATGGTTGGATTGGTTTCTATTTACTGCAAGTAGCACTATTTCGCCTTTTTTGAAATGTTTTTTAACTATTTGAATTTCGTCTAGTATATTGGGCCAGTTGTCTAGATTATTTGCTATTTTGTGCGGGACGATTAGATACAATCCGTTAAGTAGAACTTTTTTAAAGTTATCTCTTTTTTGTAATTTTCTAAGCAAGTGAAAGTCTTCTATTATGTAGATACTTTGTGGATCGATAGAAGAATTTGTAATTTCTTTTTTTAGTTGTTTATGGTATTTCTCCCTTGCTTCTTTACTGTATCTAGCTACATTTCCAACGTTTATCTTCTTTCCTCTACTTGCTACAATGGTGGCTAACTGGGTGTGTATAAGATCTGAATAACCCCTTGTAACGGGTGGGAAGAAAATAACTGTGTCTATTTTATCTACTATATCTTGCCACTTTTCTTTGTTAAACAAAGAGCCGTGAGGTTTTAGATTTAACAAACGTGCTTTTTTGGCAATATGAGGAGAGATGTCGATTGTTTGTAGCACAAGAGCTGTGGATAGAAAAACGGTGGATACTACGGGTGGGAAGTTTTGTATTACACTAACTATGACAAATATGTAAATAAGGTAGCATGCTAACCATATAAATCTACCGTTTGCTCTTACTACTTGTAAATGAGCAAGAGTCTTTTCAGGCAAAATTAAAGTAGTTATTAAATGTTCACCTATATAAATATTAGGTATTATGGAGAATATAAAAAAAAGTGTTCCTATTAGTGTAAGTAGCAAGAAGGTCGAAGGTAGCTTAGTTTTTCTCCAAATTAATGCTATCGGTAATAATGTTAGTATGCCTATCCCTAAGTACCCAAAACCTTCGTATTGAAAAGTTCCTACTTTTTTAATAGGTTTTATAAATTTTGATACGTATACAAAGTAAGGATCTATAAAGGATAGAATATTTGCGTTGTAGAATCTTCCTCCTCGCAAATCTGAAGCTTTTAAAATAAAGTATCCTAACAGATAAGCTGTTATCGTTACAAAAGCTAACAAATAAATAGCTTTTCTTATTTCTTGAATAGATAATTTATGCAGAAGAGTTAATAACCAGATTGCAAATACGAAGATAAATAGGTAGAAGTGAATAGCTATCGATATAGGAAGTAGAAAGTGAATGTTTTTGCTGTTGGTTAGGTATAAATAGATCGCTGCTATTATCAACCATTGACCTACGAGGGCTGAATGGCCACCCAATCTGATTATCATGAAGGGTGCTAGGAGAAAGAATAGGGATCCTAAATACGATTGTACTGTTTTGTTGGTTAGGTATACTAGCAGTTTTGTAGCGAAGAATATTTGTAGTGTAAAAGATAGCAGATACCATATTCCGAAGTATTGGAACGGACTACCGATAATAGGTGATATTATTTTAAAGAGTATAGCTAACAGAGGTATACAATCTACATACACTATACTTGTTCCGTGTGGGTAAAAGTAGTTCTCTATTTTGCCTATTATCGGGAAATTCCATTTTTCATTTAAGAAGAATAACCAACCTACGAAGTGATCGTTGAGGTCTGCTGGGTTGGATATTATCCAATTTATAGAGGAAGGGTTTAGGCTGCTGGTTCCAAAACAGAACAGGTAAAAACCGGAAGATACAGCAGAAGAAAAGATAAATAGTGTAAGGTTACTAGATGGTGGTAATAATTTGTATCTCGAAAGGCGATACAATAGTTTGGAAAAAATACTCATTGTACACTTGCTCTTATATTTTAGTTTTTTCTAAAGAGGTTTGATTTGTAGTAACCGTTTTAAACAACTTCATAAAAAATTTTACCTTTATAGAGATTCATGCTAGAAAAGATAATAAACAAAAACTTTGCCTGTTGTTGATCTCTTTCTGTGTTTTTAGTCTGAAATTTGCATGTTGGTTGTTTTTATGAAATTTTGAGCGGATAGTATGTGTAATCGATGTGAGATTTTTGCATATTATTTATGAATATTGCTTCCCTTTTGTAAGCGAATAAGATTCAAAAATTAGAATTTACTTTGATAGATTTCAGTTTATTGTTTTTTTGAAGTTCGCAATTTTGTAAAGATAGTATCTAGGGTTTTATCATCTAAGTATTTTAGATGGTTGAATTGTCCTGCCATTAACCATTCTCCCCCATCGATTGTTACTATTTCTCCGTTGATGAACTCTGAAAGATCACTTATTAGAAAGGCAACTAAATTAGCCACTTCTTGAGGTTTACCAACTCTTTTAAGTGGTATTCTTGCGACTATTTTATCCTCTATCTCTTTAGGAACTAAACGGCTCCATGCTCCCTCTGTTGGAAATATTCCTGGAGCTACAGCGTTCACCCTTATCCTAGGTGCCCATTCTACCGCCAATGACCTAGTTAAGGCTACTACTCCTGCTTTTGAGACAGCACTAGGTACTACGTACGCAGAGCCTGTAAATGCATAGGTAGTTACTATCGATACTATTTTTCCTTTTACATTTGTTTTAAATAAGGTTTTAGCGAATTCCGTAGAACAGTAAAATGTTCCAAAAAGAACAGTTTCTACTATCGCACGAAACCCTTTAGGAGAAATAGATTCGCTCTTAGCTAAAAAATTCCCTGCCGCGTTGTTAACTAGCGCTGTAGCTGTTTTATATTTTTCTCTTATATAACTGAATAGCTCGCTTACTTCCAGGGGCTCTCGAACGTTGCACTGCTTGTATGAATGATCGTTGTTATTTATAGATCGTAACTGCTTTGTGACCTCCTTTAAAGGTTCTTCCCTTCTGCCGCATACGATTACGGTTGCTCCTAATTCTGCAAATCTTATAGCCATGGCTCTACCTAAACCTGTACCCCCACCAGTTATAACTATGGTTTCGCCCGATAATAATGTGTTACAACTATCCATAACTACTGTTCTCCTTTCCTAAAGTTAGAGGTTGTAAGTATATTACTGCTATTCTATTTGAAAAATTTATTGAGATAAAAACGGTGTGAACCAGATAAAGAGGTAACAGTTTGAGCACTGTATGAGACTGTTATTTATTTTAAGTTAACGGTGATGGTAGATGAGGTATATATGCGGTTTAAGATACGAATATCTTAGTATTATCTCTATGTTCCATCCATCTGTATTGTTAATGGGAGGTTCCTCTTTTTGTTTATTCTGGGGTGATGAGTGCAAAAGTTAAGAGAGATATTTGCAGAAACATGCGCAGAGGTAGAAATTTAAATGATCTTTATTTTAGCAAATTTTCTTTTTCCTATTTTGAGCAGATAAGGGTCTTTCCTTTTGACAAGTTTTGTGTGTTCATCGTATATTTTTTCGCCGTCTACTTTAATTCCTCCTTGTTTTATTAATCTTCTGACTTCGCTTTTCGATTTTGCTAGACCTACAGAAAATATTATTTCTACCAATTTGTTTTCTGTTAACTTGTATATAGGAACGTTTTCTGGGATCTCTTTTTTAGCGAAGATTCTTTCGAATTCTTCTTGTTCGCGCCTAGCTACTGTTGTTCCGTAAAATTGTGCTGTTATATGAAATGCTAGTTCATGTTTGACTTTTTTGGGGTTGAGTATACCTTGCTTTACCGCACTTTTTTTGTTTTCTATGGTACTTTCATCTATATCTGTTAATAGGAGCAACCAATCCCACATTATCGAGTCTGGTATAGACATAACTTTTCCATACATATCCTTAGGTGTATCGTTAAGTGCTACTGCGTTTCCTAAACTTTTTGACATTTTCTCCTTACCGTCTAAACCCACAAGCAGGGGTACAGTTAGACATATCTGTGGTTCTAGTCCCCAATCTCGCATTAAGTCTCGTCCTACCAAGAGATTGAATATTTGATCTGATCCTCCTAACTCTACATCTGCTTTAAGAGCGATTGAGTCGTATCCCTGTACTAAGGGATAGAGAAGTTCATGTATAAAAAGTGGCTGGTTAGTTGAAAGTCTTGTACGAAAGTCTTCCCTTTCTATCATACGTGCTAGTGTATATTTACTAGCTAGTTGAATTATTCCTCTACTGCCCAGTTGATCAAGCCATTCTGAATTAAATTTTATAATTGTTTTATCTGGATCCAAGATTTTGTACACTTGTTCCTTGTATGTCTCAGCGTTCTTCTTTACTTCGTCGGGAGTTAGTTGAGGACGAGTTTTCTTCTTTCCAGTAGGATCCCCAATAGTAGCTGTAAAGTCTCCTATAAGGAAAATTACCCTATGACCCAGTTGTTGAAAATGAGCCATTTTTTTCAGCAAGACTGTGTGACCCAAGTGTAAATCTGGTGTCGATGGATCAAATCCAGCCTTTACTAGTAAATTTGAACCGTTTTTTAAGCACTGTGCTATTTTGCTTTTTAGTTCTTTCTCCTCTACAAGATCTACTGTTCCTCTTTTTATAAGTTTAAGTTGATACTCTAATTCTTTTTCCATCATGATGGATAAAGAATAGCATATTTTGCAAATCTAATAACTACTTTTGCTCGTACTATGTTAAGAGGAACGTGATGATGATCGCTAAAGAGTTGGAAATAGATAAATGTAGCGATTCCGAGTTGCTCTATATGATAAAGATGGGTGATGAAAAAGCTCTAGAAGAACTATATAGAAGGTATTACTCTATAGTTAAAGGTTTGGCTCTAAAAATTTTACGTAACGACGAAGAAGCTAATGAGGTTGTACAAACAGTTTTTATTCAAGTTTGGGATGAAGCGCACAAGTATTCTACAGATAAAGGTTCTGTTTTCAGTTGGATAATGCTTATAGCACGCAGTAGGGCTATTGATAGATTCAGAGTATTAAAGCGAAAATTTGCAACGGAGCTTTACGAGATTCCAAGTTGCTATGAAGTTGAAAGCGAAAATGAGCAAACTGTGTTGTATAGTCAGCAGAGAAAGATCGTTTTAAACGCTTTGGAGGCTCTACCTACAATACAGAGAGAAGTTCTAGAACTTGCTTATTTCGAAGGCTTATCGCAATCACAAATAGCTAAGAAGTTGGATATACCTTTAGGCACAGTTAAAACAAGAACATTACACGCTTTACGGAAACTTAGAAAAATACTTGGAGGTTGTAAGGCAGAAATTTTAGGATAGGTAAAACTATGACTAAAAAAGATTGGTTGATAGAAACTGTAGATAAAGAGAGAGATGGCAAAGAGTTGAAAGAGGTGCTAGCACTTTTAACGTTTAAAGTGCCACTTGTTAACAGTGGTTATAGGTATAATTGGCAAAAGATAAAAAAGTATATTGCTCAATCTAAGATCAAGAAATTTCCTTATGAATCACAATCTAAGAAATTAACTGGAATTAGTTTTCTCCCGTATTTAGCAGCTAGTTTTATGTTGCTTGGCTTTTTGGTAGTTTTACTTTTTGGGTATTATACCAAGAATAAAAGATTGCAAACTCTTAATAAAGAGGTTGCATCCTTGAAAAAATGGGTTGAGATTCTCGATTCGGAATCAAAAAGCGTTAGAAGCTACCTTAATATGGTTACTTCAGTAGGTACCGTTGTAGCTGTGTTCCATGATACGCGTTTTCGAGATAAAGTTAAGGGCGCTATTTTCATAGATCCTTCCAGGAAAGCTTACTATCTTAAGCTTGAAGATTTGGATCCATGTCCACCCAATAAGAGGTATAGAGTGTGGTTTGTAAGTAAAGTGGGGAAAGAAACTTTTTATTTACCTTGTATACATTTTTCTACTACAAATAGTGGGAAACTTGAATTTCTTATAGAACGTAAAATACCAGAAAACCTAGAGGCGGTTATTGTAACTCTCGAAGATAGTGTCCAAGATTCATATACACCGAGCGGTGAAATAGTACTCAAAGCCGATAATTTTAAGAAAATAAGTTAACCGCAGCATTGTAGCCTCGGGTAATTAAAAACCTTAATTAGAGATGGATTGTTAGACGATTGTAAAGTGATTGAAAATTGTTAACCGATGTAGTTTCCCATAAATACCTTTGTATAGGTAGTTTATATTCAATATTACAGATAAAAGCGTTTCAATATTCTAAGTATTACGCAAGATAGATTACCCAAAGGTTGTATCTAGTTGTTTAGTTGTGTTTCTCTATAGTTGCACTCCTTGTTTGGGCAAGAGAGAATAGTTGTTTTACCTTTGTTTACTTCTATAAGGTAGCTGTTTTGACATAGAGGGCAACTTTTGTTAACAGGTTTTTGCCAGGAAGTAAATGAACATTTTGGATATTCACTACAACCAAAAAATAGCTTTCCTTTTTTGGTTTTACGTTCTATCACTTCTCCTTTTTTACAGTTAGGACATTGCATGCCTGTTTTTTTTGTCAGTGAACTGGTTAAGTTGCATTTATCGCATTTGAGGTAGAAACCGAATCTTCCTTTTTTGAGTTCCATTAGCTCTCCACACTTGGGGCAAATTTGAGCAGCTTCTTCTTGGTTATCTGTAGATAAATCTTTTGTAAATGAACATTTGGGATAGCTACTACAACCTATAAATGGACCGTATCTTCCAAATCTTATTTTTAGGTTGCTACCACATTTTGGGCAAGTTTCATTGAGTTCTATACCTTCTTTCTTTAGGTTCGGAAGTTCCGTTTCTGCCTTTTTAAGGTCTTCTTCAAATTTCTGCGCGAACTCCTTTAAAACCTCTTTCCAATTTTTTTCTCCTCTCTCTATATAGTCCAATTGCTCTTCTAGGTAAGAAGTATATTTTTCGTTGATTATGGAAGAAAAACCTTGTTTTAGTAATTCGTTTACGATCATTCCTAGTTTGGTGGGTACAAATTTACCTTTTTCCTTAACACAATACTCTCTGTCTGTTAGGGTAGAGAGTATTGTAGCGTAAGTTGAAGGTCTTCCTATACCTTTCTCCTCTAAAGCTTTTACTAGTGTAGCGTCAGAGAATCGAGATGGAGGTTTAGTAAACTTCTGAATAGTTTCTATACTTTTTACTAGTAAAGGTCCAGCTTTGTTTATTGGAGGGAAGTTGTCCCTCTCCGCGTTTTCTTCCCGGTATATGTGAAGAAAGCCTGGAAAAACAAGCCGTTTAAACTTAGCAATAAATGAGTAGTTATCTACTGCTATTTTTATCTCAAGGTTGTTATATATAGCGGGTTTCATTTGAGATGCTACAAATCTTTTCCATATAAGCGAATAGATTTTTAGTTGATCTTTGTTCAAATGTTTGGCCATTGTATCTGGAGTGAGAGCTATGTTAGTGGGTCGTATCGCTTCATGAGCATCTTGTGCACTTGATCTGTTTTTAAATTTGTTGGCTTTTTTAGGTAAATATTCTCTACCTATATTTTCCTTTATAAACTCTCTAGCTGATTTTAGAGCTTCATCGGCTATTCTAACCGAATCTGTACGCATATATGTGATTACTCCTACTACCTCTGAACCTATTCGTACGCCTTCATAAAGTTCTTGCGCTATAAGCATAGTCTTTTTTGCGGAGAATCCGAACTTTTTGTTAGCTTCTTGTTGTAGCGTGGAAGTTATAAAGGGTGGCGGCGGTGACAACTTAGACTCTTTACGTTTTACTTCTTCAACTATTCCTTTTTGTCCAACCAACTCTTTTTTAACTTGTTCAGCCTCTTCCCGGTTTTGTTTTTCAAGTTTTGCTTTTATAGATACTCCTTCTTTAGAGGTAAATTCAGCCTCTACTACCCAATACTCTTGCGGTTTGAATGAATTTATCTCCTCTTCTCTGTCGCATACCATTTTAAGAGCGACAGATTGGACTCTTCCTGCAGAAAGTCCCTGTTTTACTTTCTTCCAAAGTAAAGGAGAGAGCTTAAATCCCAAGATTCTATCTAACAGTCGTCTGGCTTGCTGGGCGTTTACTTTGTTTATATCGATATCTCGAGGTTGTTTTAGAGCTTTGAGCACAGCGTTTCGGGTTATTTCATTAAAAACTATTCTTTTTATTTTGGATTTTTCTTTAACTTTAGAAAGTATAAACTTTATGTGCCAAGCTATAGCTTCTCCTTCACGATCTGGATCTGGGGCCAAGTAGATCTCTTCTACATTTTTCGCAGTTTCTTTCAGTTTTTTAACTACCTCTTTTTTTTCCGGAAGAATTACATAGCTGGGGGTCAAAGTTTTCTCGTTTATACCAAATTTGTCCTTTGGTAGATCACGAATATGGCCTACCGATGCTTCCACTAGAAATTCTTTACCAACAAATCCTTTTATCGTTTTAGTTTTAGCTGTGCTTTCAACGACTATTAGTTTTTTAGGTTTCTCCATACAGCGCGTTTATTATATCCAAATCTTCAGAGTTTTTCTTCAATGAGGAAGTTGTTTTTGAAGTTGTTCTGCTGTTGCGTATGTATCCCATATATTCTAGAATGTCATCTACAGATGACACTAGATATGCGCCTTCTTGAATTAACCTATTTACGCCTTTAGCTTGCTTATCAGTTATTCTTCCAGGTATCGCAAAGATATCCTTTCCTAATTCTAAAGCGTAGTTTGCTGTGATAAGAGCTCCGGAGCGTTCGTTTGCTTCAACCACCAGGACAGCCTTCGCGAGTGCTGCAATTACTCTGTTACGTAGAGGAAAGTTGTGGCGGTAAGGGGGGTAGAATAAAGGGAATTCGCTTAAAAAAGTTGATTGTTGTCTCATTTTTCTACGTAAAAGTAAGTTTTCTTTTGGATATTCCACAAGGATGCCACATCCTAAAACTGCTATATTTACGCCTTCTGCCCGAAGAGCTCCTATGTGAGCATATCGATCTATTCCTACTGCAAAACCAGAAATTATTCCTATACCTTTTAAAGAAAGTTTGTATGCAAATAGCTGGGCTAAATGCACACCGTAAGGAGACGCTTTTCTGCTACCTACTATGGCTATAAGTTCATTACTCCACTCTCGCCCTTTTACGTACAGTACCGGTGGAGGAGAATCTAGAATTTTTAGTTCTTGAGGATATTCCTGGTCTAGGGGTGTTATTATTTTGATTCCATTTTTTTTACATAAAGTTTCTATTTTAATTACAGTTTTTTCTTCGATGTTTGCTGATGCTATTGCTTTTTCCAAATTTTTCATCGATTTTTTAGAGAAGTTAGTCTCTATTAGTTTACGGGTAACTTTGTAAATTTTGTTTCTCTCTTTCCTAATTTCCCCTAGTGCTATTAGTTGTTTTTTTAGATCCATCGTATATTTAGATAACGTATTTTTAGAAAACAGGTTATTTTCTCGTATGGAATAGTTATAAGATAATTAAGATAATGGTGTGCAAATAGGTACTATGTTAAAAAAAATAGTTTTTATAATAGTTGCTTTTGCAGTTTTAAGTTGTGCTAGACAATTCGGCTCATATCCAACGTTGCAAGATGAGCTAAGGTTTATAGGAGAGATATCTGAATATGGGTTATGGAATGAAAGCTTTTTTAGATTGAGCAGATTGTATTCTCTGTATCCAGATAATCCTGAAATAGCTAATAATCTGGCAGTTGCGTGTGAAGCGCTAGGTAAATACAAACAAGCGGAGTTGTTGTACCGTAAAGCTCTTAGCATAGATCCTAATAACAGGTATATAAAGGAAAATTATGAGCGATTTAAAAGGATTAGGAAAGGTGAAGATAAAGATAACAATAATTGAGATATTGTTTCCTTTTATTTTGTATGCAGGTGTAAAAGAGGTAACTGTACCTATTAAGCAAGCGGCGAAGATAGATCTTTCGGAAAGCAGAAAAGTACTTATAGCACCCTTCATTTTCCCTGTGGAAGAAGGAGAAGAAGCGGTAAAAGAAGAAATTGTAAAGGAGTTTAGTATATATATTGCTAGACTCTTAAAAAGGGAGACAGATATAGAGTTGAAGACAGCAGGTGACACGATCGAATATCCTGTTTATTCTATAGAGAAGTTGAAACACCAAAAGGAGTTTTGGATCGATTTAGCTACTAGTTATAAGGTTAGATGGATATTAACAGGTAGCGTTGACTTTGACGTTAATGAACAAGTTGGATATAAGCAGGAGGAGTATATTTCGCCTTTCGATGGTCGCGTTTATACTCGACAAATATTGGTAGAAGAGACTGGATTTAGCTTGGATTTTCTAATTTTAGTTATAGATGGTCTATCTGGTGAGGTAGTTTTAGAGGAACATTTTAAAGATTTCACATCTTTAGAAGGTAGAAGGTTGGATCCACTTAAAGGTTTGTTTAAAAACTTATCTAAACTGGAAGATAAGATAGTAGCTATATTTAAAGAATTTACTGTTATAGATAGTAGGTATTTACTCTATTAAAGGTGGCGTAATGAGAAGGGTTATATATTTCATTGTAACATGTTATATGGGGTTCTATCCGTTATTTGCTCAATTTGGTAAAAATAAGGTGCAATATTATGAGTTTGAGTGGTTTAGGTATGAGTCGCTACATTTTGTTGTTTATTATTATAAAGGAGCAGAGAATCTTCTAACTAAAATAGTTTCTTTTGCTGAAAGTGCATACGATGAGTTGTCCAGAAAGCTCAACTATTCTATAGATGAAAAGATAAATCTTATCTACTACGCTACTTTTTCTCATTTTGAACAGACCAATGTTATAGGGCCCGGTTTTGTTCCTGAGGGCGCTTTAGCTTTTGCCACTCCTGTTAAAAAACGCATGGTATTACCTGCTGATCTTCCCGACCCTGAGTTGTATCAGTTGATTACGCACGAACTTACTCATATTTTTCAATACCACATGATTTTAGGTGAAAATAGGTTTGTGGGTACCGGATTTATGCTTCCTGCCTGGCTTATGGAGGGTATGGCAAGTTATTTTGCCAAGGATGAAACTAGTTCCGATAAAATGTTTCTACGTGACGCTGTAGTCAATCATAGGATTCCAAATATTACAGAAAGTCGAGGTTTTAGCTTTTTCGCATATAGAATAGGTCACGCGGTTTTCGATTTTATCGAAGAAAAATGGGGTGTGGAGGGAATAAGAGATTTCCTACTAAATCTGCGAACCATGTTAAGAGGAGGTGTAAGCAGAGCAATTAAAAGAAGTTTTGGCTTGAGTTCTGAACAGTTTAATTTGGAGTTCGCAAGATGGTTACGTAAAAGGTATTTGCCGCTTTTTGCCAAGTCTGGTCCTCCAGACGATTACGGTCAACCAATTTCAAATCAAGAGGGTTTCAATACTTCTCTTGTGGGATTAGCCGTTTCTCCTGGCGGAGAATTGGGAGTTACTTTCGGAGTTGTAAGGGGAGAGGTCGATGTGTATTTGCTTAATCTTAAAAAGCGTACGGTTATCAGAAATTTGACCAAAGGGTTCAATACCGTTACGGGTGATTTCGTTGCTCAGATGTTTACAACTGGTAGAAGTTCTGGAAACGATTTGGCCTTTTCTCCAGACGGCAATTTGGTAGCAGTTTTTGCTAAGAAAGAAGGGAAGAGAGTATTGGTACTTTTAAACGTAATAAAGGGAGGTATACACAAAGTTATTCCTATAGAGTTAGATCAGCCTAGAAATCCTGTTTTTCACCCGAAAAAAATGGAAATTTACTTTTCTGCTGCTAAAAGAGGGCAATTTGATATATTCAAGATCAACCTGGAAAATTTTGAGGTGGAGAACGTTACAAATGATGAATATTTTGATTTAAGTCCTGCTATTTCGCACGATGGTTCCAAACTCGTTTACGTATCTTCTCGGGGAAAGTATATGGCTCTTTATATAAAGGAGGGCAACGAAGCTTCTAAACCTTTAATACGGGGTAAGATAAACGTTAGAGATCCTGTCTTCTCTCCTGATGGAAAGAGAGTGTATTTTACCGGTGACCTTAACGATACTGAAAACATATACTACATATCCTTAGAAGAGAACAAAATTTTTAAGCTTACAGATCTTGTAACAGGTGCATTTATGCCTGCGATTGCTAGGAGCAAAGATGGAGATTATACTTTTGCTTTTACCTCTCTTTGGAATGGGGTATTTGGACTTTACGTTGCCGATGTAAAAAAACCGTTAGAAGTTAGTATTGAATCCGTTGAAGAAAAGGATACTTTTGAGCCACCGTTGGAGATATACGCTTCAATAGATAGGGCAAAAAAGTATAAAAGGTCACCTTTTTTCTTGCAAGATGCAAGTGGAGGGGTAGGTGTTACTTCGGATGGAATTCTTATTTCTCAACTGCAGCTGTTTTTTTCCGATATTTTGGGAGACAAACAGATATTAGCTTTTGTTGGTTCAGCTGATACTTTTTCCCAAGTAGATCTTTTTTATTTGGATATAGGGAAAAGATGGCAAAAGGGGGTTAGAGTATTTGATAGAAGACTTTTCTTTGTTACTTTTGTGGAAGATCAGTCTGGAAATCTTAGACTCCTGAGAAGAAATGTGTTTACTTTAACCGGTTTGAGTAGCTTTGCATTCTACCCTTTAGATAAGTTTAATAGGTTGGAGTTAGCTGCTGGGTATCTACTGCGTGATTATGAATTACCAGTTTTTAGACCCGATACTGGTGAAGTTGTTATTTTTGAGGTAAGCGATAATTTTCCATTTATAAATGCTGCGTTTGTCCGTGATAATGCTAAGTTTGCTCCATGGGGTGCTATTGCTGGGAATAGGATGAGAATAGAAGCTTCCTACGGTATAGGCTCTAAAGCAGCTAGCCAGGTCTCTTTTGATATACGTGGCTATATGCCTGTTTCCTTACGTTCCAATTTTGCCTTTAGGTTGTTTGGTGCTGCTAGTTATGGCGATAATCCTAACGTTATATTTTTTGGAGGTACCGATGACTTTAGAGGGGTGCGCTACGCTTCTTTCAGTGGAGATAGAGCTTTTTTTGTCAACTTAGAGTATAGATTCCCGCTCGTGGATAGATTGCATTTGCCTTTTATGCACCTTAACAATATAAGAGGCAGAATTTTCGTGGATGTTGCAGGTGCGTGGTTTGATTCTCTTGGAGAAGATTTTGTTTTCTGGGACTCTACTGGTAATAAGCTTCAAGATGCCAAGTCGGTATACGGTTTTGGTGTATCCTTTGCATTCCAAGGAATATGGTTACATTGGGATTTTTCTAAACGTTGGGATTTTAAAAACGTTCTGGATGACAGTTTTAACACAAGTTTTTGGATAGGTACCAGATTTTAGATATGAGCGCTTCAGAAATTTTGGGAGTTAAAGGTCTAGAACTCCTAAAGATGGGAGTCGAGATAGTAAGCACTTTAGATTTAGATCAAGTGCTAGAGAAGGCATTGGTAAAAGCGGAAACTCTATGCGCTGCAGATGCTAGTTCTATATGGGAAGTGGATGATGCAGAGGAAGGTCTTTACCTACGGTTGGTAAGAGGGAAAGAAGCGCCTAAGTTAAGAGATATTTTTGTAAATATGGGAGAAGGAATAGTAGGAAACGTAGCGTTATCGCAGAAAGCAGAGATAGTAAGTAACGTACCTCAAGACAAGAGGTGGTTAGGGAGATATATACCGTTGGAGAGTATCTCATCGATATTGACTGTTCCTTTAGTTGCTGCCCAGAAAAGTGTAGGTGTAATACAGCTTATAATGTACGGTGATAAAAGGTTTACAGATGAGGATCTGGAGTTGATAAGTTTACTCTCTGCTCCTATAGCAGCAGCGATGGCTAATGCGCGTTTATATGCGAAACAGCGTGCTCTATTTGCTCAAACCATATCATCTTTGGCTGAAGCTGTAGAAAGAAGGGATCCTTATACAGGTGGACATACTAAGAGAGTTCTTTACTATTCTCTCGTTATAGGGAAGTTTCTAGGTTTATCTGTTGATGAATTGAAAGAGTTGTACGTGGCAGCGGTCTTACATGATATAGGTAAAATAGCTGTTCCAGATAAGATTCTTCAGAAACCAGCACCTCTTTCTAGAGATGAGTTTGATATTCTTACTAAGCACCCTGTAGACGGTGCTACTATTATAGCTAATATCTCTGGTATGGATAAGGTTGTAGAGGCTGTTAAGTATCACCATGAGAGGTTTGATGGTAAAGGATATCCTGATAGACTAAAAGGGGAGAATATTCCTCTACTTGCACGTATTATAGCTGTAGCTGATACTTTCGATGCTATGACAACCGACCGTCCCTATAGGAAAGCACTTTCCTTTGAAGAGGCTGTGAAAGAGATTGAGAGATTTTCTGGAACCCAGTTTTGTCCTAACGTTGTAAGAACTTTTAAAGAAGCTTATAATATGGGAAAATTTAAATTAGAGGAAGGAAAGAGGATAGCTGAGATTCTCTTTCCAGAAAGTGAGAAAACTAGGTCTAACTAATGGAATTGGAGTTCCTAGGGTGCTACGGCGGGCAGGCTCCGGGTTATAATCTTACTTCACTTAGAATAAACGAGACTATACTTATAGATGCCGGTTGTACAGCTCAAGCTTTGAGTCTAGAGGAGCAGCGGAAGATAAAAGCTATTTTTCTTACTCATTCTCATATGGATCATATAAATTCACTTCCTTTTCTTATAGAGAATGTGTACGATTATAATGTAGAACCTTTAAGAGTTTATGCCCTTCCTCATACCGTTTACTCAATAAGAAAATATCTTCTTAACAACAATACATGGCCAGATTTTACAGGGTTACCTAATAATCTTATACCAGTTATAGAGTTTGAAGAGATAGTTCCTGAAAAACCTATAGATATGGGTGAAGTGACGTTTATACCTGTAGAGGTTAACCACTTGATACCTACTGTGGGTTATATAATTAAGAGTGTTGAGGCAGCTGTGGTTTGGTCTAGCGATACAGGTCCTACAGAAAGAATATGGGTTTTGGCTAACACTCTTAGAAAACTCAAAGCTGTATTTCTAGAAACCAGTTTTCCTAACCGTATGCAGGAGATAGCTAACGTATCGTATCATTTAACACCTGCTACTTTAAAGGAGGAAATAGAAAAAATAAGAAGAGAGGTACCCGTGTATTTACACCATATAAAACCTCTATTTATCGATACAATAAAAAAAGAGATAGAGGAGATGGGTCTTTCTGTTTTTTTTACAGAGGATGGTATGAAATTAATTTTTTGAGATAGGTTTAAGTTATGGTTAAAGTCGAGATTAAAGTGTATCCCAAAAAAGAAGTCCTTGATCCTGTGGGTGAAACGATCAAAAAAGCTCTTAGAAGATTAGGAGTGGATGTGGAATCGGTTAGGGCTGGCAAGTTGTTTACTATAGAGATGCCCGAAAAATTATCAAAGGAGGAGTTGTACTTAGAAGCTGATAGGATGTGTAAAGAGTTACTTGCCAATCCGCTTATAGAAGAGTATGAAGTGATTTTATGCGAGCAGCAGTAGTAGTATTTCCAGGGAGTAATTGTGATCACGATCTTTTTTGGGTGTTGAACGATATTGTAGGTTTAAATACTGCCTATGTGTGGCATGAAGATACCAAGTTGGTAGATTTTGATCTTATAGTATTACCGGGAGGGTTTTCCTATGGAGATTATTTGCGGTCGGGAGCTATAGCAGCTCGTTCTCCGATCATGGATGCTGTGAGAGATGCTGCAGAGAAAGGTAGAGCTGTTATAGGTATATGTAACGGATTTCAAATTCTAACAGAGGCAGGCCTTTTACCGGGTGCTTTACTCCCTAATATAAATCTTAGGTTTATCTCAACCTGGGTTTATATGAGAGTAGAAAATAATTCAACTGTTTTTACACATAAGTACAGAAAAGGGGAAATTATTAGAATGCCTATTGCGCATGCTGAGGGAAGGTATTACGTGGATAATGGGGCTCTTACTGAGTTGCAACGCAATGGACAGATCGTTTTTAGATACAGTGATGCTGAAGGTAATAGTGTAGATTACTGTAATCCCAACGGCTCAATCGATTTTATAGCAGGTATATGTAACAGGGCTGGGAACGTTTTGGGGCTTATGCCGCATCCGGAACGGTGTTGTGAAAGAAGCCTCGGAGGAGTCGATGGTTTACGAGTATTTACCAGTTTAGTTCAGTGCTTATCTAGCTAATAATATTTGGAAATGGCAAAAAAGCGTTTTAGAGATTTTGGTCTTTCTGAAAACGAATACACCTCTCTTGTTGCTAAACTTGGTAGGGAGCCCACGAATGTTGAGCTAGCTATAATAGGTGCTCTCTGGTCAGAACATTGCTCTTATAAATCTTCAAAAATTTATTTGAGCTCTATGCCTCGGACTGGAGAGCGCGTTGTTGTATCTGAAGGGGAAAATGCAGGGGCTGTTGAGTTGGATGACGAATTAGTAGCTATTTTTAAAGTGGAAAGTCATAATCATCCAAGCTATATAGAGCCTTATCAGGGAGCAGCTACAGGAGTTGGTGGCATTTTGCGAGATATTTTTACTATGGGAGCTAGACCTATAGCGTTAATGGATCAGCTGTTTTTTGGTGAAAGTAAAGCTCCTAAGATGAGCCATCTTGTTTCTAGAGTAGTGAAAGGTATAGGCGATTACGGGAATAGAGTTGGTGTACCAACAGTTGGTGGCATGGTTTACGTGCATAGGTGCTATAACTTTAATATTTTAGTTAACGTTTTCGCTCTAGGTATAACAAGCAAACGTGGGATTTTCTCTTCTAAGGCAAAAGGGTTGGGTAACTATTTACTGTATGTTGGTAATTCTACAGGTTTAGACGGTGTAAAGGGAGCTATTATGGCCTCCGATCGTTTCTCCTCGGAAAATAGCAGGGATGATATTTTACCTACAGTACAAATTGGTGATCCATTTGTGGAAAAACTTCTTATAGAGGCTACTCTTGAAGCCCTTTCTACAGGATATGTAGTCGCACTCCAAGATATGGGTGCTGCTGGTTTGTCTTCTTCCTCTTATGAGATGGCGGCGAAAGGAGACGTAGGATTTGTCCTAGATCTCGACAGAGTACCTTTAAGAGAAGAAAATTTAACACCTGAAGCTATTATGCTTTCTGAAACTCAGGAGCGAATGCTTCTTGTTGTTATGAAAGATAAAGTAGAAGAAGTTAAAAACATATTTAACAAATGGGGAGTTCCTTCCGCAGTAGTAGGAAAAATCACTGACGATAGAATGGGTAAGGTGCTTTATAAAGGTAGTGAGATAGCTAATATACCGGTTTATTTAGAACCCCCAGTTTATAAAAGGGCAGTTGAACCGTACGTTCCCCCTCAAAAACCCTCCTTGTTTCCTCCTAAAAATGGAAAAGAGGTGGAAGAGATAGCTTCTACACTTGTGAGCACTCCTGAGATCGCTAATAAGGAATGGATATTTTCTCAATACGATTACATGGTTAGAACCAATACTGTAATACCTCCAGGTTCTGACGCTGCACTTTTAAGGATAAAAAAGAAGGATGTATCGTTAGCTATAACGAGTGATGTGAATCCTGCTTACTGTTTTTTAGATCCTTTCATAGGTACACTCCAGGCTATTGCTGAAGCTGCTAGGAATTTAGCAAGTGTTGGAGCCGAGCCTCTGGGGGTTACTAATTGCCTAAATTTTGGTAACCCGGAGGATCCTAAAGTTATGTGGCAGTTTGCCCGTGCGGTAGATGGAATATCTACAGGGTGCAAAACACTCGGGATTCCAGTAGTGTCAGGAAACGTTTCTTTTTATAACCAAACTGACGAAAATAGTGTATATCCTACACCTACTATAGTGATGGTTGGCATAAAAAAAGACGGTTATACCGTACCAAATTTCTTTAGAAAAGGTGGAGAAAAAATAGTTGCTATAGGAGCTCTTAGACAAGAGGAGTTTGGAGGTTCCCTTTATCAAAGATACATACTTAATAAAGAAGGAGGTAGACCTCCCACCGTTGATTTGAAATCTGAAATTAAAATTAATGATTTTGTGCGTTTTGTTATAAAAAAACGTCTAATTACCAGCGTTCACGATATTTCTGAAGGAGGATTACTCTTAGCACTTTTAGAAATGTCTTTCCCTCAATCTGTAGGATTTACAGTAGCAGTTGAAATACCTGCCGTGTCCCTTTTTTCTGAATCGCAAGGGGTTTTTATAGTAACGTGCGAGGATACTAACTTAGATCGTTTGTGCTACTTGGCCGATAGTCTTAATGTGCACTGTTCTGTTTTAGGTGATACGGTTGATCAAGATCTCTGGACGGTAGAATATGCTGAAGGCGTAGTATCTTCGAGAGTGAGTAGTTTTAGTAAGTTATGGAATGAAGGGTTTAGTAGATATTTTGCGTTAGAGTAAATAGTGTGTGGAATATTCGGTATAGAGAATAGCGATTTAGCTTCATATTTTACCTATCTAGGTCTTTATGCTTTGCAGCATAGGGGTCAAGAGAGTGCTGGTATTGCTTCATGGGATGGCAAACTCGTACACGTTGAAAGAGGTATGGGTGAAATATCGGAAATATTTAGTGAGAGTTTTGTAAAAAATTTGGAAGGCTTTAGAGCAATAGGACATACCCGTTATTCAACAGCAGGAGTGAGTTCTCTTAGAAACGCACAACCCATAGCTGTTAATACTTCTTTAGGACCTCTAGCTATTGTACATAACGGTAATATAGTGAATGCTACTTTTTTAAGAGAACAGCTAGAAAAAGAGGGTTCTATCTTTCAGACTACTAGCGATACAGAAGTAATACTACATCTGGTAGCTAAGTTTTCGAGAGATGGTTCTATTTTAAAAGCTTTGTATAACGCTTTATTGAAGGTAAAAGGTGCTTATAGTTTGTTGCTTATAGCCCAAGATAGCCTTATAGCAGCTAAGGATCCTTGGGGTTTTAGACCTTTGGTTATGGGAAAAATAGAGGATGCTATTTGTTTTGCCTCTGAAAACTGCGCTTTTGATTTGATCGGAGCGGAGTTTATAAGAGAGTTAAAACCAGGGGAGATAGTTGTAGTACAAGGAGACAACGTTCAATCCTTTTTTTTACCTTCTGCATCTGTTTCTACACCGTGTTTGTTTGAGCTGGTCTATTTCTCTAGACCTGATAGCACCGTCTTTGGAGAAGATGTGGCAGCTAGAAGAATTGAGATGGGGAAACTTTTAGCAAAAGAAGCACCTGTAGATGCTGATATAGTTTCTCCCGTGCCAGATAGTGGTCTTTTCGCAGCTTTAGGATTTGCTCAGCAGTCAGGAATACCCTTTTCTTATGCTCTGATAAGAAACCATTACGTGGGTAGAACATTTATTCAACCTACAGGTAAGATAAGAGATTTTAGAGTTAAAGTTAAGTTGAATCCCGTCAAATCGGTTATAAAGGATAGAAGGTTAGTGTTGGTAGATGATTCTATAGTGAGGGGAACAACTTCCCGCAAGCTGATAAGAATGCTTAGAGAAGCTGGAGCTAAAGAAGTTCACTTTCGCGTTTCTTCTCCTCCAACAAAATGGCCGTGCTGTTACGGTATAGACACTCCTACTAAAGAAGAGCTTATAGCGGCCAATAAGTCTATAGAGGAAATTCGTAACTTTTTAGAAGTAGATTCTTTAGCTTATCTTTCCCTAGATGCGTTGCTTAGTACTGTAAATAATAAAACTTTTTGTACCGCTTGTTGGAATGGAGATTATCCTGTTACTATTCCCAAATCCTACAGGCGTAGTCCAAGGTTATTTCCAATAAAAACTGAGGAGGATATATGAAAAGTTCTAAGTATAGGGAAGCGGGAGTTGACTTAAGTAAATATGAATCTATTGTTAATAAAATTAAGAAACTTATGGGTGATGATGTACAAACAGGACATTTCGGTGGTTTTTTCCCTTTGAATTCTAAAACGGTTCTCGTTTCATCCATAGATGGTGTAGGAACAAAACTTATAGTAGCTCGTATGGCAAAAAAAGTACATTTGGTCGGCAAAGATCTTGTAAACCATTGTGTTAACGATATATTGGCAACTGGAGCAACTCCGTTGTTTTTTATGGATTATATAGCTTCTTCCCTATTGAACGAAAAACAGGTGATTAGAATTATTGACTCTATTAAAGATGCTTGTAAAGAAAATGAAGTAGCTCTTGTAGGTGGTGAAACGGCAGAGATGCCTGGAATTTATAATAACGGGGAGTGGGAGATAGTAGGTGCAATAGTAGGTATAGTTGAAAGTGATAAAATCCTCGGTAAACACAACGTTAAGGAGAATAATATTCTAGTCGGGCTACCTTCTACAGGTTTGCATACAAATGGATACTCTTTGGCTAGGAAAATCGTTTTCGATAAATTGGGTTACTCTCTCAATACCAAAATTAGACGTTTAAATAACAAAAGTGTAGAGGAACTGTTACTAGTCCCTCATATCTCTTATAGAGGTTACCTCCAAGAGGTGTTACAAAAAGGCCTAGTAGGTGCTATAGCTCATATAACTGGAGGGGGAATTACAGGTAACTTAGTTAGAGTGTTACCGCACGATTTAGATGCTGTTATATATTTGGGTAGCTGGGAAATACCTCCTATCTTTACCTTTCTTAAAGAGAAGGGAGAGATAGAGGACGAAGAAATGTTTACTGTTTTCAATATGGGAATAGGTATGATTCTAGTTGTGGATCCGGAAAATCTTTCTACCGTTTTAAATCTTTTAAAGAGTCGAGGAATGAAAGGAGAGATCATAGGTAGAATCACCAAAGGTAGAGGAAAAGTGATTTATGACTATCCTAAAAAAGAGTTCTAAGGTGAGAATTGCTGTGATGCTTTCCGGCAAAGGTACTACTTTTGAAGCCCTGCAAAATGCAATAAAGAGGGATGATATTCCAGCAGAGATAGAGGTTGTAATCTCTAATAACCCTGATGCTTTTGGTGTCAAAAGGGCCCAGAAGTTTGGGTTGCCTGTGGAGGTAATTTCTCACAAAAATTTTTCTTCAAGGGAAGAGCATGAACGGGCTATAATAGATGTTTTAAACGTGTATAAGGTTGAGTGGATATGTTTAGCAGGTTATATGCGTATTTTAACGCGTTTTTTTGTAGATAAGTATTATTTGCGTATATTAAATACACATCCTAGCCTTCTTCCTGCATTTCCCGGTGTTGACGCTCCACGACAAGCTTTAGAATATGGAGCAAAGATTACAGGATGCACTATCCACTTTGTGGATTACGGAGTAGATACAGGCCCTATAGTTTTGCAGAGGTGTGTTCCTGTGTATGATAACGATACTGTAGAGAGTTTGACTAAAAGAATTCAAGAGCAAGAGTATATAGCCTATCCTGAAGCATTGCATAAATTATTAACCAAAAGGTGGGAGTTGAGGGGAAGACGTGTTGTATTCTATTAAGGGAGGTTTTTAAATATGGGTGAGAAAACTATACTGGTTACAACCGATTTTTCTGACCTTTCAAAGAGAGCGATAGCTGAGGCGGTTAAATTGGCACGTTACGCTGGTGCAAAGATAATTCTTTTTTATGCAGTAGAAGACACCTTGCCTCCTCTTTTCTATGGTCCTGAACCTGTTATATCACGAGAAGAGGTGCTTAAAAGACATGAATCGAAGGCTAAAGAAGCGTTAATAGATCTAGCGAAGGAAATTCCTGATGAACTTTTCCTCAAGCCTAAGGTGTCTGTAGGAGATGCTAGATATTCTATAGTGGAAGCTGCTAAAGAAGAAAACGTCGAATATATAGTAATGGCTACTCATGGACATTCTGCTTTTGGTGCATTTCTTCTAGGTAGTACTACCCATTACGTTGTAAATAAAGCTCCTTGCCCTGTAGTAGTTGTACCTGCTCGCAAATGAAGGATAAATTTTAAAGGTGCGGGTATTAATCCTGGACCTCTAGGGAGGGAGAGTAATAGGTGTCTTTCCCTACATAGTGGAAAACTTTATTTCTTCCTTCACTTTTTGCTTTGTAAAGAGCTTTGTCTGCAAAATCTATAAGTTGGAGATAACTTTTAACTAAGATGTCGGGAAACGCTGCAACGCCACAACTAACTGTTATTCTTATTTCTTTCCTGCCATGAACGAAAGGGTTTTTCTCTATATTAGACCTGATACGTTCTGCGATATTTGTAATTAACTCACCATTAGCTTCAGGTATTACAATTACAAACTCCTCCCCTCCGTAGCGTGCTACTAAATCTGTCGGCCTTAATGAATTTTTTATGATGTTAAGAACATGCTTTAACACGTTGTCTCCCACCGAATGTCCGTAAGTGTCGTTTATTTTTTTGAAATGATCTATATCAAGAACGATCACTCCTACACTACCACCTTTTTTATATATACGAGTAAAATAGGATCCCAGATAAGCCTCCAATACTCTCCTGTTGCTTGTATCTAGCAAAGTGTCCGTTGAAGCAACCTTTGCTAAATAATACTTCTCTATAGTTGCTAGAATTCCTACCATAAGGTTGTTTAACCTTTCTATATCCGCTGTTCTTGCTATCCTTGGGTCGTACCATATAATTATTTCGCCCATTTTAGCGTATTGTTTGATTGTTATAGAATAATTTAGAGTTTTCCAGCCTATTATCCTGTGAAAGCCGGGAAGTGGAGGGGGCTTCTCTGGTATTCTGGCTCTGCCTTTGAATACCTTTTCTGACGGTGATAAATAGAACCTTTCATCTTCTTTACCTTCTCCCAAAATTATTTCTATCCAGTTAGCTGGGAATACTTTTTTTATTTGTAACAGCAGGTTTTTTATAAATTGAGTTTCGTCTAAATGTATTTTTGTCAATTCAAACGATATACCTAAAGCGTCTAGTAGATCTTTTTTTTGTGATGTTAAGGTTAATAGCTTTTCTTCTAGATCTAGTATTATGTATAACGCTACAGCTGTAGATAAGAGAAGAAGAAAAGTTACGTTTGTAGAATTTTTTGTCAAATTTAGCAAACTTATCACAAGAGTAGTTGTAATAAGGCTTAAAGTTTCTACTATGATGAAATATATATTGGTTGAAAATAGTTTGGAGTGTTTAAGTACAATAGCGATCAGATAGATACTCCACCATTGCAGCAGAGCAATAAATGGGGGCAACTTTGAGATTATAAGTAGTGCATAACTTGTAGAAAGTATAATGAGCAATATGGCTTGCTTTTTGGGTAAGTGTAATGTTTTAGCCGAGAAAAATGTTATAAGTATAACTTGCCACAGGTTTTCAGGAGTATCTAGCAAAAAAAGTGGGATATTTAGGAATGGTAGTAAAGGTGAGATTGAAGTGTAGGGAATTTTCTTCTTTTTATATACAAGTAGCAGAGGGAGTATGGTAAAGGCGGTTGTTGCGAAGATAGCAATGCCTTTGATATTGTTGCTGGATATAGCAGATATTGCTAAAAGTAGATATATGTTGGATATAGTCATAAAATATTTTTGATATTTGTTATAGAAACCCTACCTATTTATAATAAAGTTTATAGTATGGTTGGCTTTTTAGATAGAAAGAGTTATCCTTGAAGAATAAGAGGGTATATAATTTTCTAGATGAGGAAGGATGATGGATAGCGCGTACTTTGTTTTGTTTGGAGAGGATTTTGAGAAACTTCAGAAGGTTCTTGAGAAATTGGTTGTAGATTCTAACGCCAGGGCGGTTTTTCTAATAGATAAAAATGGACAGCAGATAGCTGCTGCAGGAGAGGTTGATAAGTATGATACTACTTCGTTAGCTTCTCTTACAGCGGGTAACGTAGCTGCTACGGATGGTTTAGCTAAGCTTATAGGTGAACGTGAATTTTCTGTGTTATTCCATGAAGGAAAGAGAGATCATATTCATATATCTATAGTTGCCAAGAAAGCCATATTGCTGGTTATTTTCGACGATAGATCCTCTTTAGGATTGGTGAGATTACGCGTCAAGAGGGCTAGTGAGAGTATGAAGAAGATATTTGATGATATAGAAAGGAAATCTAAAGAAGAGGTTGGCAATAAAGCAAGTAGCCCTTTTGCGGAGATAACAGACGAAGATATTGATGCACTTTTTAGCGAGTAATTTTTACTCTTATAAAAAATTTGCTAGAGGCTGAAAGATGGTTTTTATTAACTATGTACGTAAAGAAATAAATTGCAAAATAGTTTATTACGGGCCTGGATTGGGTGGGAAAACTACCAATTTGCAATGGATATATGAACATACTCCCCAAGAGAGAAAGGGAAAAATGATAGCGTTGGCAACAGAAGCGGATAGAACTCTATTTTTTGACTTTTTACCACTAGATCTGGGCACTATAAAAGGTTTTACTACCAGGTTTCAGCTTTATACTGTTCCTGGACAAGTATTTTACGATGCTAGTAGAAAGTTGATATTAAAGGGTGCAGATGGTGTAGTGTTTGTAGCGGATAGTCAGAGAGATAGAATGGATGCAAATATCGAGTCTGTAAGGAATCTTGAGCAAAACTTGAAAGAGCACGGTTTAGATTTGAAAACTATTCCTTACGTATTACAGTTCAATAAGAGAGATTTGCCTAATATAGTTCCAGTTGAGGAGATGTATAGGATCCTGAACTACAAAAGAGAACCAACTTTTCAAGCTGTAGCTGTTAGAGGTATAGGGGTTTTTGAAACTCTGAAGGCTATAGCTAAATTGGTGTTAAAAGAGCTTAAGAAAAAGTAGTTTTAATGTATACCACTAGAATTCTCTGTCCTGTTATTCTTGCCGGTGGGCAAGGAAAAAGGATGGGAGAGGGTGCGCCTAAAGTTCTGCGTGATCTAGGTGGAAAACCGGTTATTCAGCACCTTATAGATCTATTTGTTACTAAAGGCCTAAAGCCGTTGGTTGTGGTTCCTAGTAAAGATTCCAAGGTTGGTAAGTATGTAAAAAGACAAAATCTCACCTCTGTTGAACAAAAAGTTCCGTTAGGTACAGGAGATGCTTTAAAAAAAGTTGTTCGTGCATTAGACGGTTCGCAAGAGCTGTTTCTGTTGGTTGTACCTGGGGACGCTCCTCTTCTTTCCGCATCTACTGTGGATAAGCTCTGTTTAGCTAGTAAAGTTTATAAATGGGTTGTTGGTGTAGCTTATATGGAAAATCCTAGATCTTTAGGAAGAGTAGTTTTAAAAAACGGGAAGTTTCTTAAAATAGTAGAGTTTAGAGATGCTTCTAGTGAAGAACAAACGATTAAATTGGTTAATTCAGGGTTTTATCTTATACCGTTTCCGGAAGTTATTCCATATCTCGATTTACTTTCGTGTGATAATGCTCAAGGAGAGTTTTATTTGACCGACATTTTTAACCTAGTAGCAAAAAGCGAAGAGGTAGGTATTGTCTATATAGACAATCCTATGGAGGCACAGGGTGTAAATACACCAGAAGAGTTGGAAATGTTAAAACAGTATGTGCGGGATAGTAGGGTATATAGGTAGTAGAAGAGCAGCAGATCTTCTACTTGCAGGTTTGCGAGCGTTGGAGTATAGAGGCTACGATTCTGCAGGTATAGCTACAGTTGTAGGTGGTAAATTGCAGCTATTTAAAGTGCAGGGGAAAATAGCAGCCCTTGAGGCTAAAGTAGACAGAGATGATAATAGTAACTGTGGGATAGGACATACACGGTGGGCGACGCATGGAAAAGTTAGTTTACGTAACGCTCACCCCATAGTCGATTATAAAGGGCAGATTGCGGTAGTACATAACGGTATAGTAGAGAATTTTCTTTCTCTTAGAAAAAGCTTGGAGTACAAAGGAGTTAGTTTCTCTACCGATACAGATACAGAGATTATAGTAAATCTTATAGCTTATAATCTTTACAATGGTGAATCTATCGAGAGGGCTGTAAAACTTGCTATTGACAGTATTGAGGGTTACTTTGCTTTTGCCGCTATTACCTCTTTAAACGCTGAAAGTATAGTTGTTAGCAAACGAGGAGCTCCTCTTATATTGGGTATAGGAGAAGGTGAGTTCTTTGTAGCTTCTGACGCTATGGCTTTACTGCCATTTACACGTAGGGTGGTTTATTTAGAAGATGATGATATAGCAATCATATCTAGTAAGGGTATAAATGTGTGGGATAAAACGTTTAAAGCGGTCGAAAGGGATTACGAGGTTGTAAACTGGGATCCAGTATCTGCTGAGAAAGGAAGTTATAAACATTTTATGCAAAAGGAGATTTTTGAGCAGCCGAGAGCTGTATACGACACTATCAGTGGTAGGATAGATCCGCTTGATAAGCGAACTATTCTGGAGGTGGAGTTACCTAAAGAGATAGATAGAATTCAGATAGTTGCTTGTGGTACATCGTACCATGCTGGTTTGGTAGGTAAATTCCTTATAGAAAATTTAGCTGGGGTACCTACCGAAGTAGATTATGCCTCGGAATTTAGGTATAGAAACCCTTTACTCTCTGATAAATCTTTGCTTATAGGAATAACTCAATCTGGTGAAACTACAGATACTTTGCGGGCTGTAGAGTTAGCTAGGGATAGAGGGTTGTTTACTCTGGCTGTATGTAACGTCCCTATGAGTCAGATTACCAGAATTACTGATGAAACTTTATTAACTCATGCAGGTCCAGAGATAGGTGTTGCTTCAACTAAGGCGTTTACTACTCAGCTGGTAGCTTTATATTTACTTGCTATAGCTCTTGGAGAGAGTAACGGGTACAGATTTCCTCATCTAATAGAAGATTTGTTGCACTTACCGGTTTTGCTTGATAGTTGTCTGAGGGGTATAGATTCTCTTGATGGCGTGAGTGATGTTATCTACAGAAGTGATAGTGCTCTTTTTCTTGGGCGAGGTATAAATTTTCCTATAGCTCTGGAGGGAGCGTTGAAACTTAAGGAGATTACTTACATACATGCAGAAGGATATCCTGCCGGTGAAATGAAACATGGTCCTATAGCTCTTATAGATGAAAAGATGCCAGTTTTTGGTATCTCAGGAGTGGAGGATCAGCTTAATAAAAAGCTTAAAAGTAATTTGCAAGAGGTATCAACTAGAGGAGGAAAACTTATAATTGTAACGCCGACACCAGAAGCTTTCAGCGGCCTTGAAGCCTACTTGATACCTGTTCCCAAAAGTAACCAATATTTGCAACCAATTGTGAACGTTATCCCTTTGCAGATGATAGCGTATCTGGTGGGAGTACGGTTGGGGTTGGATGTGGATCAACCTCGCAATCTAGCTAAAAGCGTTACTGTAGAGTGATAGAGGCAACGCAACTTAACAAGAGTCAGTTTGATGCTGTAACCCATACATACGGCCCTCAGCTGGTACTTTCCGGTGCAGGTACAGGGAAAACTCGGGTAATAACTTTCCGTATAGCGTGGTTAATTAAAGAATTTAATGTCTCTCCTTCTTCGATATTGGCACTTACATTTACTAACAAGGCTGCTAAAGAAATGAGAGAAAGAGCTACCGAGCTTATAGGTTCTTTACCTTTAGAGCAGCTTTTTGTTGGTACTTTTCACTCTTACGCGTTAAGAATAATAAGAAAATTTCATCATCTGCTAGAGTTACCACGATATTTTAACGTTATAGATAGGAAGGATCAGTTATTGCTAGCTAAAGATGTTGGAACTGCGTATAGAGTTGAGCCTAAAGAGATAGTAGACATCTTGTCGAAGGCGAAATCTGTTTCTGTATCACCGATAGATTGGTTGGAGGAGGAAATGATGCAGGGTAGATCTTATATATACCCTGCGTTGATAGATGCAATTGTTGAATATGAACGCAACAAGAAACGCTCTTATTTGTTAGACTTTGATGATTTGTTGCTTTATTATTTTTCTCTTTTGGATACATCTTACGGTGAACAGTTGCGTTCTACTGATCCTTTTGTTCTTGTAGATGAGTTTCAAGATACAAATTTTATACAATTCGAAATTCTTAAACGCATGTTAGGCACTTCGAAGAACATAACGGCCGTTGGTGATGAGGATCAAAGTATATATAGCTGGCGAGGTGCTAGAGTAGATAATTTGCTTGATTTTCCAAAAGTTTTCCCTAATTGTCAGATAAGAAAATTGGAGGAGAACTATAGATCACCTTCCGATATACTAATTTTGGCTAACAGGCTTATATCTAACAATAGTAACAGGATAGGTAAGGTATTGCGTAGTAAAGTTCAAGATAGAGGAGAAGTTCATTTTTTCACAGCTAGGGATCCTCGAGAAGAAGCTGCATGGGTAGCTTACAGATTCTCCGTGGAAAGGTCACGTTTTTCTTTTAATGATATGGCTGTTTTAGTTAGAACCACTTTTCAAACGAGAGTTTTCGAAGAAGAATTTTCTCGTCACAATATTCCTTATATTATACGAGGAGCAACTGCCTTTTACGAAAGAGAAGAGATAAAGGATATAGTAGCTTATTTAAGGGTTATACATAATCCTCACGACGATTGGGCTATGTTAAGGATTATAAATACTCCTCCAAGAGGGATAGGAAAGGTTAGTATAGAACGAATTAGGCATTTAGCAGAGGAAAACGATATGCCGATATTTGAAGTTTTAAAAAAGGAAAATTTTCCTAAGATAAGAAAGAAAATAGAGAATTTCCTCGACGATATAGAAAAGTTGATAAATTGTAAATACAATCTTAGTTTACCTGTTCTCTTAGAGGCGATACTAGAGCAAACTTCTTACATAGAATATTTGTCTAAGCGAGCAGACGGAGTACACAGAATAGAAAATGTTAATGAGTTGATTTCTGTTGCTCATTCTCTATCTTTAGTTAATGACGGTATTTCGTTAGAAGATTTTATAGATAGCGTTGCTTTGGCTACCGAAGGAGCAGATAAGGATGTTTATGATGAAGCTGTTTCTATAATGACTTTTCATGCAGCAAAAGGATTGGAGTTTGATGTTGTTGCCGTATGTGGATTGGAGGAGGGGTTGTTACCTCACTTTAAAAGTTTCGATTCTCCAGAAGATATAGAAGAAGAGCGCAGGTTACTTTACGTAGGTGTTACTAGAGCCAAAAGGGTTCTTATGCTTAGTAACGCTTCAATACGGACCACGGGAGGAAATGTATCGTTTCAAAAACCTTCTCGTTTTCTTCAAGAGATGAATACCGTTGCTACAAATAAAACCACAATGTGTGAAAATAGTGGTGTAAAGTCTCACGATGAATGTAGATTGTATAAAGGAAGTAGAGTGGTACATCCAAAATTTGGTAAAGGTATAATACGTAAGGTAGGATCTAATTGGGTTGAAGTAGACTTTTTCTTCTCGGGAATAAAGAAAATTCGGATAGATTTTCTTAGTAAGATCACAGTTGACAAGCAGGACAGAAAAACGTACTTCTCCTAGAGAGGTAACGTTTTTCTATCTTGGTACCGCAATCTAAACAGTTATTACCCTGACGGTTATAAACGTAAAGGTTATTTTGGTGTGTTCCTTTTACACCGAAACAATCACAAAAATCTTTTAGTGTTGTACCTCGATCTTTTATAGCTTCTTTTAACACTCTTATTATAGCTTTTTTGAGTCTGTCCGCTTCTTGTTTTGTTAGCAAGGAACTTTTTTTAAATGGTGATATCTTTGCCAACCATAAAGCTTCGTTGGCGTAAATGTTGCCTATGCCTATTACTCTTTTGCCGCTAAGTAAAAGATTCTTTATAACCATTTTGCTGGAAAGATTGTATAGATCCCAATTTTTTGTAAGTAGAGGATCTGGAGGTTCTTTTGGTATGTAAGGTCTTGTTATATGCAAATATCCAAATCTTCTAGGATCTGTGAAAGAAAGATAACCGTCTTTAAAAACGAGTATAACGTGTGTGTGTTTCTCCTTTTTATTCCATAACAGTTTACCACTCATACCTAGGTTTACTAACAGGTTTTGTTTTTCTCCTACTAGAAATATATTCTTACCCCACCGTTTTACTTCTACAATGGTTTCATTTTTTATAGGTGTTATATTTATTTTTTTACTCCTCAAAGGTAATCCTGAATACCAAACTTGCTCTATCGTTTTACCTATTACCAGTTTTTCCAACGATCTTCTTATAGTTTCTGCTTCTGGTAATTCAGGCATTTTGCTATCTTTTCAAAAATTGTTACTATCTCTTCTTGCCTCCAACTTCCCTCTTTTGCTAATATTTCTGCTTCGGTAATATCTAGAAGGGCATCTATAGTAGTATCCGTTATAGGATTAGCGTTCACAAAATCGATTATTTTGGATAGGAAAAAATCGTTTTTTGGAAGGATAGAATATTTATCTTCGTTGCGTATTTGGATAAGCTGTCTATCTTTTCCACTTTTTTTAGCTAGAGTATCTACTAATGTTATGTTGTATAGATAGGAATAGAGTATCCCTAAAAGTTTTGTAATAGATTTTTTAGGATCCACAGAGTTGTTTATATAACGATTTAACAGTTTTTTGTAATCTTTACCGTTTAATAAATTATCAACTATTTGCCATATATTACTCTCTCCCCTGTCTATTGTAAGTGTTTCAATTTCGTATATGGAGGGATTATCTAAAAGGGATATTTTTTCTAGTTCAGTAAAAAGTAGAGATGTATCTACTACTTTTTCGGAGATTCTGTACGTTTTGTCCAATAATCTTTTAAAAATTTCATATTCTATAGTTATTCCACAATAATCGGTTATAAACTGCCAATATCTGTAACTGCCTTTTATTTCTCCAGTTTTTGTAGTGTGTAGAACGGGAAATCTTAGTAATTTTACGTGGTTAAAACTGTTGTGTCTCAGGAGGTTTACCACTTTTGCGTCTCTATCAAATATCATTATCACGTTATTTTTAGGTTTGATTGACAACAGCTGTGATAGTTCTTCAATTTGTTCTATATCTATTAGGTAAACGGGAATAGGATATGGAAAGAGAAGTTTGTTTTTTTGCAAGTCTTTTAGTTCATTGTAAGTGGTAGGTACAAATTTGAATTGTGATTCGAAGTTGCTCTTTCTGTAATAATAGAGAGCTAACTTGGGGTCTCCTGTAACTATGTAGGTGTTTGAAGGATATATTTTAAATAAGTCCTTCTTCATACATTTGTTGACACTTTATACAGAATCTTGCCCAAGGTACGGCTTTTAGTCGTGGTATTTGGATTGTTTTGCCGCAATTTTGACATATTCCGTACTGTCCTGTTTCTAATCTTTGCAACGCTTGTTCTATCTCCTCTAAGGTTTTTCTTTCGGTATCTGAGAGGGATAGATGTAGTTCTCGTTCATAACCGCTTGTAGCCATGTCGATAAAATCTTCTGGTTCGATAGTTTTTATTTGTCCTTCTTTAAAGTCTTGGTAATATAAAGATAGGATTTCCTTTTTCTTTTTTTCTAATAATTCCTTTATTTTGTCTTTTCCTCCTAGTTCATTCCACAAATTGTTTTGAGACATAGACATAACATGTCCTCCCAACTTTATTCTCTGTGATAGTCTATACCATATCTTATGCAAACCGATCTATATATTTGTTCATATAGGATAGTTTTGCTTAATTGATAACTAAAAACCATTTTGCTAAGAGAAAGTATCTTATCTGCTTTTGCAAGCACTTTTTCTCCTATACCGTCGCTGGAACCTATAATAAAAACGGTTCTTCTTCGTTTCTCTTCTAATTGATTGAATAGCCATTTATAGAAGGTGTATGTGGAAATGGTTTCACCTTCTCTATCTAATACACAATTTGTGTCATTGTTTTCTAACTTACTTAAAATTTTTATACTTTCATCTTCTATTCTTAGAGCAGCAGATCGCTTGTTGGATGGTTTTATAAGTATTTCACCTATTTTAATGTATCTGTTTATTCTTTTACTGTATTCTCTTGTTATTTCTGTCCAAGGGGATATGTTGCGACCTACCCATATAATTCTGATCTTTTCCATTTTAGTAGTTGTAGAATCCTCTTCCGCTCTTTCTACCTAGGTAACCTGCATCAACCATTTTTATAAGCAGTGGGCATGGTCTGTATTTAGGGTCTCCGAAATTTTTGTACAGGACATTTAAGATAAACAAACAAACATCTAAGCCTATAAGATCTGCCAATGCTAGAGGTCCCATAGGATGATTCATTCCTAATTTCATAACTTGATCTATAGCTTCTGCGGTAGCTATACCTTCGTAAAGACAAAATATAGCTTCATTTATCATTGGCATTAGAATCCTGTTTGACACAAACCCTGGAGAATCATTAACTTCTATTGGAACCTTATTTAATTTCTTAGCTAGTTCTATCACGAAATTAACTACTTCGTCTTCAGTTTGTAAACCACGTATAACTTCTACTAGTGGCATTAGGGGAACAGGATTCATAAAGTGCATACCTACTGTTTTTGCTGGTCTTCCAGATGCCTTAGCTAATTTGGTTATAGGCAATGAACTGGTGTTGGAAGCGAATATAGTTTCGGGTTTGCATATGCTATTTAACTGGACAAAAACTTTTTCCTTTACTGCAAAATCTTCTGTTACAGCCTCTATTATTATCTCTGCATCGCTAATAGCGTTTAAATCGGTTGCTGTTTCTATTCTAGAGATGATGGTTTCAGGAGTTTCAGAAATTTTCCCCTTTGTATGTAGTTTTTCCAAACTTTTTCTGATATTAGATATAGATTTTGTAAGTAACTCTTCTATCACGTCTATTAGAATAGTTTTAAAACCATAAGTTGCACATACCTGAGCTATTCCAGTTCCCATTGTTCCTGCACCTACCACTCCTATTTTCGTCATACTACCTCCTTCTCTCTTTATCTGAATCGGTATATAAGCTTAAACTATTTTGATTTTTAAAGCTATCCGATTTTTTAATAGAATATTTTTCCTTCTACCGATCTTTACTGATTTTTTTATAGTATGGAACCTTGCTTCTTAAAAAACTAGATTTTTAAGATTTAATTAGAATATGTTTTGTTTAGGTTGTTATACCTCCTCTGTTCTCCTCTAGACTTTTTAGGATCCATACAAAAAATAGGATTTGGTTGATTAGGAATATGGTGATGGTTGGATAAATTATATAGGAAAGGTTTTGAGAGATAAGTATGGGTGTAGAATCTGACGCTGTTACTCCACCGAAAGATAAAATTGTTTCTGTTAAGGTGCTTATAAATATACTTACCACTATCACTAACGTTTTGAGTGCTAGTTCTCCTACTGATACGTCTTCAGGTAGAATGGAGTAATTAGCATTCAATATAAGTTTCACTATAATGTAGCTTATCATTAAAGAGATTACTATTATTGGTATAAATTTTAGTTCCTTAGATATTATTTTCATAATTTGGGCAGTAAAGTTTTTATTTGTTTTTATTTTGCACCTTCTAAAAACGTTTTCTAACTTTCTATCCTCTTCAGAATTGGTCTTGTTGTAGTTGCGTAGAGTGAATTGTACAGATAAGTTCTCTCCTGTACCCTTTCTCATTTTTTTGCCTCCGATATATTCCGTATTGTTCAAGTTCTTTTTTTAGTAGTGCTCTGGCTCGGAAGATTCTATTTTTCACTGTTCCTAAAGGAATATCTAAAGTTTTGGAGATCTCTTCATATGAGAGTTCCCCAAAATATCTTAAGACCAATATTTCTTTCATCCTTTGAGGTATTTTATCTAACGCTTTTTGCAGGATAATGGACATTTCTCCACTTAAGATCTCTTTTTGTACTTCATCTATATAAGGAAAGTCATTTTGGAGTGAGATATGACGTCTTAGTTTGCTTTTTCTTAATTCATCAATAGCTAGGTTACGGGCTATTTTGAATATCCAAGGAGCAATAGATCTGTTTTTGTCAAAAAACTTTTGTCCTTTATATACACGTAAAAATGTTTCTTGTGTTAGATCAAATGCTAGGTCAATATCTCCACAAAATCTATAGAAAAAGTTAACTAGCTTGTCCTGATATTCTACGACTAATTTTTCAAAAGTCGAAAACGTTTGTTCTTTGATCTGCATTTTACTCATTTTACCTTATTAACGTTTGAGGGTATGTTATTGTTTCATTTTATTTATAACTTATCTGCATTTGGTTTCATACGCGGAGATTATTCTATCTCCCGGTAGCAACTTTGTTGCTGTTTTAAATCCTACCACAGTTTCTCCTAGGTGTATATAATTACCATCCAGATGAGGAAACCGGAATAAAGTTATAAATATTTGGCTGCCTGAAGTATGATCGCCTGCATGTGCTAAACCTAATGAACCTTCTTTAAAAGCTTGAGGTGTCATCTCGTCACGTATCTCAAATCCTGGCCCTCCGTACCCTGTAGCTGAGGGATCCCCACCTTGTATAACAAATCCTGGAACCATCCTGTGAAATTGGATTCCGTCGTAAAACCTGGATTTAACTAACCTCCTTATTATATAGCAAGAGCGAGGATTAAAGATACAGTTTAGCTTAATATTTATTATTCCTTTTTCTGTATTTAGAACTATACATCTTTTTGTGTAAGATTCTTTGATCATCTCCAAATAATCTTTTCTGTGAAAATTACTTTTTGGGTATCCTGGATTTGAAAATTTGGTCACATACGATCCCAGAATTTTACGAGCTATCCATCGACTTTTTATGGTTATAGGGGATAGAAGATGAGAAGCTGTTTGATCGGTAAGTAGAGATGTTAGCTGCTCTGTCAATATTTGTATTTCTTCTGGGTCACTGTTGTTTGCAGCCATATAGATAGCTTTATCTATAGGTATAAGTTTTATACACTTCTGGTCTAGCCTTTTCCAACCTACTATTCTAACCGCTGGTTGTTTATCTAAAATGGCCCGTTTTAGTAGTTGACACTTTGGTGTCTCCTTATACTTTTCTAGGAGTAATTCAAACGCTTTAGCCCTTACAGTTGGGTGTGCATCTTTTGTGGATTTTTCCAATTCCTCTATTCTACCAGTTTTGCTTAAAAAATCTGTTCTGGCTAATCGTAGTCTCCATGATTTTAGTGTTGGAATTACTGTTTCCAGATATCTGTAATAGTTCTCTGTGTTTAATAGAGTTTCTATAGCGAGTTGTTTTAGGTATTCTTGATCTTTAGATATTACTCGTTTTAGGACAAAGAAAATATCCTTGTCAGGTAGAAATACGCTAGCAGTTTCTATTGCAGCGGCTCTTATCTGCTCGTTAGGATTTTCTATAAGTTTAGCTATTTTCTCTTTCCAAATAGGAGCTGAACACATTTCTCGCTTTTTAATGTTATATACTGCTCTAAGTGTTTCTCCTAAAGGTTGTGGGTAAGATAAGAACTTTTCATCTGCTAATATTTCCAGTGAATCGCAATTTCCTATTTTTGACAAGGACCGCGCTATGGCAACTGAGGTAAAAGGTGTGTTACTTTTTTCTGCTTCTTTATGAATTAGATGTAACATTTGTTTATCTGGATTTCGTGATAATGAATAAAGAGCCCAGAGTTTGTAAGGTGAATTTGTGAGAAGTAGTTGTTTTATATACTCTATTTTCTCTGGAGAAGGGTTAATTTTAAACAGTGCTGGCGCTATGCGTGCGTCTATTTCTATTTTTGTTATCGAGGGCTTGAATAGAGATTTAATTTCTCTGAATCCTATATATTCTGATAGATAGAAAACAGCTTCTATAGCTACTGTTCGGTCTTTGTCGTTCACCATCTGCTCTACAGTTTTTATATAGGGAGCTTTTATTTTTCTAAGGGCAAAGAGAGCGGCTTTTCTAACTTTGGGATCACTGTCGTTAAGGTAAGGTCTTATAAATTTTATAACTTCTGTATTTGGGGGTAGTTGGGCCAACTGATATAGCAGAAACTTTTTTGTAAAGCTCTTTTGCTTGTTAGAAAGGGGATGTTTTAGGTAGTTATTTAGCTGTGAGGTTAATGTTGTACGATCGAAACTTTGTTGATCTACCATTGAAACTACTAAAGCTTGTAGCGAGTGTAAAGCGCTTTTTATATTTTTTGTTTGTGTTTCCTGTAAATATGTACAGCTTATAAAACACGCCGTAGTTATAAAGATAAAGGTTGTTCTTCTATTTTGGTTTTTCTTTGGTATCATACGTAGTAACTTTATCATGGATATGTTGGCCGTTTCGCTAAGGGTTGAGAATTTGCACTTTGGATATCCTGAAGTAGATGTATTGGACGGCGTTGATTTTGAAGTAAAAAGAGGGCAACTGTGCGTTATTATAGGAGCTAATGGTAGCGGTAAGAGTACAACCCTTATGCTTATTGCTGGTTTCCTTGAACCAAAAGAAGGGAAAATCATATTTGAGTTTGAGAATAATACTGTAACAGATCGCTATCAGCGACTTAAGATGATAGGGTATTTATCGCCTCATGTTGGTTTATATCCAGTTATGAGTGTTAGAGAAAACTTGGAGTTTATCTGTTCTTTAAAGGGTATTTCGTCTGAGGAAGCGATTTTTATTGTCTCTGAATTTGGGGTTCCTTTAAATAGAAGTTTTAGTAAATTGTCCTCTGGTATGGTCCAGAAAGTCAAATGGGCGTTGGCATTGGCTAATTTGCCTCCCGTATTGTTGCTCGACGAACCTTGGCAAAACATGGACAAGGAGGGTATAGAAATAAGTTCTAATTTTTTGAAAGGTTATCTTAGCAAGGGAGGTATAGCTGTAGTTACCACTCCCTTAGATACCGATTTTTTAGATTGTGATGTTAAAGTCTTTCTTTAGAAAAAGTGTTCGTCTGTTTTATAAAGATATCTTAGAAGAGTGGAGACGTCCGTGGGATTTAATGGTAAGTTTTTTGTTTGGTGCCACAATAATAACTTCTTTAGCTATCTCTGTGGGACCCCAGTTTGGAAATCCTGAGTTTGTTACAGCTGTTTTCTGGACTATAGTATATTTGGCTTCTTTTATTGCTGTTGCACGTTCATTTGATAAAGAATATGAGAGAAATACTATATATCTGCTGTTTATGAGTATGGAATATGATGAACTTTTTTTCGGAAAATTGTTATATAATCTCACGGTTTTGTATGCTCTTATAACTTTGTTATATCCTATAACTCTATTTTTCTTTCAAGAATTTATAGATTTCTGGTTTTTTATAATACTTGCACTTTTGGTTCCTTTAGGTATTACTCCTATACTTACTCTTATAGCTGCTCTTACCGTTCATGCGAGACATAAGACAGCTATTCTACCTATAGTTGCTATTCCTATACTGTTGCCTTTGCAAATAGTTACTTTTAAGTTATCCTTAACTCTTGATTTTTCATCTAAATGGGATATGATTATCTTGCTCGTATTTTATGACTTAGTAGCTATTTTTTCTTCGGTGAGTTTGTATAGTTTTATCTTTGCTGAAAAATGAGATATATTTTTTTGTGGATATTTGGCCTTTTGTATCTTTATATGTCTTTTTATTATTCTCCTCTCGCAGAAAAGTTTGAAGGTATAAGTTCTAGAGCTCTGTTTTTTCATGTTCCTGCAGCTTGGGTCTCGTTATTGGCTTTCTGTATGGCTGCGTATTTTAGTATAAGATACCTAACTTCACGTAATTACAAGTTTGATCTTAAAGCTGTTTTGTCCGTCGAATTGGGATTTCTATTTTGTGTGTTGGCTACTATTACAGGATCTTTATGGGCTAAAGTTATGTGGGGAAGTTATTGGAACTGGGACCCCAGACAGACTTCTATAATAGCTGTTCTTATCTTTTACGTAGCTTATCTTGTATTGCGTGATAGTGTGGAGGACAAAAAGATTAAGCCTGTAGTAGCTGCCGCGTATGCGAGTTTGGGCTTTATCGTAGCACCCTTTTTCTATTTTGTTATCCCTAGAATAACCTACTCACTTCATCCTGATCCTGTGGTGAATACAGAAGCGAAACTTAAGATGGATTCAAAGATTTTTATTACCCTTATTGTATCCACTCTTTTTTTTACCCTACTCTATTTGGTGATGTTGAGACTTGTGGAAAGGGTAGAATTACTTAAGAGGAAAGCAAAGTGAACGGCGGACCTTTGTGGTTACTGATAATTAATTTTATTGTATGGAGTGGAATAGCTGTTTATCTCTATTATCTGGACAGAAAAATTAGCCATTTGGAAGAAAAGGGAGAGGGAAGAGAAGATGAAAAGTAGAAAGCTGTGGCCGTATTTAACCGCTTTGACCTTGGTGTTTTTCTTATTTTTTGCTTTTAAAACTTTTACTCAAAATGTAACGCCTTATATTAGTTTCGCTGAGGCTAAGTTATCGGGCAGGCAGGTTCAGGTAGCTGGTAAGCTTAAACCGGATAGTGTAGATTATAGCTCAGGTGTTTTACGCTTTACCTTACTAGACCCCGATAAGTCTGAGAGTTTGGTAGTTATATATAGAGGTACAAGGCCAGCTAATTTGGAGGAAGCTGAAAGTATAGTTGTTATAGGTAAGTACGATAACACTTCAGACATTTTCTTTGCTAATAAAATTTTGACTAAATGTCCTTCAAAATACGAAGGTAAAGGTATACACCCAGATAACGTGGATTTAAGAAGTTATGACAAGTAGTTTCTATCTACCTGGAACATTGCCTCTCTGGGGGTTTTTGTTATTACTTTTTGTTTCTATTTGGGGTTATTTGAAAAAAGATGTAGGTTTTGCTAGAGTTGCGCTTCATAGTTCAGCTTTTCTACTGTTTTTGTCTATAGGGGTGTTAGTTGTAAAATTACTTACTTCAGATTTTTCCATCGCTTACGTATACAACTATACAAGTTCCGATCTCCAGAGAATTTTTAAGTTTGCAGCTCTATGGGCTGGGCAAGAGGGAAGTTTTCTAGTTTGGCTTTTCTGGAGTGTAATTATAGCTCTGTTTCTTTCAGAGAAAATTGGGACATTGGAATCTAAGGTTATGCCAGTTTATTTAGCTGTGGTTGGATTGCTTGCAATAATTACTGTAAAGAGTACACCTTTTGAATTACTTGTAGTCAATCCTGGTGAGGGGAAAGGGTTAAACCCTCTGCTTCAGAATTATTGGATGGCTATCCATCCACCCGTTATGTTTTTAGGATACTCTCTTACAACTGTACCGTTTTCTTTGGCGTTAACCAGGCTTTTAGTATCGGAAAATTTTAATTTTTCTCGCCTCGTACTGCCATGGACCATACTGTCGTTAGTTATTTTAGGTGCAGCTATTATGTTAGGAGGATTTTGGGCGTATGAAACTCTGGGTTGGGGCGGGTATTGGGCGTGGGATCCTGTAGAAAATGCATCTCTTGTACCGTGGCTCCTTATAGTAGCATTGGTGCATACACTCCGTTTAGAGTCTACAAGCAAAGGATATTCTAGAATAAACTTGATTCTGTCTCTTCTGCCTTATATAGCTGTTGTATATGGCACCTTCCTTACTAGATCAGGAGTACTTGCAGATTTCTCTGTACACAGTTTCGTAGACCTTGGCTTCTCCAGTTGGATAGCTACTTGGAATGTACTATTGGTAATTGTTGTTGCAATTGCTTACTGGATCGGAATAAAGAAGATACCTAAGAAAAAAACGTATTACCCTTTCTTATCTACCCACACCCTAGCATTTATCGGGGCGTGCACGTTTCTTGTTTTGGCTTTGGTAGTAGCTGTAGCTACATCTATGCCTTTGCTGAGTAGGATATGGGGTAAGCCCTCAGGTGTTGATAGCAATTTTTACAATACAGTGCTTTTCCCCGTAGCTATTTGGATAACTGTATTAATAGGTCTTGTTCCTATAGTTAAGGCGAAAAAAGAAAAACGTCTAAAACTTATACTGTTGTTTGCTGGTATAGCTCTTGTTTTAACTATTTTTACTAAAATGATCCTAGGTTACAGAGGTCTTGGTAGTTTCATCTACACTTTTTCTGCTATGTTTACTATAGTTTCTTACTTTGCTTGGTTTAAACGAATAAAAAATATCGGATATCTGACCTCTGTTGGAACTATTCACACAGGAGTTGCAGTGTTTTTACTAGGTGCACTCTTTTCTTTTGTATATTCAAACTCGCAAGATATAAAGTTGGAGTATGGAAAAACTGCACAGTTTAATGGATATACTTTTAGGCTTGTAAGTATACCCATTGGAGGGAAAAAACGTGAGTTCGTAGTAGAAATTGTTGATAGAAAAGGTGAAAAATTTTTCTCTAGACCGTCGATGGAATTTAATCCCTTAACGGAGCAGTTTATAGGACATCCTGGAATAACTTTTAACCCTTTACAAGATATATATCTTGCTCCACAATCGTTTGATCCTAAGAACGACGGAAAACAGCATGGCGTTAAACTTAGAAAGGGTGAACAAGCTGATTTGGGTATGTACAGATTAAAATTTGTGGGTTTTGATTTTACAATCGACGGAGATCCTAAGAATAAGTTGGAAAAAGGAGAAGAGGTTACTTTAGGTATCCAGGTAGAAATTAGTACTTTAGATAACAGTTTTAGAGAGACTTTGAAGTATAGATTTAATCCTAGGGACGGGAAAGTTTACGTTTTGCCTTCCTTTCTTCCTTACGGGGGCGAAATTAAAGTAGATAAGATTTTTCCTTCGGAAGGTGCTGTTTTGATAAGTGGAAGAAATGTGCCTGGTACTGCAGGTACCCCTACTTTTATAGTTAATGTGTCCTTCAAGCCCTATATAATTCTGGTATGGATAGGCTCTATTATGATAATAGTAGGGGGAATTATAGGTTATTCGGTGCGTAGATATTCGCCAAAGGCTGCTAGAGAAAAAACTCTAGAAGAAAAACATTTTGTTGTTTCCCCCGAAAAGTACCTTGGATAGATGCTAGGACGTCATCACCTAGCACTGTCAATTATGTGGGGCTTTAATATTATTGAATCGGGAGATTTTACAGATTACAAAATAGCCTTTGCCTCTCTCGCTATAGGAGCTTTACTGCCCGATGTGGATGCACCGTCTAGCAAGTTGAAAAAAGGTGACTTTGGAATTATAAAAGCGAGAAAATTAGGAATAGCTGTTTTTTACGGAGCTAAATTCCTCTTTTTCTACCCTTACGCTGCCCTTGTGTCTCTTTTACGTAAAGACGCTTTTAAACACCGAAAGTCTATGCATAGTATATGTGCTCTGTTTGTTTTGCTGCTTTTTCTCTATTACCCTGTAAAATATTTGGGGTATCTAGAATATCTATTTCCTTTTGCTTTAGGGTTCTTGTTCCACTTATTCCAAGATGGAGTAACAGTTTCGGGAATATACCCTTTTTACCCTCTTAGCTCTTTTGCACTCAAGGGAGGGTTTGTAACCGGTTCTATGCCCTCAAGCGTACTTTTTGATCTCTACTCAGCAGCTTTATTTGCCTACAACGTTGGATTTTTTAATTTTTCCTTGGACCCCGTTTTGTTTTTAATTGGTAATATATTTTTTATCTCCTTTATAGGAATAATAATTAAATTTTTCGGTATTAAAGTGTAATTTTGGCTACGAGATAAACAGTTTGTAAACGGTAAAATTACTTGCTTGTACTAGGTTATAAATTTTGTTAAGAAAAATATCCTATTATAACATTGGCAAAAACTAAAAAGAGTTTGAAATTAAGAAGCTTACTTCCTACTGGTTTATTTGCTATCTTTGCTGCTTAAAGTTACCTTTGCACATGTAAAGTTTTATTTTTTATACAATAACTGCCCAAATCCAATAGGTTGTTACAAAAAGTCTGCAGGAAACTCCGGAGTCAGAGAGTACAATTTACTCTGTGAATAATCTGTTGGATGCTCTTGCCGCTTATGGTGGACAGATACGCGAGTTGTAGCAACAAGGTATTGGTTTAAATCATTAAAACTTCTATGTAGGATATTACTTTTCTCAGACCTTCCTAGATAATAACACCACTGTATCATCGGCGCTTCGGGGTAACAATATCTAACTATTCAAGTTAAGCTAGGTTACTTTTTTAGAAAAGTTGTAAGGTTATTTTTACTAAATTATTATCAAATTTTAATAAGTTTAAGTATTTCCATTAAGTGTGATACCAAAGTTTTTACAGTATATTAACGTTCATCGGTAGAGATATATTTATACTCTTAGTTACCTTTAAGAAGATATATATTCTCAATATCCAGCTAAAAGTAATTCTTTCTATAAAAGTTGTTTTTCAAATTTTAACTCTTACAATTTTTGATAAGTAACCTTAAGTACGGAAAATTTGGTCTGTTTTAAAGTTCAAAAAGAATCATTTTTTCACTTGACTTTTTTTTTTTTTTACAATGCAAATGACTCTTTTAGGGCCCTAGAGGAGTTAAATAAAAAAGGAGGAGGTTAAAATGAAAACTAGAGTAGTTTTAGCTTTAGCTGCAGGGTTGTTTTTAGTGAATCTAGGTCCACTTTTCGCGTGTAGTATATGTGATGGTGGTATGAAGTGGTGTAATTTAGATCCTGATGGTTATGAGTTTTGTACTGCAAATGGAGTCAACGGTGATAATGATGGTGATAATCGTCCTGATGAGACGCCGTTACCGGGTACTTTTTGTGTAGAGAGTGGTAGGCAATGTGAGGGTTGGATTCCTAAGGATTGTACTGATTCTGCTGATTTCTGGTGTTGGGTGTTGAGTCATGCAAAGTATGATCCTTGCTCTCACAATGGCGGAAGTAACGCAAGTTAGTTAAACTAGGTGGAGGAGGGTAGGATGAAAAGAGTAGCTTCGCTGTCTGTACTCTTTTTCTACAGTTTATTTGTATCTGCCAAAACCGGTGAGATTTGGGTGAATTTTTACCTTGGGGAGAAAGAGGATAAAGGTGTTATAGGTATTCTTAAAAATGAAGATGGTAATTTGTCTGCTGTAATGGTTCGTAAAAATCTCAAGCCAGGTAAGTATACCTTTAAAGTAAAGGAAGGTAAGTATCTAGTAATATGTATGAAATACTCGTACAATCACTCTTTTCAAAGACGTCCTATAATTGTAAAGAGTGGTTCTGTTACAGAGGTAATATGTAAAGGTCATCCTGATAGCGATTTTATAGAATTAAGGGGAGTTGTGATAGATAAGGAAAGTGGACTCCCTATAGCTGGAGCTAAAGTGGGATATCCCCCGTACATCCTGCCCTCCGGACTTTTACCCCATTATAGCCTAGTTATAGAGATAAAGAATGAGAAGTTGGATGCAGGTGACGAAGTAAGATTTCTTAAAAAATACAGTTTGGATAAATACCTCTATTTTCCTACTGATAGAAAAGGCAATTTTAAGATATTTATTTACAAAAAGGCTGTTGCAGATTTTGGTTTTATATATTTTTCTGTCATAGCCGATGGTTACGCTCCTTTTTTCTACAAAAAAAAGATAGGAGTAAAGGAGGTTTTTAATACAAAGAATCCTTTGGATGTAGGTACCCTAGAGTTAGTATCTGCAAGTAGTTTTAAACTATCGTTAGTACCGTCTCTTAAGAAAAATGCCGCTGTGTACCTGAAGCCTGTTAATACTGAGATAGAGAGTTTTCCTAGGTACTATTTTCTGTCTTCCCCTTATCGTAGATTTGGTACTTCTTCAAAGAATCCTATTTTTGTAAAAGACAGTTTTATATGGTCATTTCTTTCTCCTTGGGTTTACTCTGTTGAGTGGAGGATTAAAGAGAACAAAAGGAGTCGAGATGCTAGTGCATCTTTGGCTGTATACGAGGTAAAGGAGAAGGAGAATAAGGAGGTTAGTTTAGATGTGAACGATTGTGAGTACGAGATTGAAGTCGTAGGGTTTGATAAAAGAGGTAATGATGAGGGTAAAGTAGACTTTGATATTTCTATTATATGGAGGGGTAAATATAGGGTAATTGATTTTGTAAGTTTTAAGGATTTAAAAGAGCCGATAAAGGTTAGGGATATATCTAGAGGTAGGAGCTTTATTGAGGTTTCCGTAAGGTATGGAGAAGAGGGGGAGGTCTTTATAAAAGAGATAGGAGAGAAGATCAAATTTAAGAAATCTGATACGACTTTTTACTCCCGTGTTATGATGGAAGATTGTGCTAGAGATAGTAAGGTTAAGATTAAGTTGGAGGATGGGGAGCTTTCCTTTGTTATAAGAGACGATAAGGGGAAACCTATAAAGGGTGCGAGTGTTATTGCGTATTTGTATAAGGAGGGGTATGAGCCTTCGTTTTCCTGTTGGACCAGCAGTGATGAGAAGGGAAGAGCTGTATGTAAGTTTTTAAAAAGCGGAGAGTATCTAGTTCTTGTTCGTCATTCTAAAGGCTACTTTGGTCCCAAGACTTTTACAACGGGTAAGGATAGTTATGAAATAACGCTTAAGAAAGGTAAAAATATCGAGGTTGAGTTGTTGTCTCCGGAGTATAAACCGATTGGAATGGGTTTAGTTATGGTAGCTGCTTTAAGAGATACCCCTTTTAGTATATTGTCTACGTTAAGAGTTGAGGGGGAGGAATCGAAGCCTTATAGGATTCTAGGTCTCTTTAGTAAAAAGGAGTATAGGTATATAGCGAGGTTTACCGATTTACCTTACCTCGATATCTACATTTTCCCGGAGACCCAGGTAACTAAGTTAGGGAGAGGCTGGAGTAAATGGGGTGTGTTGGTAGGTTCTGAGGAGGAAGATAATGTACAGTTGGTTCTTGAGATGGGGAGTGGTGCTGTTGTGTTTCAGGGTAAGAACACTGGGGTAGGTTTTGACGATGCTTACAAAGTATCCATTTGTAAAAAAGGAGCAGAATGTTTACCTTCTTCATTTTTTACTCCACCTAAGTTTTTTTCCCCAACAGGAGGATTTGTTATAACTGGTTTATCACCTGGAGAGTATAAAGTGAGGCTTATTCCTATAGATTTAGGTGAGGGTAGAGAATCGTTAGAGACTCCATTTTTTAAAATTTATGCCGATCAGCACACTATTGTGGAGGAAGGGAGTTTTAGGAGGTAAAAAATTTTCTCTTTTGTTCACTGTTTTAATTTGTTAAGTGTGAGAAATTAGTGTTTTTAAATTGGTTTATATATCGTTTTGATAGGTGAAGTAGCAGCTTTGATGGGTATAAGTAGTGTTGTGTGGTATAGCTAGTTTTATACTGTAATGTTGTAAGTTTTCTCAGAAGTATAAAATAGATTGACCGTTGCGGAATTGTACGATTTTTTGTGTTACTATTTTATGTCTTGGATGTATATATAGGCTTAGCAGAGTTTTAACAGTTGTACTTTTTTATAACGTTTTTGCTTTTATAAGTTGAGGTTTTATGCTTTAGCTGAGAGTAATCTAG
>JALWYX010000041.1 GCA_027078415.1 Thermoanaerobaculia bacterium
TTTTGCTGTCTTGTGCTTGAGCAATTGGTTTTTATAGTTGTAAAAGGTTTTTTTTTCAATTATATTTGTTTTAAGAAGGAAAGTTTAAAAGGTTGGGGAGGGGTTTTATGAAAAGAGTATATATCCTAGGTATTTTGATATATATCCCTATTCTGTTGTTTGCTCAGGCGAGTGAGGTTGGAGGAAGTATAGAGGGTATTATAACAACAGAGGAAGGTGATATTTTACCTGGGGTTAGTGTGACCGTATATAGTAAAGAATTGGGGATTGAAAGGCAAACTTTTTCAGATGAAAGTGGGAGGTTTATTGTTTCTAATTTGCCTTCTGGAACTTATGATATAACTGTAGAGTTGCAAGGATTTGCTAAATTAGAGAGAAAAGGGGTTACGGTAAAAGTAGGTAAAAAAGTATATTTGCCTTTTAAACTTCAGTTGGAAACTGTTGCTGGAGACTTGGTAGTAACTGCTGATGCTCCTGTGTTGGAAGCTACTAGAACTTCTGTAAGTGCTTCTGTTGAGGAGGTTCATCTAAGAGAACTTCCTTTAGATGGAAGAGACTTTAAAGATCTTCTTGCTCTTTTACCGGGTAATGTGGAAGTTCCAAACGAAAGAGTTTCTGTTTTAGGGCAACGTGGGATAATGAATTCTTTTAATATTGATGGTGCGGATTCCAACAGTGCGTTTTTTGGGGAAGAGAGAGGAGGAACAAGACCTCCTTTTACCTATTCGCAAGCTGCTGTAAAAGAGTTCCAAGTTGTTCAGAGTGCTTATAACGTTAGGTTTGGGGGTGCTAGTGGAGGAATAATTAACGCTATTACTAAGAGCGGAACTAATGTTCTTAAGGGTAGTGCGTTTTTTTTCTTCCAGGATGATTCGTTAGTTAGTAGAGATGCATTTGGTAATAGGAGGAACGATTTTCAACGATCTCAGGCTGGTGCTAGTTTAGGTGGTCCTTTGAGAGAGGATAAACTCTTTTTCTTTGTAGCTGCGGATGGGCAAAGGTATACTGAGGATTTTCCACGTTCTCCTGATCACGGGGGGTTCTTGGATGATCCGGCTAACAAGGCGGCGTTTGATGAAAAGTTGCGCTCTTTAGGAATAGATCCTGAAACTGAGTTTAATTACAGTTACGAAAATAACAATGAAGTTTTCTTGATTCGTTTTGATTGGAACGTTAATCCCTCTCATAGATTTTGGTTTAGGCACAATTATTCTAATCAGTATGGTGCTAATTTAACAGATACTCGTTTTTCTACTACAGGTCGTAGTTCGAATGGGTTTGAGAGAAATAGGTTCAATTCTTTTGTAGCTAGGTTGGATTCTGTGGTTACTCCTAATTTGTTAAACGAGTTTATGTTCCAGTTTGCCCGTGAAGAAAGGCCACGTGAGGCGAATTTTACAGGTACTCCCGAAATTAATATAGGTTTTTACGATGCTGTTATGGGGCAAAATAACTTTTTACCTAATTTTCTAGATGAAGATAGGTATCAAATTCAAAACCACTTATCTTACTTTACGGATGGTTACTTGTTTAAAGTAGGCTTTGATTACTCTCGTCTTAAGTTTGACGATGGGTTCTGTAGGTTTTGTGGAGGTCAATATCTGTTTTTCTCTTTTCAAGACTTTCTTGATGATAGACCTTTTAGATATACACAAGCTTTCTCCCCTATAGATGGGATAATATCTTACGACATGGATCTTTTTGCGTTCTATGTAGGAAATGAGTGGCATCCTACTCCTAAGCTAACTCTTGAGTTAGGTGTAAGGTACGAGTATCAAAATCATCCTACTCCCGAGATTACTAATCCTTTAGAGCCGCTGACGGCTCAGATTCCCGATGATAAAGACAACTGGGCTCCGAGATTAGGATTTGCTTACGATTTAAGAGGTGATGGTAGATCGGTTATACGTGGTGGTTTTGGTGTGTTTTACAGTTGGACGCCTTCGTTGCTCGTAGCTAATGCTTTGCTAGCAAATGGTGCTGCTGTAACTAGAGTTGTATTAGATGCAGGTGATCCGGGGTTTCCAGAGTTTCCGAATCGTATAGATAGTCTAGGAGATCTCCCTCAAGTTACTCCAGATATCTTTATATTTGATCCTAATTTCGAGAATCCCGAGACCTATAGAAGTTCTCTAGGGTTTGAGCAACTGCTTGGTGATCATATGAGTGTAGGAATAGATATTGTTTATTCTAGATCTAAAAATTTTGAACGTAAGAAAGACGCTAACCTTAATCCAACTCCAGTTGGTTTCACTTCTGATGGGCGTCCTATATATGACAGATACGATCGGCTGGATCCTAACTTTGGTAAGAAAATGATGTTTGTATCAGATGCGGAAGCTGAATATTGGGGTATTACTCTTTCTGCAAGGCGTAGATTTGCTGATAATTGGAGTTTTTACGGTGCTTACACTTACGCACAATCTAAAGATCACGATACAAACGAACGTAGTGTTTCTTCCTCAAGAGCTGGGTGGCCAGAGGACCATTTTAATTTAGACCAAGATTGGAGTTGGTCAGATTACGACGTTAGACATAGAGTAGTTCTTTCCGGTATATATATAACTCCTTTTGGATTGAAAATATCGGTAAGTAGTAGGTACAGGAGTGCGTTTCCGATAAACCCGTTTGCTAATTTCGATATAAATAATGACGGCTTTTTTAGGGATCGTCCAGGACCAGACGATAATCTGGGTTTGGATTATCATCTGCCGAGAAATAGTTTCAGGGGTAAACCGTTCTTTACACTGGATCTACGACTTTCTTACAAATTCTCAATTGGGCGTCATGAATTTGAGGTGATGGGAGAAGTTTTCAATCTTACCAACAACGCTAATTACAGAGCTTTTGATAACGATTACTCTTTCTACGATAGGAGAAACGGAGTGTTGGTATATAATCCTTCATTTGGCTCTCCCATATCACCAGGTAAACCTCGAACGTTCCAATTTGGAATAAGATACTGGTTCTAAGTGTGGATTGGATCTCTTAAAGGGGGGAGAAAAAAGGTTTTTTAGCGCCTCTTCCCCCTATATGTGGAAATAGGTTATGTAGATATTTACTTTTTTGTTGAGATAAATAGTTGTAGAACTTTATTTTTTCTTTTTGCTACACTGTGATTTTTTAGAGAATGTTCCGTTTAGGTCTATTGGGCGTTCTATAGTGGAGAGTTTGGTTTATTGGGTTGTTGTATAAAAGGAGTAGTATGAAGTAGTTTACGTAAGATAGGTGAGTTGTATTTTATAGGGATACAAGGTATTGAATTTTTAGCTATCAGACGGACGTTTTTTTGTTGATTTAAAATGATTTCTACAGTTTGCTTTAACTACCGGTATAGGTAGAGTGTATTTATATTTTTTCAGTGTATGTCTTTAAATTTATATAGGTAAAATATTTTAAATATGAGGGTTAAGATTGTGTTTTATCTATCTTTTCTGTGGATGGGGGTTATTTTTGCCGATGTTGAAGGTCTTTTATCCAATTACTCTTCTGCGTTGCAACGTTTCTACTTAGGTTCGGGAAGTTATCCGGTTTCTTTAGAGGTAAAAGGATACAAATTGGAGTGGGAAAAGTATTATAGCAGTAGTTATGTTGAGATATATAGGGGGAAGGTAAAGAGAGGAGATAGGGATCTTCTTAGGGAGTTTAAGAGAACTCTGGGTGGTGATATAAGTAATGCGTGGGTTAAAGTGGAGCGTATATCTGCGGAGAAAGGTGGATATAAGGCCTATTTCAGGATAGAGTTGGGAATAGATGATAGAAAAAAGTCTATCTATTCTGTGATTGTCTTGTTCCTGGATAGATCTTTCCGTGCTTATGATCTTCAGCCTGAGGTAATATATTTTCAGGTTAGCAAGGTAGAACGTTTTTTTCTAGATGTTACTCCTGTTCTTTTTGGAAGGGAAGGTTCTTATAGAGAGCAGCTTTATCCAGGTTTACCTTTTTTTTGGAGGTTTGTGGACTCTTTTGCTGGGATTACTTTTAGAGGGTATCAAGGGGTTGCTTTAGGTGATGTAGATGGTGATTATGTGGATGATCTTTACGTTGCTCAGCCTGGAGGTTTACCGGATCTTCTTTATTTAAAGGAAGGGATAGAATTTAAAGATATATCTAAAAGAGCTGGGATAGATTTTATAGAGCTTACAATTAGTGCTATTTTTGTGGATTTGGACGGTGATGGAGATTCTGACTTGTTGCAGACACGTACTAGCAGTGTGGTTATTTTTGAGAATATGGGAGCTAGATTTATCCCCAAGGTCATTTTGCCTATAAGGGGAGCTGTTGGTGTTGCTCCGGGGGATTTTGATGGTGATGGTTTTATCGATCTATATCTTTATGCGTATAGAAATCCAGATGAGGGTGAACCTCCGACACCTTATTACGATGCTAAGAATGGTGAGCGAAACAAACTTTATAGGAATTTGGGAAATTTTAAGTTTGTAGATGTTACTGACAATGTGGTATTAGGAGTAGGTAATCAACGTTTTACTTTTGCTGCTTCGTGGGAAGATTTTGATAACGATGGGGATCTCGATCTTTATGTTGTTAATGATTTTGGACGTAACAACTTGTACCGTAACGAAGGAGGTTTTTTTGTGGATGTAGCATCTGTTGCAGGTGTTGAAGATATGGCCGCGGGTATGGGAGTTAGCTGGGGAGATTTTAATCGTGATGGAAATATAGATATATACGTATCCAACATGGATTCCTCGGCTGGCGGGAGGGTAGTTGGTAACACTAAAATGTATCGTCGATTTAGTGAAGAGGTTATAAGAAAATTCGTACGTCATGCAAGAGGTAATACTCTGTTTAGAAACAACGGTGACGGTACTTTTTCGGATGTTAGTGAAAATATGGGAGTACATAGGGCTCTATGGAGTTGGGGATCGTTGTTTGTAGATTTGGACAACGACGGTTTTAAGGATATAGTGGCTCCTAATGGTTACCTAACTGGTGAGAAAATAGATGATCTGTGACCGCTTTTTTGGCGGCAGGTCGTGCCGCTTTCACCTGTTGATCCTAGAGAAAAGAATGATAATTACAAGAATAGTTGGGCAAATATTTTCAGGCTAACGCGTGAAGGATTTTCATGGAGTGGGAGAGAAAGAAATAGAGTGTTTTTCAACTTAGAAGGCAAGGATTTTGTTGATGCCTCGTATGTTACTTCTTTAGATTTTCCTGATGATGCTCGAGCAGTTTTGGCTGTAGATATAGATTTTGATACGGATTTAGATCTTGTGTTTGTAAACCGTAATTCTCCTAGAATAAGGGTAATGCAAAATTTGATAGGAGATAAAAAACCTGCAATAATGTTACTTCTTGAAGGAAAACCTCCCAATACAGGAGCGCTAGGAGCAAGGGTTATTTTGGAGGTTATTTTGCAAAATGGAGAAAGGAGAAAATTTATAGAGAGTGTGAATATAAGCCAGGGTTTTTTAGCAGGACAGTCACGTTACGTGCATCTAGGGTTGGGTAAAGTAAAGAAAATCGTAGCTCTTTCTGTACGTTGGAGAAAAGGAGTTGTTGAAAGATTTCCCATACCTGGTGCACCTGGTTATTACTTGTTAAAAGAAGGAACAGGAGAGTTGAAGAGACTCGATTTCGCTAAGATTAATATAGAGCCTCAACCTTTACCTTCTTTAGTGAAAAAAAATAATTTTGAGATAGTTTTATCTACGGAACTGTTTTTTCCTCCTTTTTGGTACGGTAGTTTTGATGGGAAAGAAGGCATTTTTTCTCTAAATGTATCGGATAGACCTCTTCTTGTATTAGGTATAGCTAGTTGGTGTTTGCCGTGTAGAAAAGAGATAGAGGAGATAAAAAAGTGGGATAGAGAGCTCTTGGATAGTTTTGATCTAGTTGGACTTTCTTTCGATAAAGATTTTGAGACTGCTAAGCGTTTTGCAGAAGAGATCTCTTTCAAAGCTCCATTTATAATGTTAGATACAAAAGCTTTTGAAGCTATAGAGTATATATTTCGTAGAATAATAGAACCTGATCCTGAATTAGCGCTTCCTTTCTCTTTTCTTCTTGCACCTGGTGGTAGGCTGGTTGCGATTTGGTTGGGTACTATAGAAGAAGATAGTTTGAGTAAAGCTTTAAGAGCTATAGAATTTACCGGTAATCAGCTTAGACTTTTTGCTGCGCCTAGAGGAGGGCGAGTCTCGACTGAGCCTCTGGAGCTACCTTACCATTTTCTTACAGTTCCTCTGATAGAGTTGAAACTTCTTCCTAGTTGGAGAGAAGTTTTCGATTTTGCTAAGGATCAAAGTAGTTATACACTTCTCAATTTGCTTTATAAGGAGTTGCTTAAGTTACCGACAACCGAAGATAACTTGATTCTGTTGGATAAAGTTATAAAAGAATTGGATTGAATAGATTTTGTTTTGAGGTATATCTTTTGACTTGTTTTCACATGCGCTATTGTTGAGATCTTTCTTCCTTTTAATTAAACACTTAAGTATGTAGAAAAGTTTATCGTATCGCTTTAAAAAGGTGTTAATGATTCTTTTATGAAAAGTAAAGTGTAGACTAGTTTATGTCTTATAATAGGTTAAGCGTAACAGGAATCTGGAGGGTATGTATTGGGATACGAACTAGATATTTTCATTCACTGGAGCTTATAAAGTACTATAGTAGATGTTTTTAGTACCTAAATATGTTACTTTGATGTGCTATTGTACTTTCCATATTTACTCTATTATCTAGGATGTACCTTTTTCTACAGATGTTTTTACTGATTTAGTAGTAAGTAAAGGTATGTTGTATAAATATTACAACCGGTTGTTACGATTGTAGGATGTTTTTTGTTTTACTCTTCTAAGATTGATAAGTATCATTTTCTTTTAAAAGTTCTAAGCTATATAAGACGTAGGTAAAAAACTTTGGTAATGCTTTGTATAAGCAATATCTGACTTGGTAGACGGTATAGTTTTGTTGTTTTTTATCTATTAGGAAAAATGCTTATTTTAGATTAGGGTGTTAATTAAACCGAACATGCAAGGATTTCAACACTTTTATGTAAATAGATTATTCTGTAAATAGATTATTCTCCTTGGTAATTAGTTTAGGGGGCAAGGTGTTATCGTTTATATAAAACTTGTCCGTTTACGATAGTTGCTAATACTTTGGTTTTGAGTATTTTCTTTGGTGATAGAGGAGATGATAAAATTACAAAATCGGCTTTTTTTCCTATCTCTATCTCTCCTATTATCTTTTCTGTTTTTGCTGCGTAGCTGGATCCTACAGTATAGCTGTGTAGTGCTACGTTTAAAGGTATTTTTTCTTGTTCACAGAAAGGTTTTCCATTTTTTGTTTTGCGTGAGATTGCTGCGTATAGGTTTTGTAAAGGATCTATAGCTTCTACAGGAGCATCTGTGCCGAATGCCAATTTAGCTCCACTTTTGTAAAGCGAGTTCCAGATGTAAGATATCTTACACGTTCTTTTACCTAATCTTTTAGGTACCCAAGGAGCGTCTGAAACTGCATGTATAGGTTGCATTGAGGCAATTATTCCTAATTGTGCAAAACGTGGTAGGTCTGACCGATCTATATGTTGTGCATGTTCTATTCTCCATCTAAGATTACCTACTTTGTATTTCTCGTACAAATCTAGCACTTCTCTTACAGCTCTGTCTCCAATAGCGTGGATAGCAAGTTGAAGATTAAAACGTTTAGCTAATTTTGCAAGTTTGTTTAACTTATCTAAAGAATCTACTCGGAATCCTGTTGTATCCGGAGCATCGCTATAAGGTTCAAGTAAAAGTGCACCTCTAGATCCCAGGGCACCGTCGGCAAACGCTTTTATACCTCCTATAATCAAAATTAGATCACCAAACACACGGCTGTTAAGTTTGGATAAAAATTTTTCTAATTTTTCGTGATGATCGTGTAACATAAGATACACTCTTATTTTTAATTCACCGCTTTGGGCCATCTCTATAAAAATCTTTGCCTCTTCTACAGATACACCTGCATCGTGTACAAATGTAACTCCTCTCGATAACGCATGTTCCTGAGCCAATTTAATCCAACGTATTTTCTCTTCTGCGGTAATAGATTTTTCGTAAATATTTAAAACTTTCTCCGCAGCTTTTTCCAAGAGCACGCCCGTGGGTTCACCGTTCTTGTATCTAACGATCTCACCACTTTTTGCTAATTTGGGATTTCTTGTTATTCCACTTCTGTCGAGAGCGAGGTTGTTCACTATAACGGCGTGACCACTAGCATGTATCAGAATAACAGGATTGTAAGGTGATACTTCGTTAAGTAGCCTGTTTGTTGGCATTCCTGCGACAAAACCTTCTTTGCGATCCCACTTATCTTGATGCCAGCCTCGTAGAACCACCCATTGACCTTTACGGTAGCTGGGTAAAGTGTCTCTTAATATATCTATAACTTCCTCCCAACTCTTAGTTTTACTCAGATTTGGAGATAACAAGGATTTCCCTAAAGAGATAAGATGAGCGTGAGCATCTATAAAACCAGGGTATATGTAACAGCAAGAAAAATCTAAAATTTGATTTTCTCCCTTTGTTAGTTCTTTCTTTTCTTCCAAGCTCGAAATCTCTTTTATAAATCCTTTTTCTACCTTTATTCCTATAAGAGAATTATCGCTATTCTTGGCAACTATAACTCGCATCTCCCCAAATGCTCCTATAACGCTAAATAGCAACAAGTATACTTCTAAATAAACTCTCATTAAACCTAATAATATACCCTACCGTCCAATTTTCTATTACCGTTTTCTGTACATATTTGCTCTCTATTAAAAACGTTTATCCATCAGTTTATCCCTGTTTTTAAGAGTTGTGAATTGATTGTCTTATCTATTACATATTGTTGTTATAAAATATCGTTTTTTGAACTGTATTTGTAGGGTTTAGTTGCAACAGAGAACTTTTTGCCTAACTCTGTAAAAGCTGGTTGAAGAAAAAATGGCAGATGTCTAATATTGCTGATTAAACTTTTTGTACAACAAATCTATGTGAAAGTAGACTTTTCTGATAAAAGTAAATTAAGTTACTAATTTGTTTTTATATGTAAAACCAACTATAACATCTTTTCTTTTATAAAATTGTTCATGCTACACACAGTAGTTTTTCGTTATAGAGAAGGTTGTTTTAGCAAAATAGGTTTTAGATATCTTTGCTAAATATTTGCCTATAAGGGAATTATCTATCTATTGTGATGTAGGTGGGAACACAATTCAGCTTTCCTTATTTATTATAGAAAATCTACCGTTGTAACGTTTGCAACTTGCGTTAAAAAGTAGGAAACTTTGATAGTTGTCCTAATGAACCTGATTTATCAACTGTTAGGATAATGCTAGGATAATAGTTGTTTGATTAGTAAATATTTATGTGTGTTAAGTTTGTTTTATCTTATGTTAATATTTATTTTTTAAGTTAGTTTTTATGTAGAGTTTAGTGGCTAATTATAAGAAAATATGGGTGTTAGTTATTTAAAAAAGTATAAACTTATGAGGGGTAAAAGTACTGATAAGTGCGTAGGTGTAAATGAATGAGTGTATATTTGTAGTATTCGTACTTATGGTAGGTAGTATCTCTTTATTTCTTGGACGGTTTTTTAAAAACAAACCTGTGGTTAAAGAGTTTTGGTTTATATCTACAGCTTTTGAAAGTAGTTGTACTAAAGGGATGATCCTCTTATTAGAACACAAGATATCTTTGTAAATGTTTTTAGGAGAGAAATAGTAGGGTTATTTTTCTCTATCCTTGGTTTGCGATATAGACGTGGAGAGATCTTTTCGGTTTAAATCCAAATTTATCAAACTTTGCCTTGGATTTTAGGATATGGGGGACAAGTGGTATATTTGCAGAAGAAGGTGTTGAAATCTAATAGTACGTAGGGATTTAGGGAGTTGAGCCGTTCAGCTTCTACTTTAAGTTGGTTTATCCATTTATCGCGACTTACGCCTTGCCACTGTGCTTTCATAGAGTTAAGAACGGCTCTTAAAGCTAGCGCTTTTGCAAAGTTAGGGTTGATCTCAAGAGCCGTTGCTATCCTTTGTAAACCTTCTTCTATTGCTTTATCGATCTGATATGAAGTTTCTTTAGTTAGCTTTATCTTATCTCGCACACAAGTTCCCATTTCCCACTTGCAACGGTTATTCAGACGTGATCTAAGAAAAGTGTAGTTAATAAAGCTACCGATGTAATGAATTTCGGAATGTGATTTTCCAAGTTTCGCTGCTTTTTGCCATATTTTCTGTAGATGGTTGTAAATTTTTTCTACCTCTTTACTCCATTTAGAATTTGGGTCCCAGTTAATCAAATTTAGGCGTAGATTTTCTATATATAGTCGGAAATCGTTAGGATCAAGTTTTTGGGCTCGTTTGAGAGATCTGCCGGCTTCTGCGATATAGTGTTTATAAGGTTTGTTGGCTATTTGTTCTATCTCTGCCATAAGGCGGTTAAGAACTATCCATGTATATATGGATTCTAGTGAAGAATTTGCTGTTTTTACAAGTGGCTTTACTAACGATTCACCCTCTTTAAACCATGGATATGGATTCCCACCTCTTTGCTTTATATATTTTAGAGCTGTAAGGATTGGCAAGGTTGCCCTTTGTCTAAGTGGAGCTACGTTGGGAGCCATTTGTAGTGCTTTGGCCAAATATTCTTTTGCAGCTCTTATATCTTCAAAAGGTTGTTTACCCTTTTTTAATGTGTATTCTCCTTTCAGAGTGTATATAACACCTATATTTGCAGGAAATCTAAAATTGTGGGGGTATTTGTTCCAACCATCTTGAAGATAGGTTAACGCTTTATCTATAGTGTCTGTTGGATCTTGGTCGTGTTCTACTTTATAAGCGGCGAGAAGTCGGTATGAGTATCCTAAATTTATGTAAACTACAGCGTCTTCCTGACGAGCCAATATATCTTGCAAATGTTCAGTAGCTCTTTGCAAATACAAAGAAGGGTCTTTACCTTTTTCTATAAGGTATGTGGACAATCCTGTATATAGGTCTACTAGTGGATGCCTGAGTACAATCAAGTTAGGGTGTTTTTTTACTGCATTTTCACAGAGATCTATGCCGTCTTGATAAGCTTTTATAGGGTTACCTCCTGTGTGTCTGTATATATCACCCAGAGTACTGTAAACGTAACAAATGTCTTCGTTAACATTTATATTCTCAGGTTGCAATTCCTTTGCTTTTTTAAGATATACAATACTTTTTTGTATACTGGATAGAGGATTTCCTTGACCTGCGAGTAATTGTAGGTCTGCAATTTCTGACCAACAACTACCAAGTGTTAAATAGGTATATGGATTATCAGGGTCTAGTCGTTTCGCTTGTTCAGCTCTTTCAATGGCTTTTCTAAGATACGTTTCTCCATCTTTTATCCCCTGACTAGAGAGGTATTGACCCATTATGTTGTAGTAAGAGGCCGTTGCAAGTAAAAGACGGGGTGAAGATGGATGTATCTCGAGCGCTTTTTTACAAACGTGTTCGTTACTTTTCCACACATTAGGGAAGTTTTTTTGCCAATAGTTGTATAACGCTTTTAGGTAAACGAAGTTGCAATTCAATTCGTGAAGAGAAGGATCACTGCGTCCTATAAGAAGAGCTTGTTGTAAGAAATTTTTCATATTGTCTAGATATTTTAAACCTTCCTTGGTATAGCCTTGTGCGAAAGCCTTATTTGCTTGATCTTGATACAGTTTGATTAGTATTTTATATCCGCCTATACGTGCAAGGTAGGACCAGTAACTATTTTTTATTACATAAAGAGCAAGTTCTTCAGCTCGTTTATTGTAGCCTGAGTAAAAATGCCACAACGCTTCTACATATTCTCTGGCAGTAGTTCCATGATGTTTTAATGCAAACTGTAATGCTTGGGTAGCTGGAGATAGGTATTTATTATGCAATACGCGTTTCAGTCTCTCCTGCTCTTGTTTATTTTTGATCCTTTCTAGGATCTGTTTTTCTTGGTAGTACAGCTCTCCTAAAGCAATGCTGTAAGCAACTGCTGCATCGGATGTTAATTTACCTTTTTCTTTCATTTTTTCAAAGTAGGCTAACGCTCTAGGGTAGTTGTGCAGAGCTAAATAAACCTCCCCTAGTGCTTTATATCCTGCATATTCTCCTACTGAACCGATCTCTTTTAATTGTTTTTCTAGTTTATCAACACGTTCTATTAGTTGTCTTAGAGGTTTTCGTATATCGTGTGAAGGTTGCATATAGATGTACGAGAGAAGTGCTCGTACTTCGCTTGCTTCACTGACAAAAGATTCTAACTTTTGTGTTATCCAGCGGTGCCTTTGTGTTTGATAGATAAGGAGGGACACCCAGGTTACCGTGACTACAGTGAGAATAAGTAACATCGTTGCGAGAATACGGTTCCTTTTTACCCATCGAGATATACGGTAAGTTATTGTTGGAGATCTGGCACTAATCGGTTCCCCCCGTAAATACCTTTGCAGATCCTCTGCCAATGCTCGTGCAGAGCTGTACCTTTTACTTACTTCTTGCGAGATGCTTTTCATCACAATTATTTCAAGATCTACAGGTACGTGAGGGTTGCGTTGCCGTAGAGGCTCTGGTTCTCTCTGGAGGATCTTCATTAGAACCTCTATAGAGCTATCTCCTTCGTATGGTCTGCTCAAAGTTAGCAATTCGTATAAAGTTACTCCCAATCCGTAAACATCCGTATGTCGTCCGATACTTTTAACGTCACCCTTTGCTTGCTCAGGTGCCATATAGTACGGTGTACCCTTAATTACGTCTATCTCTGTCTGAGTGCTAGTATTTTGTAACCTCGCTACTCCAAAATCCAGTATGTATGGGTGATATTGCCCCTGCTCTGTGACTTCAACCATTATGTTTGATGGCTTGATGTCACGGTGTATAATCCCATGCTTATGTACCTCATGCACAGCTTCAGCAATTTTTGCCATTATCATAACTTTCTCTTCAATGGTCAATTCCTCCATCATATCATCCAACATGTAGCCTCTAATATACTGCATTGCCAAATAGGGCATGTTTTTTTCTATACCTACATCGTAGATTTTGCATACATGTGGATGATCAATTTGAGCTTGTACACGTGCCTCGCGCATAAAATACCTAAGTTGTTCCTTATTGTGCATTGCAAGAATTTTGAGAGCAACCTTCCGCTGTAACACTCGATCATACGCCAAATATACTGTACCCATACCGCCAGAACCCAGCTCCGTCTCTATCTCATACCGTCCACCTATAACAACCGTACCCTCCTCTTTCATCTGCGTCGAGGAAGATTGCGATACACCTTCTTGTTCGTCTGAAAAATTATGAGATCTAATTTCTGTTTCTTTCCCTGGATCTGGCGGTTTCTTTAGATCATCATCCATATTACCTTCCATTTTCTATTATCGCATGAAAATGATACTTTTGTGTTGCTTTCAAAGTTCTATATCTTTTACCCAATAATTGTTTAGCAACTTTAGTTCTACTGCTTTTTAGTGAACTAAAATGCTGAATTTTGAAGAGATTCTATTATACAAGATTTACTTAACCTATATCGTGTAAAAGCTTTTCAGATCTCTTATCACTGCTGTTTCTCACCGTAATCTTTTGTTGGTTGTAAATAACGGTTATGTTATTTTTTTACAACGATTGTGAGTTGTATAACCTTGATAGCTCTTGAAGATAAAACGTGAGAGACTGAAATGCTTTACGTGTAGGTGACGAATTCCGTAAAGATGTACAATGGTACTTTAAGTAGGTAAGTATAACTCTGTTATAACGAGTTCTCCATTAGATAAGAATCTTGTGAACTATTACATCTTTTTAAAAGAGAGATTTTGTTTTTTAAAGAAGAGGGAGGAATCCTCTAAAATTTGCGGAAATATAGGTTTTTAGTTCCAGTTTAAACTTATGCTTATGCTCTTCTTCTGAAAGATTTTTGTTACGATTTTTGTATCCTATTTTAAAAAATTTGTAATGAAGGTGCTTGAATATTTAATGGTAAGTAAATTTTTATTGAGAAAGAATAAAAAAGTTTGGAGTTATTGTTATACGAGTTAACGTTAGATATAACTTGAGATTTATTCGGGTAATTGGCTTTTTGATCAATTTGTTTGATAAACAATAGTTGGTTAACCGTTTATTTTTAGTCATTTTTAGAGGCTTTACCTTGCTGTAACTGAATTGTATCGTAGAGGGTGTTAATAAAAACTAGATTTACGATTGTCTGTTATCTTGCAGTATGTATGAAAGTTATTGTTGAATTTGTATAATTCTCATAACTTCTAGGTATGTCAAGAAAAACCTTTCTATTTTTTGGTGTTTGGTTTTTGGGAGTGTTTATAATAGCACTCTTTCTTTCAGATTATTTCCCTATTAACGAATTGTTTTTTTTGTTTATCTCATGGGGTGTAGTGTCTATTTGGATTACAGAGTTGATTCCTTTAGGTATAGGTTCGCTTATTTTTCCAGTAGCTGCTATACTTTGTGGAATAACTTCTGTTAAAGATGCTTTTGCACCTTTTGCTCATCCTATCATTTTCCTATTTCTAGGTAGTTTTATAGTGGCCAGAGCGCTAGAAAAGAACGGAGCTGGCAGGTGGTTAGCGTATAAGGTCCTTAGTTTATCCTCATTCTATAGATCTCCTACATCTGTAGCTATAACACTTGGGTGTGCTTCCTTTATACTTTCGATGTGGCTTAGTAATACAGCTACAACAGCTGTTCTTCTTCCTATAGCTCTCTCAATCTCTGGGAAGATAGTTCATAATGGATCTAAAAATTTTACAAAGTTTACCTTATTTGCTATAGCTTACGGTGCTAGTATTGGAGGTACAGTAACGCCTGTAGGAACACCTCCTAACTTAATAGCTATAGCTAACTTGTCAGAATTTGGTATAGAGTATAACTTTTTAGAATGGTTTTTAGATGTTGCTCCTTTAGCTCTAACGATGCAAATCGCGATTCTATCTATACTATACTTTTTTTATGGAAAAAATCTTCCTGCTACTTTGCAGATAACCTCTGCATCACTTAAGCTTACCTCTGCAGGTAGAAAAAGTTTGTTTATTTTTTTAATACTTGTATTGCTATGGTTTGTACCTGGAGCTATTAAAATTGTACTAAGTGGTAGTCCACTGGCAGAATGGCTGAAGACTTATTTTCCAGAGGCAGTACCTGCCGCTGCTATTAGTGTGTTTCTTTTTATGATTAGAGATGGAAATAAGCCTCTTTTAGAAAAAAGTGATTTAGCTGTTATTGACTGGGATACACTGCTTTTATTTGGGGGTGGCCTTAGCTTTGGTAGTGCAGCTAAAGAGATAAAATTGTTTGATCATCTTATTGTAGGATTACAAATTATTCATCCATACGTTATGGTGGCAATTTTAGTGTGTATTGTCGTGTTCTTGACAGAACTGTTCTCCAATACAGCAACAGCTAATATTTTCATACCTCCTGCTTTAACGTACGCTATCTCTGTTAACCAGGATCCTAAACTTTTTGCTGCTGCTGTAGCTCTTGGTTGCTCAATGGCATTTATGTTACCAGTAGCTACACCACCTAACGCTATTGTCTTTGGAACAAAAATGATTAGATTAAAGGAGATGATGAGAATAGGTTTATTAACTAATTTAATATCTATTTTTTCTATCTCGATCTGGACCCTTCTTGGTTAAGGTGGATTGTACTAGATAGAAGCAAACAACATCTTTAGTTTAGAGCGAAATTTTCCTGCATGTCTAAAAGAGCAAGTTGCACTATTGTTTCTTGCAAAAAGTGTTAAGTAAAAATAGTTACAGAGAGTTCTTGAGACTTTTTTTGCAATGGACATTTTTTCTGTAAGTTCTCTTTTTAGCTCCATTTACTATAATCTCCTTTTGAAAGGTTCCTGCGTGCAATCTAAAGTTTTGGTATATATTATGATTTTTGAGAATTGTAATTCTTGTAAACTAGAGGCTATATAAAAAGGGTATAGTAGTTTTATGTAAGTTGGAGAATGAGAGCGTTTAAAAGGTTTAAGATAGGTATAAATATTTGTCTATAAACCCTTATTGATGTATGTAGCAAAGTGACTACAGTTGAGTTTCGAGTATTGCATTAGATTTAATTTTTTGCTAAATGTTTGCAAATTTGGCCATTTTTAGTTTTATTGTCTTCGCAAAGCTGTTTATCGCTTTTTTACACCTGTTTTTCGACCAAAATTATGGTTTTTAAGTGATTGTCTTTTTTGTTTAATCTTCGTTGCTTCCTGCCAGTAAACCTGCCCTCCATAGGTAGTACAAGAGTGTGAGCAATGTAGTGATAGCAGCTGCTACATAGGTTAGAGCTGCTGCGTTTAGAACTTTAGCCATACCTCTTTTCTCTTCTTCTGTAACAAGACCTATTTCAAATGCTACCTCTTTGGCTCTTTTAGATGCGTCAAATTCTACCGGTAATGTTACAATCTGGAATAAAAGAGTAACACCGAAAGCCAATATTCCACCTAATGCTACAAGTCCCATAGCATTCATTAGCAACCCGCCTAACATAACAAAGTAGCCGGCATTTGTTGCAAATGTAGTAGCTGGTACCAGCATGGAACGAAGATAAAGAGGAACGTAGCCTTTGGCGTGTTGGATAGCGTGACCAGCTTCGTGACATGCTACTCCTATAGCGGCGATGGAACGTGACCCGTAAACAGACTCCGACAGAGCTAAAACTTTTTGTAAAGGATGGTAGTAGTCTGTTAAGTGCCCGTAGGTTGGTACCACTTTGACATCGTATATACCTGCTGCGCGCAGCATCGCTTCTGCAGCTTCTTTTCCTGTTAAACCACGTAAATTAGGTGTATGAGAAAGCTTATTAAATGTAGATCTTACTTTCCAACTAGCCCATAAAGATAAAATAAAACCAGGTGCTATGAAAAGAAAGTATATCGGATCTAGAATCATTCTTTACTCCTCCTATTCACAGCTCCTTATACATCAACCTCTATATTGCTAAAATTATTTCAAAATTATAATACGCAACTCTCAAGGAGGTGTTTGAATGAAAGTTACAATTGTTACAGGAGGCACTAGAGGAATAGGAAGATCTATAGTAGAAAAGTTAGCTCAAGAAGGATGGGTAGTGTATTTTTGCGCTAGGAATAGAGAAAAAATATCTGATTTAGAAGGTATTTTAGAGGAATATAAAGTAAAGGGATACGTGTGCGATGTACGCAATTGGGAAGAAGTTGATAGCTTTGTAGATAAGGTTTTAAAGGCTGAAGGGAAAATAGATCTGTTAGTTAATAATGCAGGTATAGGTGTTAGGGGAGAAATAGATGAAATCTCTTTGGATGATTGGCATTCTGTTATAGAAACTAACTTGACGGGAGTTTTCCACTTTATAAAAAAAGTGGCTCCTTATATGAAAGAGAGAAGAAAAGGGATGATTATTAATATAGGTTCTCTAGCTTCTAAAAATGTTTTCCCGGGAGGATCTGTGTACTGCGCTAGTAAATTTGGATTACTAGGATTATCGGAAGCAGCGATGCTTGATTTGCGACCCTACGGAATAAAGGTAGCTACTGTTCTACCTGGTAGTGTAGCTACAGATTTCTTCCGCTCAGGAGGAGACCAAAGTTGGAAAATCAGACCGCAAGATATCGCAGAAGCCGTTTGGTATATAGTTAATTCCTCTGATAGAGCGTTACCTAGCAGAATAGAGATACGACCACTACAGATAAAGAGCTGAATATACAAAAAATAGCTTCGAAAAAATAAGGTGGTTGAAACGGTTGTATAGGAGTATTGGAACCGTTTTCTAT
>JALWYX010000042.1 GCA_027078415.1 Thermoanaerobaculia bacterium
ACTTATAACTTTCCTGTAAAAATGCATATCCTATTTTAACTATTAAGCGAGGAAAATGCATTCCAGATATTAATTAATAAGCAAATAATATATTCCTATATTTCCAAAAATATACAATTCCAGAAACTACTGTAGCAAATAAAGCTAACCACAACGACAGTTCAGCTACTATAGCTATACTACCTAACTGTTTCTTGACAATTAATAAACATATCGCCAATGTTTGCAACACAGTTTTTATTTTCCCCTCCAATCCAGATTGGATAATAATGCCTTTGGAAGATGCGACTGTTCTAAGAGTAGAAACGGCAAATTCTCTAGCTACTATTATTACCACCATCCAAGCAGGTGCTATTCCTATAGCAACCAAAGAGATAAAAGCAGAAGATATAAGGATTTTATCTGCAGCAGGATCTAGAACTTTACCAAGCTGAGTAATAATACCCCACTTGCGTGCAAAAAAACCGTCAAAGAAATCTGTAATAATAGCGAGTAGAAAAACTGCCAATCCTGCAAACTCTTTGCCTTCAAACTCGGTAAGTAATATTGTAACTAATACCGGAACAAGCAGGATCCTGAAAAAAGACAGCAAGTTGGGTAGATTTGCATCTCGCATTAATTACTTATAACTAATATATCGCCAACTTTCTCTACCTTTACTTTTTTTCTTACCTTAACTTTTTCTACTATCAGTTTTTCTCCTCTATAAAGAGCTAGTACTCTTTTTACGTAGTAAATAGTTTCTTTATAAGGTGGAACACCTCCGTACTTATCTACAGCACCTGGTCCTGCATTGTAAGCTGCCAATGCTAAATCCAATTTTCCATTATACTTATCCAAAAGTCTTTTAAAATACAAGGTTCCTGCACGGATATTTTGACGTACATTAAAAGGATTTCGTACACCTAAAGAACGTGCAGTAAAAGGCATAAGTTGCATAAGTCCCATAGCACCCTTACTCGAAACAGCTCTAGGATTATAACCAGACTCAACCTGAATAATAGACTGAATCAACCTAGGTACTAATCCCCTAGACAATCCATAAAAATCTATAAAATTTAATAAGGATTTATCTAAGGGTTCTTGGAGCTTAATACTTACCTGCATTTTCCTATTACTTTCAGGTTGATTGTAGATAAGAGGTACCCCCTTTTCATCTATCTTCAAAGAGACTTTACCTTCTCCTTTACTACCAAAGCAGAAAAATAGAATTAGACTACTGTATAGAAAAAATCGAAACAAGTTTACGCAGCCTTTCTACAACTGCTTTTTTGAAATCTTCCTTATTGGTAAATCTCCCACCGCCTTCAGCTAAATCTTTTTTGCCTCCGCCTTTTCCAAAACCGCTCAGAGTATCTTTTATTACTTCTCGAGCAGACACTTTATCCAAAAAAGATTGATCAACTGCCACTACAGCGGCAAATTTATCGTCGTGCGTTGATATAACAAAGCCTATCCCCTTTTGATCCCTAGCGAGCTTTCTAGCTAAATCTCTCATAGAAGATCTGTCCAACTTCTCCCCCCATACCAAAGCAAAAAATGAATCTGAATACCTATCAATCCCACCTCCATACACCAATTTTCTACGAAGATACTCCACTTCTCTTCTCAGATCATTGGCTTCCTTGATCAAAGATAAAATAGACTGCTCTACCTCACCTTCCGGCACCCCTAAAATACTTTCAAGACGCGACAACTTATTTTTCTTATCGTATATCCAACCGATAGAAGCGTCACCAGTTATAGCCTCTATTCTTCTTATTCCCGATCCTATACCTTTAGATGAGGTGATTATAAAAGGCCCTATCTCCCCAATGCGATCAACGTGACACCCTCCGCACAGTTCTAAAGATATACCTGGAATTTCAACTGTTCTAACTATATCTCCATACTTTTCTCCAAACAGCGCAATAGCCCCTCGCGAAAGAGCATCCCTTAACGGTTCATACTTCTTTATAACTTCCCTATTCTCTAGAATCCACCTACTTACCGTACGCTCTATTTCGGCCAACTCCTCACTTTCCACCTTACCATCCCAAGTAAAATCAAACCTCAACCTATCGGGAGCTACTAAAGAACCAGCCTGCTTCACTTGCCGCCCTAAAACCTTTCTAAGAGCCGCATGTAGCAGATGAGTTGCAGTGTGATTACGTTGCGTATTCAACCTTCTTTCCTTGTCCACTTCCAAAATAGAATTTTCACCAGTACAAATTGTTCCCTTCACACAATAAACAAAATGAACCACTACATCCCCTATTCTCTGTGTATCTACAACCTCCACTTCACCCCCTGAAGTACTTAATTTACCACGGTCACCTACTTGTCCTCCTCCCTCTGCATAAAATACCGTTTTATCCAAAATAATCAAACCATTTTCTCCTGCACTTAAACCGTTAACTTTTTCATAAAAATTTTCATCTTTTCTTATAAGAGCTAATATTCTGGCCCGCTCTTTTAATAGGTCATATCCCACAAACTCTGTTTTTGGTAAGTTTAGATCTTTTATTAAATTCTCAAGGAGCTCTCTTTGGGAGATCTTTTTTGCCGTAGCTACTCTAGCTCTTTTTCTTTGTAGCTGAAGTAGATTTTCAAATTCTACCGCGTCAAAGCTCATGCGCTCTTCTTCGAGCATCTCCTTTGCTATATCTATAGGCATACCGTAAGTATCGTATAGCTTAAATATTTTATCTCCCGATAGCTCTTTTTTCCCTTGACTTCTAGCTTCATCGACCCACTGTTGTAGCATTCTGGCAGCGTTAGCTAAAGTGCCTAAGAATTTCTGTTCCTCCTTTTCTATAATTCTTTTTGCAGAATCAGCAGAATCGTAAAGCTCTCCGTAAAAACTACCCATAATTTCCACAACCGTATCTACTAAAGAAAACAGAAAAGGCTCCTCTTTACCTAACTTCATACCGTGACGTACAGCTCTCCGAAGAATTCTACGTAACACGTATCCTCTGCCTTCAGAAGAGGGAACAACTCCATCCGCTATAAGAAAGGTAATAGCTCTTATATGGTCCGAAATTACCCTAAAGGATACATCTGTAGAGGTATTATTCCCATATTTTCTGTTAAATATATTTTCCAAGGCAGATATTATGGGTACAAACAGATCGGTTTGGTAATTAGAAGTTACACCTTGTAACACAGCAGCAACTCTCTCAAGGCCTGCACCAGTATCTATAGATGGCTTAGGCAGAGGTTTGAGTGCTCCCGATATATCTCTCTCGTACTGCATGAAAACCAAATTCCATACTTCTATATATCTGCCCGACTCGCATCCTTTTTCCACTTCCAGTCGGGGATAAGTAGGTTGCCTATCTACGTATATCTCGCTACAAGGCCCACATGGTCCTGTATCACCCATGGCCCAAAAGTTGTCTTCTTCACCAAGTCTTACTATTTTATCCTCAGTTAAACCTGCTACTTTTCTCCACAACTTGTATGCTTCTTCATCATCTTTAAAAATAGATACAAATATCTGATCTTTTTTAATTTCCCAGATATTAGTTACCAATTCCCACGCATATTCTATAGCTTGTTCTTTAAAATAATCACCGAAAGAAAAGTTGCCTAACATCTCAAAAAATGTATGATGTCTATCACTAGGGCCTACATTCTCTAAGTCGGCGTGCTTACCAGATACACGCAAGCACTTTTGTACAGTTACAGCCCTTTTTAAAGGCGGCTTCACTTTACCTGTAAAATAGTCTTTGAACTGGACCATTCCCGCATTTGTAAAAAGAAGAGTATGATCACCTACAGGCACTAGAGGAGCACTACTAATATGTTTATGACCTTTATTTACAAAGAAATCTACGAAACTTGATCGTATCTCACTAGATTTCATATCTGTTCTCCACTGTATCTTCAATAACTTCCAAAACTATACTATATTCGAAACCCCTGTTATACAAAAAGTTAGCCAACCTTCTTCTATCTTTTAAACTTGATAAATCCAGCTTTCTCTCTCTTATATATTTGTTGGCAAGCTCATACGCTCGTTCCTTTTCTAGAGAATAATCCCATTCACCTTCTAACTCTGCAATAGTAGTTTCATCTACTCCTTTTTTTCTAAGTTGAGACACTATCTTCAGTTTACCCCATTTTCGCACCTCAGTAGCGTACTCTACAAAATTAAAGGAAAATTTTCTATCGTCTAAAATCCTTCTCCTTCTCAAAAATGCTAAAGTTTCTTCTATCTCATCAGAAGTAAACCCCCTTCTTTTCAGCCTTTCAACCAACTGGTATTGTGTAAGATCTCTTTTTTCAAGAAGTTTAATCGCATACTCTACAGCACTAGAACTTAAACGTGTCATCTAAATCACCCAAAGGATCCCCTAGATCTTCCTCTACACTCTCCTCTTCTAAAGAATATTCCAAGTCTTTCTCTTCTGAGGCTATATCTTGTTCCATCTCTTCTCTAGACATATCTGCAGTAAATTGCACACCTTCTACTCTCAAACGGAACTCATCCGGATTAGTTGCCCGTTTCATAGCTTCTTCTAACGTTATCAATCCCTGTTTATAAAGGTAAAAGAGCGATTGATCAAAAGTTTGCATACCGTACTGGCTTGTACCTAGTGCTATTTGTTCTCTGATATACTTTGTTTTTTCTTTCTGTTCTATACATTCTCTTATATAAGGAGTTGTTATCATAACTTCGACAGCTGGTACTCTTCCCAACCCATCAGCTCTAGGAACTAGTCTTAGAGAAATAACAGCTCTTAAAACCTGAGAAAGCTGGATTCTGATCTGCTTTTGATGATGTGGAGGAAATACAGAAATTATACGGTTTATAGTCTCTGTAGCATCTAAAGTGTGAAGAGTGGAAAAGACCAGATGTCCAGTTTCTGCAGCTAGAAGAGCTGTCTCTATCGTTTCAAAGTCTCGCATCTCACCTACAAGTATAACGTCTGGATCCTGACGCAGAGCTGAGCGCAACGCGTTGGCAAACGACCTGGTATCTGAGCCCAACTCACGCTGGTTAACTATAGATTTTTTATCTCTATGGAGAAACTCTATAGGATCCTCTATAGTGATTATATGTTCAACCCGAGTAGAGTTAATATAATCTATCATAGATGCTAGAGTGGTAGATTTACCGGAACCTGTGGTACCTGTGCACAAAACTAATCCTCTCCTCTCCTCACATATCTTCTCTATAACCTTAGGTAACATAAGTTCACTTATGGTTTTTATCCTGGCTGGAATTACACGTAAAACCAAACTTATAGCTCCTCTCTGTTGAAAAATATTACATCTGAATCTACCCAATCCAGGTACAGAATAAGCTATGTCTATCTCCATCTCCTCTTTAAAACGCTGTTTCTGCTTAGCATTCATAATAGAATAAGCCATAGATACAGTATCTTCCTGCATCAAACGTTTAAGACCGGTTAGAGGTTCAAGAGTACCATCCACTCTAACTACCGGGTAATTACCAACCTTAAGATGAAGGTCCGAAGCATTTTTCTCAACAGCTATCTTAAGAAGATCGTTGATATTCATGAACTTTCCCCTTTCTCTTGTTTATAGTTATATGTTATATTAAGAATTTTGAAATATGAACAGCTAACCACAGCCGCAGTTTCTATACGCAAAACGGTTTGCGTAAGAGAAGCAAAGCTAGAACCTATTTTTCTCATACGCTCTAGTTCTCTAGGAGTAAAACCGCCTTCAGGACCTACTACAAGTGCTAGTCTAGGTTTATTAATAGCAAAATCATTCAAAGGTACACCATCTGGAACAAACACCACTTTAACTGCATGTTTCTCCAATTCAGAAAAACTATCATCTAGACTTAAAATTCTTATCTCTGGCAACCAAGCACCAAACGATTGTTCCATAGCAGCAATCGCCACTTTCCTAAGCCGCGCCAAACTTTTATACTTTAGCTTTCTAACAGATCTTTCCCAATCGCAAAAATTTATTCTACCTACTCCTAATTCCGTACATTTCTCCACCAACCAACTTATACGTTCACCTTTTGGGGGAGCAGTAAAAAGATCTACAAACGGCGCAAGCTCAACCGTTGTAATTTGATCTATCAAATCAAGCCATAAACAATCTCTACTTACAGTGCTAACTTTGGCATTACAAACACTACCTTTACCATCAGTAACTTGCAGAACATCACCCTTCCGAACTCGTTTTACCACTGCAAGGTGATGAAACTTAGCCCCTTCTACTACAAACCTGTTTCCTCGAAGTTCGGAAATAAAAATATTGGCTACAACTTTTGGCAACTATTTAAAAAGCCGTCTTTTAATTCGTGAAAAAAAACCGCTATTATTTGAACGCTTACGTGCAAGTTCGGCCAACTTCCCTAACAGTTCTACTTCCTCCTCACTTAATTCCCTCATGGTGGGAACTCTAACCTTAACTATTAATATATGATTACCTCTTCTACCTCCATGTTCAACACCAGCTCCCTCTATAACTACTTTACTTCCTGGTTGTGTAGAAGGGGGAATTGTTACCTTCTTTTTACCCCAAACTGTCTCCACTTCTGTCTCGCATCCTAGAACCAGGAAGGGAAGTTCTACTTCTAATTCGGAATATATATCGTATCCCTTTCTTACAAACTTTTCATGAGGTCTAACATTAATCTCTACGTAAAGATTTCCCCTTCTTCCGTAAAGTCCTCCTTCTCCTTCACCCTCTAGAATCAATCTTGTTCCGGAATCTACTCCGGCAGGTATATCTACTTGCAACTTTCTTTCTACTACAACTCTTCCTCTTCCACGGCATTTTCTACACTTTTTATAGAACTTACCCTTTCCACCACACTTAGGACAGCTTTGAGAAAAATAGAAAAACCCTCGTACTACCTCTATTCTGCCATTGCCTTTACAGTAGGTACACACTTTTGCATCACTATCAGATTCTATACCCTTACCTCCGCAGTCGTTACACACTTCTAAACGTTCAAATTCCAACTCTTTTGTAGTACCAAAAAGTGCTTCCTCAAAATCTAACTCCAGTATATACCTTAAATCGGATGCATAACTGCCCTCTTGGGTTCGTAAGAAATCTGTATCAAAAAAAGTACTAAATACTTCAAAGATGTCTCCTATATTGATTGTTTCAGTTGCACCTCGAACGTCGTATTCTGCTCTTTTACGCGGATCGGATAAAACCGAATACGCCTCTGTAATCTCTTTAAATTTTTCTTCGGCTTCTTTATCTCCTTGACACCTATCAGGATGGTATTTCAACGCTAGGCGGCGATAAGCTTTTTTTATCTCTTCCAATGTTGCATCTCTGCTCACACCTAATATAGAATAATAGTCTTTTTTTCTCATTTTTACAGCAATCACGGAGTGGCAGATTCGTCTTCTAACGAAGCTCCCAGCATGAATTCAGAAATTTTTTTGGAAACGGTATTTACTTCGAAAATTGCCATTTCTATATCCGCCCTTTCAGAACTAACAAGAGCAGAACGTGCGTTTAATATCTTTTTTTGCAATCTTTCACGTTCCTTCTCAGGTATTTTTTTCGTAACTTGGGCAAACACCCTTTCAGTGGTATACAGACTCATCTCCAACCTATTTTTAAGTTTCCTAAGTTCCTTCCTTTCAGCATCTTTCTTAGCGTACTGTTCAGCTTCTTTAACCAACCTATCTACTTCCTCTTGTGATAGGCCGCTAGAGGGGTTGATCTGAACACTTTGAGACTTACCTGTAGCTAGATCTTTAGCTGAGACGTTAACTATACCATTTGAATCTATAGCGAAGGTAACTTCAATTTGAGGTACACCTCGAGGAGCAGGAGGAATACCTACCAACTCAAATTTAGCTAACGATTTATTTTCGGAAGCTATTTCACGTTCCCCTTGTAAAACGTGAATCTCGACCTTATCTTGGTTGTCAACTACAGTTGTGAATATTTTACTTTTTCTCGTCGGAATAGTTGAGTTTCTTTCGATAATTTTATGGAATAGCCCTCCGTGAGTTTCTATCCCTAAGGACAGAGGAGTAACATCGAGAAGAACAATACCCTTTACTTCTCCTTGGATAATAGCTCCTTGTATAGCAGCTCCTATAGCTACTACTTCATCAGGATTTATATCTTTTGTAGGTTTCTTTTTAAAAATTCTTTCGACAGCTTTTTGTACTATAGGGCTTCTAGTTTGCCCTCCAACCAAAAGTACATGCGATATATTTGCAGCTTTTAGGTCTGCTTGATCTAAAGCATCAAAACAAGGTTTTTCAGTTTTCTCTATTATAGGAGCCACCAACTCCTCAAACTTTTTTCTTGTAAGGGTTCTCATAAGGTGTTTAGGTCCTGAGTCATCTGCGGCAATAAAAGGTAAATTGATTGAAACTTCTTCTACACTAGATAGTTTGCACTTAGCTTTTTCAACCGCTTCTTTGAGCCTTTGCAGAGCCATCCTATCGTTTCTAAGATTTATGCCGGACTCTTCTTCAAATTCCTTTATAAGCCAATCCATCAACTTTTGATCTAAATCTTCTCCTCCCAGATAAGTATCTCCAGCGGTGCTTCTTACTTCAAATAAACCCTTATTTAGGGTAAGTATAGAAATATCGAAAGTGCCACCTCCCATATCGTAAACAGCTATATGAGCATCTTCTTCACCCTTACTTAACCCATACGCCAAAGCAGCTGCTGTAGGCTCGTTTATTATTCTTATAACTTCAAGACCAGCTATCTTACCCGCATCTTTAGTGGCTTGTCTTTGAGCATCATCAAAGTACGCCGGTACAGTAATAACAGCTTTTTTTACTTCCCTTCCTAAATATTCTTCAGCGTACGATTTAATCTCCTGAAGTATCATAGCCGATATCTCTTGAGGCGAGTATTGTTTACCATGCACAAATATCCTTACATCTCCATTTTCAGCTTCTACCAAAGTATAAGGAAGAATAGAGCGTAACTTTTTAACCTCAGGGTCGCGAAATTTACGCCCTATAAGCCTTTTGACAGCATATATAGTATTGGACGGATTGGTTATTGCCTGTCTTTTTGCTATATGACCAACCAACCTTTCCCCTTCGGTTGTAAAAGCTACTATGGAAGGTGTAGTACGTGACCCTTCTCTATTAGGAATAACAGTAGGAGTACCTCCTTCCACAACAGCTACACAGCTATTAGTAGTACCCAAATCGATACCTATTACAACTTCACTCCCCATATTTAATTTATATTACCATTTGTATCTTTCGTTGCAATATCATCATCTTTATTAGAATTTTGGCAAGGTACCAGAACTCTCACTAAAGCTGGACGCACCAATCGCTCATTCAGCGCAAATCCCTGTTGCACAATCTCCTTTACCGTAGGAATTTCAACTTCTCTACTCTCTTCACTGAAAACAGCTTCATGATATTTCGGATCAAAAGCTTCGTTTTCATTTGCAACCTTCTGCAACTTATACTTGGCAAATAGATCTTCAAACTGTTTTATTATAAGTTCAACACCCTTTTTTACAGACTCAATATCACCGCTTGCTTCAAGAGCTCTGCACAAATTATCGTAAATAGGAAGAAGATCTCTAAATAGTTCTACATTTGCAAACTTTCTACTCTCCTCCCTTTCTCGTTGAGAGCGCTTGCGAAAGTTATCAAAATCGGCCAGAGTTCGCAGAAGGTACTCTTTTAACTCACCAGCCTCTTGCTCTAAATCTTCTACCTTTTTTTCCAGCTCTTCTATCTTGCCTCGAAATTCTGTTGGCATTTTGGAATCTTCCCCTTTCTCTTTCGCTGATGAGGCACAGCCTTTTTTCTCTACTGCACTAACCGCGTCCTCTATGACTTGCTCTATAACACTACTAGGATCTTCAGGTAAACTATCTACATCGAGCTCAATTTCTTCTTCCATATTTGGAGTTTCGTTATTATTTACTTTATTTGTTACTTCGCCCTCTTTACCTCTACCTTCCTTCATCTTACCCTCCTAAAGATAAATACTCCAATCTCTCTTCAAGCTTAGAAGCAGTATATTTAACAAGCGATATAACGTGTCTGTATTGCATAGCAACAACTCCTAAAACACCCACAGTCCCTTTTACCCTCTTGCCTACTAAAAAAGGAAAACCTACCAGCGCCAAGTTATCTTCTCCTGGTAATACCTCTTCCCCTATTAAAACAACCGGACCCCTATTTTCATTTCCTATTTCTAAACAACTGCTGAGAATCTTTAGAAGTAACAATTTATCATTAAAAGTATTAAGAAGGGTAGTTATCTCTCTAGGATCGGAGAAACGTTTAAGTAGAGAAACTGTACCCTCTATTACTACCTCTCCCTCTTCACAATACAACGCATCATTTACAATAGAGGAGACTGAAGCCAAGAAATTTCCTATCTCCAGCTGTTTTATATCTTCTATAACCTTTTCTCTTATCCTACGCAAGGAAAATCCTTTATAGTTATCATTTATAAAATCAGCAAATTTGGCTAAAACTTTAGTAGGTATTTTTTCATCTAGGGGAACTTTCTTACTTATCACAAATCCTGTTTTAGTAACTATAACACACAAAATCTTAGTATCTTCCAAGGGAATAAAATGGATAGTATGCACTTCTACATCTTCAAAAGAAGGAATCATAGCAACTCCCATAAATTGCGTAAGTTCAGCTAATATTTGCACAGCTTCTTCTATCACTGTGGAAGCTTCTTCTCTTCTACACAAACGAGAAACGATATAATCTTTCTCCGTAGAAGGCAATTTTTCAATATCTACTAAATTCTCTACGTAGTAATGAATAGCCTTAGAAGTGGGAATTCGACCTGCATAGGAGTAAGGTTGAAACAACATCTTTTTCTCTTCTAAATCGGCCATAATCGACCTTATAGTAGCAGGAGAAAGATTAAGAGTTGAAACTTTAGAAACCGTTCTGGATGATACAGGTTCTCCCGATTTAAAATATATCTCCAGTACCTCTTTAATAATAGCTTCCTCTCTTTTAGTAAGTCGTATATCTTTATTCAACCCCATAATAACTACGTACCTTATTTTATGATAACATTTAAATAAGCTGTTTATGAGCAAAAGTTTCATATTAATAGGAGCTGGGAAAGTAGGTAGAAGCCTGGGTAAGTGGTTAAAAGAGGTTGGATTTGAGCTAAAATCCGTTTTTGCACGTAGTGAACGGTACGATCAACTACTGGAGAGCAAGGTATATCTTCTCAACAGCAAGAAGGTAGAAAGGGCCGATTTTTTTCTTATAGCAGTACCAGAATCTGCTCTTTTAGAAATTGTGCCGTTTCTCTCCCACAACTATCCAGATATACCTGTGGTTTACACGTCTGCCAACATTCTCCCGAAAGAATTGTACAAACATAAAGTAGAAGCTACTTTGCTTCATCCGTTGCGTTCTTTTCCCACCGTTTTAGATTTTAAAGTAGCCAAAGATACTTTCTTTGCAATATCAGGAAATGATAGATCTTCTGCTATAGCATTAGAGATAGTAAATAGACTAGGCGCAAGTTGGGCAAAATTGAAAGAGGAAAAGCTACGGATTTACCACCTAGCCGCAACTTTAGCTGCTGGTGGTGTGGCTACTTTGATGAGCTTGTCAATATTTCTATCAGAGAAAATCGGGTTACCAGATAAAGCTAAAAAAGGGTTAATATCTTTAGCAAAAGGTGTAGTTAACAATTTTGATTTTCGCTTCCCCGTTTCTTATATTACAGGACCTGTAGCCAGGGGAGAGGAGATCTATTTAGAAGAGTTAAACGAGATAAAAAAAGAGAAAACGTTCTTCTTAACAGCTGTATACCTAGCTTTAGCTACAATTGAACTAAAGAAACGTTACGATACTTTTACCCCTAAAGACAAAATACTAGAAAAACAGCTTCTTAAGTTGACTAGGGATAAGAAGAATTATAAACTAAAAGACACGCCAAAATAGGGGGATGTAATGGTCTTCTTCAATTACAGCACAGGGCAGATGGCAGCTAAAATAGTTTACTACGGTCCTGGTTTGTGCGGTAAAACGACCAACTTACAATACATATATAGCCATACTAGTCCAAAATCACGAGGGGAGATGGTTTCTTTAGAGACCGAAACTGACAGAACACTATTTTTCGACTTACTACCTATAGAAGTAGGCACTATAGCAGGATTTAATACTAGGATCCAGTTATATACCGTTCCCGGTCAGGTGTTTTACAATCAAACACGTAAATTAGTACTAAGAGGGGTTGATGGGATCGTATTTGTAGCTGACTCGCAGAGACCTATGTTACAAGCAAACATAGATTCGTTAAAGAATCTAGAGGACAACCTTAACGAATTGGGGCTAAATATAGATGAGATTCCTCTAGTGTTACAATACAACAAGCGAGATCTCCCAAACATACTAACGGTAGAAGAACTTAACAGAGCGTTGAATAAGAAAAATTGGCCTTACTACGAAGCTTCTGCTGTCCAAGGTAAAGGAGTATTTGAAACTCTTAAAGGTATATCCAAACTCACTTTAATGAATATAAAACAAAAGCTTCTAAAAGGTGAAACTAAGAAACGGCCTAAACCTTCTATATTCTTACGTGGACGTCAAACAAAGGTTAAGGAGGAAAGTAAACCTAGAGAGCAAGCAGATGCTATTTCTAAAACCGGAGAGCAACATCAAAAGGTTCCTAAAGTAGAAGTAAAAAAAACCTCTACTACTCAAAGGGCTACTGCTAGTGTCTCTTCTCAGGCAGCAGAGCCGAAAATTTCGCCAACAGCGGTTAAAACAGGTGTTCAAGAAGTAGAGGTAAAAGAAAGTGGTGTAACAACACAAACTAAAAAAAGCGAGCATAAAGTTCAAGAACCTCAGAAAACCTCTCCTGCAAAAGAAGAGAAAGTATCTTTAATCTCAGATAAAACCACATCTGCTTCGGCAACAAAACTAACTCCTAGAAAGGTTATAAAAAAGAAGAAAGATCCATTCAGCGCTTTAGAAGAACTAAAGAAAGCCAAGACAACAGCTGTCAAGAGTGCACCGGTTAAGGAAGAGCTAATACCTTCTAAACTTCTTAAATCTGCAGGGATAGATAAGGAAAGTAAAATAACAACTTTACAAAAGATATTAAAGCAACTTCCTAAAGACAACGTGAAAAAGATCAAAAATTACAGTGTAACGCTAACTCTAAGGGATGAAAACAACAATACCATAAAAGAGTATAAAGATTTAGAATTCACTATTACAGAACAAAAAGGGGACGCTTCTCAAATCATTATTAAACTACTCTTTAAAATTACTTCCCAATGAAATGTCCTTACTGCGGTTCAAAGAGGGATAGAGTTGTAGAAACACGTGAAAGTAAGGACGGGGCAATTATAAGAAGAAGAAGGGAGTGTTTAAATTGTCATAGAAGGTTTACTTCTTATGAAGAAATAGAAGAATCTTTTCCGTTGGTAGTAAAACGCGATGGTAGAAGAGAGAAATTTTCTAGAGAAAAGATATTAGCGGGGATAACAAAAGCGTGCGAAAAAAGACCTATTCCGCTTGCTAAAATAAAAGATATAGTTGAAGAGATAGAGCGAATAAGTATAAATAAAGGAGGAGAAATAAAAAGCAGCGAAATAGGTGAGATGGTGATGGAAAAATTAAGAAATTTAGACAAAGTTGCTTATATAAGGTTTGCTTCGGTATACAGAAGGTTTGAAGACGTTGAGTCTTTCGTTTCGGAGATAACCTCACTTTTATCTTCCCCAAGAAAAAACAATTAACGAATTAGAATTTATTCAGTTTCTAAAATCGCTAAATCGATCTATAGGAGACGACGTTGCATACTTAACGCTAGATGGAAAGTTTGCTATATCGGTCGATTCTCAAGTTGAGAATACCCATTTTTACCCATTTACTCCTCCAGAGCTGATAGCCAAACGGCTAGTAAGGGTTACCTTATCCGACTTGGCCGCCTCTGGTTCTATGCCAATAGTTGCTTTTCTGTCGATGGGTATAAGAAAAAAGTTCCCTGTAAATAGCTTTCTAAAAACAGTAAAGTCAGAATTGCAAACATTTGGAGCTCAACTCGGTGGGGGAGATACAACTCGCTGTTCAACATCTTTTTTCTCACTATGCGTAATAGGTAAAACAATAAAAGAGACTCCTCGAGAATCTGCACCTCCCTATTACAACTTATACCTTAGTGGTTACCCAGGAGAATCGGCTCTGGGATTTGAAATAATAAGAAAGATAGGTATAGAATTTGACAGAAATGGAAGTTTCGCTATAAAAGGTCAAATTTCACAACATCCTTACGCGTTAGAAGTTATAAAGAAACATCTATTACCTACTCCCAGATTTGATATAACCCAATGGGCAGTTAAACAGAAAAAAACAATATTTATAACTGACTTATCCGACTCACTTATTCAAGCTGCGACTTACCTAACTTATCCACACGGATTTGAGATAAACTTCGACTCTATTCCTGTTAAAGACGATTTTATTAAGCTGAGCGAAGAACTTGGTATAGATTACAAAGATATCGTTCTCTATGGAGGTGAAGATTATCACCTGCTTTTAGCTATCCCTCCTAACACAAATCCTCCAGCTGGAACGTTCAAAATAGGTAAAGTTACCAAGGAGGGCAACGTCGTAACAAATTACACTCCAGGAAAAACCTATTTAGAAGGATGGGATATTTTTAAATAGAGTATTTCTTTATCAAATAGAAGAGTGCTTGTCTTGATATTCCCAACTTTTTAGCAGCTTGTGAAACAGAAGAAGAGTTTTCTATATATTTTCTTATAACCCTTCTTCTAAACTGATCTACTATCTCATGCAAATTTCCCCTTCTCTCCTCACTCCCATCGTCTATAACTATATCTTCCGGCTTTATAAATTTGCTTCCTCTTGAATAAGCCAGCGACTTAGCTAAGTCTATCACCATTTTAAGCTCTCTTATATTACCAGGCCAGTTGTAGGTAAGCAATTTTTTTTCAGCTTTTTTAGTCAAAGAGTAACCGTCCTTAAAGGAAAAATGGCGAGCAATCTCAACAACATCGTCACCTCTAGCCCTAAGTGGAGGTACTTTTACAACAGCACACTTAATCCTGTAATAAAGATCTTCTCTAAATTTCCCTTCCTGTACCAGGGAATATAGGTCTTTATTTGTGGCAGCTATTATCCTAACATCAACCTTTCTTATAACACTATCACCCACTCTTCTTAGTTCTCCATTTTGTAATACCCTTAATAGAGCTACTTGAGCTTTTAGTGGTATATCTCCTATCTCATCGAGAAAAACTGTTCCTCCGTCAGCGCTTTCAAAGACCCCTCTTCTATCCTCTACAGCTCCGGTAAAGCTGCCCCTGCGATGTCCAAAAAGCTCCGATATTACAAGATCTTCCGTAAAGGTAGCACAATTAACCACCATATATATTTTTTCTTTTCTTCTACTTAACAGATATACGGCATTTGCTATAAGCTCTTTGCCTGTTCCTGTCTCGCCTATTATCAATACTGGAAAATCTGCTTTAGCTATAGTAGGTACATGCTTTAAAGCATTTACAATAGCGGTACTACTGCCTACAATTCCAAATTTTTTAAACCAGACTTTACCCTTACTTGTAGAAAAATTTTCTTCTACTTCAAGAACTTTAGCAATAGAGTAGGAAAGAATTTTTGCTAGAGAAAAATCTCTTTCATATTCAAAAAGAACCTCTGTACCGTTACGCAAAGTGGTCTCTATTTTAACTTCAGGCTCCAACACTTTTTCTCCTATTTCCAATATGCGATAGGGAGTTTTTAGCTTAAGGAAAAATTTTCCTTCGTATAACGAACGGATATATTCCAACGCTTTCTCAACCGACATTCTTTCTTTTGAAAGAATCTCTTCTATAACAGATATACCTACAGCTAGTCTTTTTCTAAGTCTATTTGCAAAAAATGGCATACCACTTTTTTCAAAAAAAGAGATGGCCTCTTCAACAAGATCAGGTTTTACAGAGTTTCTATTTGTAAAGAAGATATCAAACACAAGCCTGTATTTCCTAAAATCGTGTATATCAAGTTTTCTCACAAGAGAGCTAGAATCAAAACCAGCTAAAGTTCTCCTCCATATCAACTCCACTTTACCGGTTAATTCCCCAAAAGGTATATTTCTTTTTTTACCTGCCAAAGAGTACAACGCTGGTATCTCTTCAGGTTCAAGTTCAGATAAAATTGAAACATTTATCTTTTCCAAATAGAAAGAAGAGTTAGATCGATCCCCAAGCAAGCCATAAAAACGTGCTAAATGTAAATATATTTCATTTTTTAAAATATCTGCTTTCTTAACTTTCAATAACTTATGTAATAAATTAATAGCCTCTTTAGTTTCACCCATAAGAAAATACCATTTAGCCAACAAAACGTTGTCCTGGGCAACAGCTAAAAAATTATTTTGCTTATTATTAAAATCTATAACTCTAGTTAGAAGTTCAAATACTCTATCAAGCTTTCCCATCCTTAATTCTATTTCTGCTAGATTACGAATAGCCAGGGTGTAAACCCGCATACCATCACACCTTTTAAGCAGAGAAACCGCGTGTAAAATAGCTCTTCTCGCTCCTTCTAAATCACCTTTCCACACCCTCGCTATAGCTAGGTCGTTCCATAAAGAAGCTATCTCAACGACATTATTAAGCGATCTACGGAAAGGGAATACCCTTCTAAATCCATCCTCTATATATTTAGGATCTCTTTTTGTAATACCTGCTAAAATATGCAGTTTACTAACTTCAAATATAGCATTTACATCTCTGCTCTCTCTTTGCCACAACTCCTCTTCTTTACGTAAAAACGGTTCTTTAGCATCCAACTCCCACATAATTTCAGCGAATAAAATATCTTTCTCCAAAGAAGATTCGATATTTTCAAGCTCATCTTTTACCTTTTTTATCTCTTTTATTTTTCCCAGCCGTCCCCAGATCCTTACAAGCAATCGAAGACGTTTTATTCTCAAAAAGTAGTCAAAAGGCTGAGCTTGTAGGATAAATTTCTCCGCTTTATAATAATCTCCCAAATAAAAACTACTCCAGGCCTTTATAAGAAGCGTTTCAAATCCTCCGTCCCATTTTCTCGCAAGAACTTGGGCAAATCTTCCTCTATTAAAGTAATGATGAATCAAAGTAGTGTAAGTTGGCTCTGTATCTAAGGAAGTACCTTTTATTCTTTTTACAAATTCTTCAGAAGTCAGATACTTTACCGCTGCATGAAACGTATCAAAATAACTGTACATATCACTAGCAATTTCATCAGGTAACGCTAATATTAGCAAGCCTTTTTCTTCTCCTATCAGCGAAGCGTAAGCAGGTATAAAACTTTTATAACGTAAAGAATAATTTATTAGATCAGTTAAAATTTTAGTTATACCACCTAATCTAAATATATCTTTCCAAAATTCTCTATATAGCGTAAAAAATTTCCCGTGAGATCTACCGCTGTTTTTAAACGAAACGATACTTAATAGTTCCTCGAAATAACTGCAAGCTTCGTTTACTCCCACAGCTGCTTTATCAACTCTTAAACCTCTAACTCTCCCTTTTAGATATCTAAGATTGCTCCACTGTATCTTCTTTGCATACCCAAATTTGTACAAAAAGAAAATAGATGCTACACATTGAAAAAAGAAAGATAGTTTTTCAAGATCGTTAAGTTCGTCTAACTTTCTACCTTTAGCGTCCGCTAAAATTACATGGTGCATGTAACTTTACGTAAATCTGAAAAAAAGTGAGGGTAAGACTTTCTAACTACTTCTGGAGTAT
>JALWYX010000043.1 GCA_027078415.1 Thermoanaerobaculia bacterium
CTTCTAGAACACCTAGAAGAGTTACGAATTCGTATTATAAAAGTAATTATTTTCTTCTCAATAGCTTTCTTATCGGCTCTCACATTCATAAAACCTATATTTCAATTTCTCACTATACCTATAGAAAACACAATTCAAGATAAGCTAAGTTTCATATCTCCAACTGAGCCTTTTTTTGCCTATCTGCACGCCGCTATTTTTGTGGCATTTGTAATATCTATGCCATATATCCTATACCAACTGTGGAAATACGTCTCACCAGCACTTTACAGAAATGAAAAAGTGTGGCTTGCAAGTTTCATAGTTTCAGGCACGGTTCTATTTATAGGAGGGATAACGTTTGGATACACAGTTGTTTTCCCTTTAGCTATAAAGTTTCTATTAAACCTTGGAACAAATTTCACCCCTATGGTAACAATTTCAAACTATCTCAAATTACTAATTACCATCTCAGTAGGTTTAGGAATAATGTTTCAACTTCCTATAGCTATAGTAATACTTGCTTTAGCAAGAGTAGTATCTCCAAAAACTCTGCTTAAAGAATTTAGGTGGGCTGTTTTAATTATCTTTTTTATATCCGCTATAATAACACCTACAACAGATATACTAAATCTCATTATCTTTTCTACCCCTACTCTAATACTTTATTTGCTAGGAACCGTAGCGGCTTGGCTCTTAATCAAAGACAAGTAAAAAGAAACAAAATCAATGCAAATAACAAACCAACATACCCATCAATAATCAGATTAACCGGAAAGTTTCTGTTGAACTTTATTGAAGAGATTTAACTTTCAGTTTTGCAAAGGACAGTTTTTAATATAAATAAAAATAAAACTGTTTGTGTGTAAATATTTCAACTAGATGTAGTTTAGAAATTCACTCTTCTCATTACACTTCTTGGAAGTTTTCTTATAATAAACATTACGTATTTCCATATTCTAGGAGTATAGACAAGCGGTTTTTTTCTCTTTATAGCTCTATAGACATCATACGCCACCTCTGTAGGTTCTCCTGCAAAAGGTGGAGTTGGTAATCCTGCTGTCATTGACGTTTTAACGAACCCAGGTTTTACATCTATTACAACCAAACCGCTTCTTCTGTATCGGTGATCTAAAGCTTCCAAATAGTAAGACAGACCAGCCTTTGTTGCTCCATAAAGAACTACAGGAGATCTGCCTCTGTCTCCCGCAACAGATGAAAATACACATAAAGTTCCTCTATTGTTTTTTAGAAACCTCTTCTTTATCTCTTCACAAAGAAGAATAGTACCTGTAAAGTTGGCAATGAGAAGTTTTTGCAAAAGTTCCCTATCCTCTTCCAATTTTTCCTGAGGAGCAAATAGGGCAGCGGTAATAACAGCCAAATCAAAATTGATAACAGACCATACTTTATCAACAACCTTGGGAATAGAATCAAGTTCAATAAGATCCAATCTATCTATGCTTAAAACTCTACCTCCTCTAGCTTCAATATCTATCTTGGCTTTCTCTAGTTTATCAAGCGATCTACCCAACAAAACAAAATCTGCACTTTCCTTTTCTGCTAGCAGCTGAGCTAACGCTTTCCCCATACCACTAGTAGCTCCTAAAAAAAGTACTCTCATCTCGTTTTACCCCTCTACTTAGGATCCCCGAACAATCTAACACCCATTTTACTCCTTATTTTGAAATCTTTATTCCACTTTTCTCTAATCTCTTGGAAACGATCTATACTATCCTTGTACATTTTAGAAAAATTTTCTTTTGTCAGAAGAGCATCTTTAGCCAAGTATACTCTACCACCACATTCGATCGTAAAAGCATCCAACTCGTAGGCAAGCTTGATATTTTCTTTAGTAAAAGGAAAATCAAGTGCTAAAGTGTAACCTTTTATGGGAAAAGATAGTATCCCCTTTCCTCTAGATCCCATATCTTTAAGAACTACAAGGTAAGGTAATCCTCCTCTTTTCCATATTAACTTAAAAAGTTCTTTTACGGCGTTTTTACCAGCGTCTTCAGGTATAACGCATTGATATTGAAAGAAACCCTTTTTTCCATAGAGTCTATTCCAATTGTTAACTCCATCAAGTGGATAATAGAAAGAATAGGGAGAAACTACAGTTCGTTTAGCACTCAACGATTTAGCTAAGAAGTAAACAGTGTTAAAAAGTTCTATTGAAAGATTTCTTAATACAGAACAAGGAGGACGGAAAGGGACAGAAACAGTGGAAGGTGCTTTAGGTATATCTATTCTTTTTTTAGACCATCTACCTACGTAAACTATTCCCCTACCGTTGTTTCGTGCACATCCATCTATCCACGCGGCAGTGAATGGAAAATCTCTTAACTTTTCAAGAAGTTCTATAACTTCGTCAAGATTTTCTCCAACAAAGGTTTCCGCTTCTATCCAAGGGGAGGGTATCTCTTCTAGTTTAAATTTGACGCTTGCAATATGGGCTATTAGTCCCATACCTCCTATAACAGCCCTAAAGAGCTCCGGTTCTTTACTATCGCTTATTTCGATAGTATCACCAGAAGCTAATACTACTCTTAAAGATACAACATAATCTCCGAAACTTCCGGCACTATGGTGGTTTTTACCATGAACATCTGCTGAAACCGCTCCTCCTATAGTAACAAACTCTGTACCCGGAGAAACTGGAATAGCCAAATTCTTTCTCCATACCACCCTGTTAAGTTCTCTATAACTAATTCCAGCTTCAACTTCTATCACTCTATTTTTAGGATCAAAAAACAATATTCTATTAGCAAGTCGTGTAGAGACCACTTTATCCTTAGGATTAGCAGGTAACGCTGCGTCTCCGTAAGCTCTACCTAAACCTCTAGAAAGTACAGCGTCACGTAATAGATTCTCTAGCTTATCCCCCAATATTTCTACCCCTGAAGTGGCTAGTCCTCCCCAGCTTTCTATCATATAACTTTCTCCAGATATTGTAGGAAAAGTTTTATAGAGTTTAGATGATCGCTAGACAATTCGTAATCCAAACACTCGATGAAATAGTTTTCCAAATAATCTCTAGGTAAAACGATTTTAGAGGTTGCAAATTGGATTATTTCATCTATAGAAGATCTTCCATAGTAATAACTTTCAGTTAGGATAGATGTAAAAGTACTACTCAACTTACTTTTAGCTATCCAGGCGGCAAAAACCATAGGCAACTGTGTCATACTAAACCACCAATAAGCCAAATCTACAACGCTATAACCGCGAGTATAACAACAGTTCCTATTCCACACTAGAGCTTTATCTCCTATTACCAACGAAGCTGGAAATTGAGTATAGTGGTATTTAGAAAAGTCTGTCTTCTCAATTTCTGGTACAAACCCAAAATTTTCCATCATAAGAACTTTTAACAAATTGATCGAAGTTTGAGATTCGTGATCTGCAAATATCTTAGAAAGTGAACTAAGTTTTCCTTTGTAAAAAAGTAGAACACTTTTTACTTTACCTCTAGCTGCTATTCCTAGATTAACTGCTACTCTAAGATCAGGGTCAAAAAATAGAGCACTTATTGGCACAAGAGCAACATTTACATTTTCTCTTTTTAACATTTTATAAAGGTCAGAAGGAGTTGAAGAAACGATGGAGATCTCCTTCTTTTTTCTTAATCCCCACGTAAGGGGCAACGCGTTTATATATTCTACTACGCCTATTTTCAATTTTTTTGAGAAGCTCTCGGTGAGGCCATATAGTCTAAGAATTCTCTATTACTTCTAGTTTTCGACAATTTGTCTAATAGTAGTTCCATCCCTTCGACAGCGGACAACTGACTCAACACCTTTCTCAACACCCAGATACGTTGTAGATCTTCCTTTTTTATAAGCAATTCTTCTTTACGGGTGCCAGATTTATTGATCTCTATGGCTGGGAATATACGTTTTTCTACGAGTTTTCTATCTAAATGAATTTCGCAGTTACCTGTTCCTTTAAACTCTTCAAATATTACTTCGTCCATTCTACTACCGGTATCAACAAGGGCAGTAGCTATAATTGTAAGAGAACCTCCTTCTTCAACGTTACGAGCTGCTCCGAAAAATCTCTTAGGTCTATGCAGAGCATTAGCATCTATACCTCCAGACAACACTCTACCTGAAGGTGGTTGAACAGTATTATAAGCCCGTGCGAGGCGTGTTATAGAATCTAGTAAAATTACCACATCTCTTTTGTGCTCTACCAACCTTTTAGCTTTTTCCAACACCATCTCAGCTACTTGTACATGTTTATTTGCAGGCTCATCGAAAGTCGATGCTATAACTTCAGCTGTAGGAACGGTTCTCCTCATATCCGTTACTTCTTCTGGTCTCTCATCTATAAGCAATATAATCAAAGTAATCTCCGGATGGTTACGAGTTATAGCCAGAGCAATAGTTTGTAACAACATAGTCTTACCTGTACGCGGAGGTGCTACAATAAGAGCCCTCTGTCCTTTACCCATAGGAGTCACTAGATCTAGTACACGAGAAGACATATTTTTAGGCATTTCCAAACGCAGTTTTTCCATAGGGTATATAGGAGTAAGATGGTCAAATTGAGGTCTTTTACGAGGTTGTTTGTTTGGGTCTATAGGAGAATCCATGTTAACAGCTTCTACTTTAATAAGTGCACAATAACGTTCGTTATCTTTAGGAGGACGTACTCTACCAGCTATAGTATCACCCGTACGCAACCTAAATCTTCTTATTTGTGTTGGGCTTACGTACACATCATCTGGACCTGACATATAACTGTTATCTGGAAAACGTAAAAAACCAAATCCGTCTGGCAAACATTCCAGTAATCCTACCACAAACATTTCTCCATCTTTGCGTGCTTTAGCCCTCAATATCTCTATTATGAGATCATCGTGGTATCGTTGTTCAGCTTTCTCTACTCCTAACTCTTTTGCTATCTTCACCAGATCGGTAAAATCTAAATTTTTAAGATCGTCTATAGTGTATCTCTCCTCAGACTGTATTACACTTTCGCCCTCGGTTACATCATTAGTAGCAAGTTGTTTTTGTCTATTACCTCTACTTTCCTCTTTAGTAGTGTACTCAACGGTATTGTTTACTAACTGTTCCTTTTCCACGTTCATTTTTTACACCTCTTAACTTCAAATAGGCTACTCCGTTATTCTGTATACGATATCCCATCTCCCCTTACTATGAGCAGAGAAAGGAAACACTTCTTCAACTTCTAGAGCATACGCAATCTCACTCAAACGTTTTTTTAATTCAGATTTTCTCACCTTATCTACTTTGTTTGCAACAACTAATGTATCAAGTTTATGTTCCTTAAAAAAATGTAATGCCTCTATATCCAAAGGTGTAGGAGCAATTTTAGCATCAACTAATAAAACTACTAAGCAATTTTTACCTTTTACACAATTTATAAAAGATACTATATTACTATTCCACCTTTTTTTTTCTTCCTTACTTACTTTAGCATAACCGTAACCTGGTAGATCTGCAAACAGAATATTATCTCCAACTTCAAAAAGGTTAATTTTCCTTGTTCTACCAGGTTTTTTACTAACATAAGCTAACCTTTTTCTACCTACTAAACAATTTATAAAAGTAGACTTACCCACGTTAGATCTACCTGCAAAAATAACTATTTTTCTGTATTTATCCAGACTAGGAACACTATTACCTTCTATAGAATAGAGAAAAGTAGGATTAAGCAATTTCATTTTTACGAAGCAAAAGTGGTATCATTTCTTTTTCCTACTTTATCTTTCTTAGAGACTGAAAATGCATATTCACCTACAGCCACCCTTAAGAGTTCCTCCACATTTTTAACTAGAACGATTTCCATAACGTCCAATACTTCTCTCTTAGGTAACTCTTCTAGATCTTTTTCATTCTCAAATGGTATAAGCACCTTTCTGATTCCTGCTCTATAAGCAGCCAATATTTTTTCTTTAATTCCTCCTACAGGAAGAACTTTCCCACGCAAAGTTATCTCCCCTGTCATAGCTACGTCTTTTCTAACGGGAACCCCAGCCAACACAGAGAACAGAGCAGTCGCCATAGTCACTCCGGCAGAAGGGCCATCTTTAGGTATAGCACCTTCGGGTATATGTATATGTATATCGTATTTCTCATAAAAGTCTTCATCAAAACCTAATTTACAAGCCAATGATCTAACATAAGTAACGGCAGCTTGAGCCGACTCTTTCATAACATCACCAAGATGACCAGTTAATATAAGTTTTCCTTTCCCTCTAACAAGGGACACTTCAGTCTCAAGCAGTTCACCACCCACACTTGTCCACGCTAACCCTGTAGCCACACCTATCTCATGTTGATCCAGTTTTTTCTTCAACCTAAATTTCTCTTTTCCAAGCAATTCTCTTACAGACTCCGGGGTAACAGTAAACCGTTCTATTTTATCTTCAACTTTTTTACGTGCAACTTTTCTACATATAGACGCTATCTCTCTCTCCAAATTTCTTACTCCCGCTTCTCTTGTGTAGTACTTTGTGAGGTAATCCAATCCTTCTTTGGTAAACTCAACCACTTCCTGAGACAGACCATGTTTTTTTAGCTGCTTAGGAACCAAAAAATTGCTTGCTATTTCCAGCTTTTCTTCAAATGTATAGCTCGATATCTCTATCACCTCCATACGATCCAAAAGAGGTGGTGGTATAGTATAGGTTACATTTGCTGTACATATGAAGAAAACGTCTGAAAGATCGTATTCGACATCTAGGAAATGATCAACAAATTTATCGTTTTGCTCAGGATCTAAAACCTCCAGAAGAGCGCTGGCTGGATCCCCTCTGAAATCTTTAACCATTTTATCGACTTCATCTAGTAGAAACACTGGGTTTACTGTACCAGCTTTTTTCATCATCTGGATTATCTGTCCAGGGAATGCTCCAACGTAGGTTCGTCTATGCCCTTTTATTTCAGCTTCATCCCTTACACCACCCAGAGACAACCTAACAAATTTTCTTCCCGTTGCGTTAGCTATAGAACGTGCCAATGAAGATTTTCCTACTCCTGGAGGCCCTACAAAACACAAAATAGAAGTTTGTTTTTCCTTGGTCAACTGTCGAACAGCAAGAAATTCCAATATTCTATCTTTTACTTTTTCAAGACCAAAATGTTCGGAGTCTAAAATTTTTCTCGCTTCCTTTATATCTTTTTTCTCATCGCTTCTTTTTTTCCATGGAACAGCTAGAAGCCAATCTATATAGTTTCTACATACCGCAGCTTCCGCAGATCCTGATGGCATAAGCTCGAGACGTTTAAGTTCTCTTAAAGCTTTCTCTTTAGCTTCTTTACTCATTCCAGATTCTTCTATAGCTTTCTTTAACCTTCTAATCTCTTCTTCGTCATCATCTTTCCTGCCCAACTCTTCATGAATAGCTTTTATTTTTTCACTAAGAAAATACTCTTTCTGGGCTTGTTCTATTCTAGCTCTAACATTCTCATTAATCCTACGTTCTATCTCTATCTTTTCCAACTCTATATCCAGAGTGTCACTCAGTTTAATAAGTCGTTCATAAGGATCTATAGTTTTAAGGAACTCTATTTTATCTGCAACGTTAATATCTAGATAAGCTACAATAACGTCGCAAAAGGCATCTATATTGTCTCTTTCAAGTGAAGAATGATACTCCAATTTAAAATTCTTGCCGTAGTAGTTAGCATAACGCTCAAATTTAGCGTAAACTTTGTTTATAAACTCCCTTACAGCGTTATCAACTTCAAAACTAACTTTATATATCTCAAACTTTCCTATAGATTTTGATCGATCAACAATATCTATCAATTTAGCTCTCTGTATCCCTTGAGTGGTAACATTTACTAAACGACCTCCCATACGATCACAACTAATTATCTTTGCAACAGAGCCAAATGAATAGAGATCTTGCAAAGAGGGAGAGTCTTTCTCCGGATCTTTTTGAACCAACAGAACTATCTCCCTACTAGGAGTGATCAAGGACTGCTCCAAAGCGACAAGGGATAAAGGTCTTCCTACTCTGAAGGCAGCTTTTGTATAAGGAAAAACGACCAAATCTCTAAGAGGTATAAAAGGAAACTCTTTTATATCCTTCTCTATCCTGCATCCCATTTCTAACCAGCTTTTTTCGTAATCTTAATAGGTTCACTGATTCCTTTAACAACTTCGGATGTAATAACGCATTTTTCAACATCTGCATTATCGGGGATCTCGAACATCAAATCTGTCATAATTTTTTCCAGGATCATTCGCAAACCCCGCGCTCCCACTTTACTCTCTTTTGCCTTTTTAGCTATAGAGCGTAACGCATCTTCTGTAAAGATAAGCTCCACTCCATCCATTTCAAATAACGTTTTATATTGCTTTACTAAACTGTTTTTAGGTTCTATTAATACTTTTACAAGTTCATCTTCCGTAAGCTCTCTTAAACTGGTTATAACAGGTAACCTTCCAACAAGTTCAGGTATCATACCAAACTTTACAAGATCGTCAGGGATAACTTTACTTAGCAGATTATCCCTTTCTTCAACCAAACCAACCGCTTTTGATTCAAATCCTATACAGCTATCAGCGCTCAACCTTTTAGCCACTATATCCTCTAATCCTACAAAAGCCCCTCCACAAATAAAAAGAATGTTAGAAGTATCTATCTGTAAAAACTCCTGATGCGGATGTTTTCTACCACCTTGCGGAGGAACGTTACAAACTGTACCCTCAAGTATCTTTAATAACGCCTGTTGAACGCCCTCTCCCGAAACATCGCGTGTTATTGAAGGATTTTCACTCTTTCTACCTATCTTATCTATCTCATCTATATATATTATACCTATTTCCGTTTTAGATATATCTTCATTAGCCACCATATAAAGACGAAGTAATATGTTCTCTACATCCTCTCCCACATAACCTGCCTCTGTAAGCGATGTCGCATCTGCTATCGCAAAAGGTACATCTAGTAGTTTAGCTAACACATTAGCAATAAGAGTTTTTCCGCTGCCTGTAGGACCTATTAACAGTACATTAGATTTCTCGATCTCAGGTAATCCTCGCTTCCCATCTCTGTTTTTGTAAGATCTACCCAATTTAACCCTTTTATAATGGTTGTAAACGGCCACAGAGAGCTTTTTCTTCGCTTCTTCTTGACCTACAACGTATTGATCTAGATACCTTTTTATCTCTTTAGGTTTAGGTAATTTAGCCAGTATAGGGGAAGAGTTTTTAGATTCATCTTCCTCTATTATCTCTACACAAACTTCCACGCACTCGTTGCATATGCAAACTTCAGGACCAGCTATAAGATGCCTAACTTCCCTTTGAGTCTTACCACAAAACGCACAATACCTAAAATCTGAGTTTTTCCTAACCATACAACACCCACTAGAAAATTTGTAATTACCTATCTAGACACAAGCACTTTATCAGCCAAACCGTACGCAACAGCTTCTTCTCCTGTAAGAATTTTATCTCTTTCAGTATCTTTATGTATCTCCTCAGGAGATTTACCGGTATGTTTAGCTAAGATTAAATCCAAAGTGTTTCTTAATCTAAGTAATTCTTTTGCGTGTATATCTATATCTGTTTGTTGCCCTTGCAACCCAAAAAGTAACGGTTGATGTATAAGGACTCTACTGTGTGGTAGAACAAATCTTTTACCTCTAGCTCCGCCTGCAAGAAGAACAGCAGCCATTGAAGCAGCTTGTCCTACACAAAAAGTCGCAACGTCCGGCTTAACGTATTGCATTGTGTCGTAAATGGCTAAACCTGCACTTATAGAACCTCCCGGAGAGTTTATATAAAGAAAGATATCTCTTTGAGGATTTTCAGCTTCTAAAAAAAGCAGTTGCGCTATAACTAAGTTGGCAACATCATCATCTATAGGTCTTCCCAAGAATATTATATTGTCTTTGAGTAGCCTAGAATATATATCGTAAGCTCGCTCTCCTCTACTGGTTTGCTCTATAACTATAGGTACTAACATAATACTAATCTAACAACTCAATCTCTTCCTCAGGAAGATCTAACAGTTTGACAAGAGCTTTTCGTTGACGCACAGAAAGTTTGATATCTTCCAATGTAGGATCATGCTCTGGGAGCGCTAGTGCTGGAATTTCTTTCCCTTTCATCTTCACTTTTATTTTACTTAAACTTTTCTTGTCCGCTTCTAAACCGAAAGTTTTAGCTACAGTTTCAAGAATCACAATTCTCAAAGCTTCCATCTTAGCTGCTTCCAATTCCTTCTCAAGAAGCTTATCAAGTTCCTCTTCAGTAAGTTGTACCCCTCTACTCTCTATATAGCGAATCTTTTCGCTTGCACGTCTCTTGTATAAAAGTTCCAAAAATTTCGGTGGAATCTCAAAGTTGAAACGATCTATAAGTTCTTTCATCACTATATTATAACGTTGCTGAACTCTCATGCGTCTTTTATGATGCTCCAGGTTTTCTTTAACTCTACTACGTAACTGATCAACAGAAAGTTTTAACTTTGCTGCTACCTCTTCTTCACTAGGGAACCTTTTGACTTTTTCCACTTTTTTTATAGCTACTTTTTTTCCTTCTTTCCATTCGAAAATATCACCTATCTTCTTCCCCACAAGAGTTAAATTAAACTCCTCATCAACACTTTTATCACCAACAACTATTTTAAAAGGCTTCCCCTCTTCTCCCTCTTCAAGTACTACAAATTCTACCCTCATATTATTAGTTATAGTTTCATTTGTTTCCTCCCACTCTGCATACTCTAGCGCCATCTTCTCTATATAATCGTCAATCTCTTGTTCAGTAACCTCAATGCTAAAAGGCGGAAATTCAACTTTAAAATCCTTTATAGCTTCATTAGGGGCGATATGTTCTATCTCTACAGTCAGTTCTAATCCTTCGTCAACCTCTTTCATATCTGTAACTTGGGGATTACCTATACTATCTATTCCTGCCTCTTTTTTGGCAGCGAAGAAATATTGAGGAAAAAGAGTATCTAAAGCGTCATTTAGCAATCGTTCATTAAATCGTTTTTTTATAAGAGAAACAGGCGCTTTCCCTTTGCGAAATCCAGGAATAGTCACCTTTGGACGTAACTTCTTGGCAGCTCTATCCATTTCCGCATCTAACGCTTCTCTTGGAATCTTAAAGCTAACTTGTTTAGAAAAGGTAGAAATATCTTTTACATCACTAATAATGTTACTCACAACTTAGCTCCTCACTATTATTGTAGAAGATTAGTGGTGCGAAAGGGGGGACTCGAACCCCCACCCCTTACGGGACTAGATCCTAAGTCTAGCGCGTCTACCGGTTCCGCCACTTTCGCACCTCTTTTTCTCTTGGTGAGCCGCCTGGGACTCGAACCCAGAACCCGCAGATTAAGAGTCTGCTGCTCTACCTGTTGAGCTAGCGGCTCAAAAATAATTATAACACTTTAACCACCTTGGACGAATCGTACTATCTCTACCTGATAACCGTCCTTGATTAAAAACTTATCCCACTCACCACGTCTTACAATCTCTCTATTTACTTCAACAGCTACTTTTCGGGAATCTATTCCAAGTTTATCTAGCAACTGTTGAACAGATATATCTTTTTCAAAAGTATAGCGTTTACCATTAACAACAACGGTGCAAACTTTATTCATCAGCTTCGAAGTTGAAAGTAAGAGAAGAAAACCCACAACTGCTTTCCGCTTTTATTACAAACAAAGCTCTCCCCTGCTCCAAAGGTGGAAAATCTATCTCGACTACCAAAGAACCATCGCTATCAGTTGTTCCTAACTCCCACGCTAGCGCACCATCTATAGTAGAGAGAAACTTAGCATTTATAACAGCACCTTCTACAGGATTACCCGTACCCTCTTCAATTGCACGTAAATAAAGAGTCACCTTTTCTCCAAGTTTTAACTCCGGCTCAGCTTTATCTAAAACGAGAGATAAACGGTTGTTTTTAGTTTTTTCCTCTATAAACTGAACAACTATAGAATCAAAAGTAATGTTATCTGCATCACTTTTGATCTTATCTAAAATAGGCATATCGTAACCCCAAGAAGGTAGGTACAGTAATCCCTCTTTAATCATCTGATCTATCTTACCGTCAAGTTTGCCAGCTTTTATAGAAGCAGCGACCAACTTGTGCTGTTTAACCATCCTCTCGCGCAACTCATTCTCATCTACCGTACCATCTACTATCAAATCCTCATAACTAGTTTTTTTAGCAACTATTATCTGACCTTTAACGTAGACTATAGTTTCTATTATCGGATTATCGATACCACGCTCCTCAGTTTGTACGTGAAAAGTCACACTTCTGTGTTCTATATCTGTATTAAACCCCGTAATCATTTCTAATCCAATTTTAGTAACCTTAATCTAAATATGTCAAACCTTCCAACACGTCTTTTTAATCAACACCTTATATCTTGCTCTCAACGTAGAAAAGTAACAGTTCCCGCTCTTTTAATTTTAAAAGCTCTCGGCATATAGATGTAATCCCCGTCTAATTGAACTGGAACCCTAAAACGATCCACAGTGATCTCAGCAACTTTTTCTTCTAAAATTCCAGTTATTTTGGCAGGTATTTTTAAAATTCTAAATATAGAGAAAAGCAGAAGTTTTAATTTAGAACAGTTAGCAGCTATCATATCTAAACGCCCATCTGTTGGATCTGCGTAGGGGAAAAAGGTAAAATTACCCCCATAATAGGGTATATTACCTAGAGCTAGATAGTTGCACTTAACAACTTTTTCTTCAACCACTACCCTAAAGGTATAAGGTACATATTTAAAACAGGTGACAACTCCCCATAAAAATATACCTACTCTCCCTAACTTTCTCTTTGTCTTAAAAGGTACTTTCATTAAGGTGGCTGCGTCACATCCAACAGAAAGAGCCATTATAAACGGCTTGTCTCCAGCGACAAAAAGATCGAAAGTAACTTCCGATAAGGAAAAAAAATCTGGTATTGTTTTATTAGAAATATTTAAATATTCAGCTATAACATTAGTAGTACCGCTGGGATATACAAAGAATTTAGCTTCTATACCGTATTTAACAGTAGCTGCAATTGTCTCTCTTAGAGTACCGTCGCCTCCTATTACAACTACAACAGGATTTTTCTCACACAAAACCCTGGATATTTGCCAGTCAATAGAGTTTGGGCCTACAGTTTTTATAACTTCTATTCCTCTTTTTTCAAGCTCTTTAACAAAGAAGCGTTTTCTGGTACTATTTCCTGCAGCTGGGTTATATACAGCGAAGATGTTCATCTTTTTTCAAAAATTTTATTTTAAGGAGAGAGAGAATGCCAGGAGCACATATTAAAGCGGACTATTGGCTGATGGAATTTATAACCCCTTACGACTATTATTCTCACGGGATTACCAAAGTCATAGCGCACAAACGAACTAAATTTCAGGAGATGTTTATTCTAGAAACAGGAGCTTACGGTAGAGCGTTGGTTTTAGATGGAAAATGGCAATCTTCCGAGGTGGACGAGTTTTTATACCATGAACCCTTGGTACAACCTGCCATGATTATGAAAAGAGATCCTCAAAAAGTGCTTATATTAGGTGGAGGCGAAGGAGCTACTGCCAGAGAGGTTTTACGATGGAAAACGGTTAATAAAGTTGTCATGGTAGATATAGACGAAGAGGTAGTAACTGCTTGCAAAGAGCACTTAGAAGTTATGCACCAAGGATCTTTTTACGACCCTAGGTTGGAGTTAAAGATAGAAGATGCGATGCAATTCTTAGAAAATTCTGATAACAAATGGGATGTTATAATATCGGACCTTTCCGATCCCATAGAGAAAGGCCCTTCTTTTAAATTATTTACATTGGAAACTTTTTCTCTAATGAAAAAATCTCTTGAAAGAGATGGAATTCTTGTAGTACAAGCGGGACCGACTTCACCTGTAGAAATGTATGTGCATGTAAGGTTAGCCAACACTTTAAAACAACTCTTTACAAACGTTGTAAGTTACTCAAGTTTTGTACCCACCTACGGTACTCCATGGGGATTTCTAGTATGTGGAGACCATCTAGCTATACCCTCAGCAAAAGAAATTGATAAAATCTTAGAAGAGAATATAACTGGAGAGTTAAAACTTATAGATGGTCTAACTTTACAAGGGATGCTCTCAACTGCTAAGCATATAAGGAAAGCTATAGAAGAAGAAAGTGTTGTCTATACCTTAGATTCCCCTCCCGATTTTTACGGTAAGGGCATATTTGAGGAAGGATCGGAGTGATGAAATACAAGTTGTACAGAGAAACGGCTCCAGGTAGATGGAAGGGAGTAGCAATCGAAAAATACAAAGAGATTCCATCCAACTTCAAAAAAGTAATAAGGGAAGAGATAGTTGGGAAAAACGGGGAAAAAACCAAATTTCATCTGCGCTATTTTGAACTAGAAAAAGGGGGATATACAAGTTTAGAAAAGCATCAACACGAACATGTGGTGATTGTATTATACGGAGAAGGAGAAGCGATAGTAGGTAACAAAAAATTCTCTTTAACTCCCAAAGATATACTTTATATAGGTCCATGGCAACTTCACAGATTTATAAACATCGGGGAAACACCTTTCGGATTTTTATGTATAGTAGACGCCGAAAGAGATAAACCGCAAATTATAGAAGAAGGTGAAAGGTGTGAGCTGTAAAGAGATGAACGAATATAAATATCTTAACGACAAATTTTCACCTATACTTACAGTTTCACAGTTAGGAGAAAAGGTAAAGCAGCTTTTAGAATTGGAATTTTACCGAATTTGGGTGGAAGGTGAAGTATCAAGGTTGAAAATAGCTCCCAATAAAGGACATATATATTTCGAACTTATAGAAAAAGGAGAAGGAGATGAGATTTTAGCCAAAATAGATGCCGTTATATGGAAATCTAACTGGACTAATATAAAAAGAAAATTAGGAGAATATTCATCCAATTTTAAAGAGGGAATGAGTGTGAGGGTCCAAGGAACATTGGACTTTTATCCTCCTCATGGAAGAATTAAGCTCTCTGTTGTAGAGATGGATACAACTTTTATAGCAGGTGTACTTGAGCTGAGAAGAAAAAAGATAAGAGAGAACTTGATAAAATCTGGATTATACAATCTAAATAAACAGTTGAGCCTTCCCCTACTTCCAATGAGAGTTGTTGTTATAACCTCTAGGGAAAGTGCGGCGTATTTCGATTTTGTTAGTTCTATCAAACAGAGCCAATTTGGATTTAAGCTTTATATAATCCACTCTTTGGTTCAAGGGAAAGAAGCTGAAAAATCTATAGTAAAAGCGCTAGAATCAGCTAAAAATATAGAAGCAGACTGTATCGCTATTATACGTGGAGGAGGATCCAAAAGTGATTTAGCGGTTTTCGATAGCGAGAAAGTTGCAATTGCCATCGCTACATCCCATCTACCCGTTATAACTGGGTTAGGACACGAAATAGATCTTTCTATAGCGGACGAGGTAGCTCACACTAGATGTAAAACTCCAACCATGGTAGCAGAATTTTTAGTTAACAGAGTTAAAGATACCGCCAACAGAGTATCGGAAATTTCCACTCGCATAGAGAGAAGGGCTAAGGAGATCATAAAGATAAAAGACGCTGAATTGAAAGTTATGATGGAAAAAGCCAAGTTGGCAAGTAGGGTGATAGATGTTGGGGCGAAAGAGATTTCATTTTTAAGTACCAATATTGCGAACAAAAGTAAAATAGCTCTTATTAATACTAAAACAACTTTATTAAAGAGAGTTACCGATATAACCAAGCATTCAAATCAATACTTGAATTCTAAGAAAAAACAAGTATCTATACTAAAAGAAAAAATTGTAATACGCTCAAAAAACAAGGTAGAACAAATCTTTACTAATCTTAAAACTTTCGAAAATCAGATAAACACCTTATCCCCTCAGACCACTTTAAAAAGGGGGTTTTCTATAACCAGAAGGAACGGTATAGTAATAAAAAGTGTAAAAGGTTTAAGTAAAGGTGAAACTATAATAACACAATTGAAGGATGGAGAGATAACCAGCGTTATAGGAGAAGCAGATGGGTGAAAGAGAGATCTCTTTTAACGAGGCGTTTAGCGAACTTGAAGAAATTTTGCGGAGAATAGAAAAGGCTAATATAGATGTAGACTCTTTAGTGAGTGAATTAAAAAAGGCAGTAAATTTGCTTAACATATGCAGATCAAAATTAAGAAAAGCTGAAGTTGAGATAAATCAAATATTAGAAACTATAGAAAACGAAGAAAACAATTAAAAATGGAGGATAAAAATGGGGGTAAAGTTTACGTGGGGAGGGCATGCTACGGTTAAAGTGGAACTAGAGTCTGGGGAAATTATTATCATAGATCCTTGGATCGAAGATAATCCAAAATCTCCCAAGGATTTTGCAGAGTTTAGTAGAGTAGATTTAATGCTCTTAACTCACGGACATTTTGACCATATAGGGGATGCCATCTCTTTGGCAAAGAAGTTTGAACCAACTATAATAGCCTGTTTCGAAGTATGTGCTTACTTAGAAGGGAAAGGGGTTAAAAACTGTTCAGGTATGAATATCGGAGGCACTCAGGAGGCTTTAGGATGTAAAGTGACGATGGTACCAGCAATACACTCTTCAGGGATAATTGACGATGGAAAAGTTATCTACGGTGGAGTAGCTGGAGGATTTGTAGTTACATTACCTAACAACTATACATTTTACCATGCAGGAGATACTGCTCTTTTTTCAGACATGAAACTAATAGGAGAATTATACAGGCCTCAACTAGCGTTTTTGCCCATAGGAGACCACTTTACCATGTCACCTTTTGAAGCGTCACGAGCCTGTAAGATGTTAGGAATAGAGAAAGTAGTTCCCATCCACTGGGGAACGTTTCCATTATTAACTGGTACCCCAGAAGAGCTGAAAAGCCATCTTAAAGATCAAGGAATAGCCACAGAAGTCATAACTTTAGAACCTGGCGAAACATTAGAGGTTTAGGTATAGATTTAGTTTTTTTAAGCTCATAGACTGTCGGGAATTCTGGATAGTGTAAAGCGCCAGAGGTTTTTCCATCTCTCTATACCGTTGGAGATTCCGAAGTAAAAAGTTTCTACTCTACAACCGTGAAAAGAAAGCACTTGTTCCAGCTTCAAAGTATCTATATGTTCTGGAGACACAGAACGAGGTGCTACCAGTGTAAAAAATACTTCTTTTAAATGCAATATTATCTGTTTATCCCTTAGATTAGGAAGAAAATGGATAGGAGAAGCAAAGTATATATCTTCGGTTGAAACTCCGTTGGTAAATCTAACAGGATTGTATATAGCATCTATACCAACAGCTGCTTTTATCAACTGTGGGAAACGTGCTGCAAAAGATACAGCTTGAAAACCTCCATCGGATATACCTATCATCAACAGTTTTGTTATTTTGCTATCAAATTTTACAGTAGGTATCACTTCTCTTAAAATAAAAGCGCAGAAAACCGTTTGGTAGTTACCTTTAAAATCGGCTGAGAATGTAGGATTTATCCATATATCACTGGGATAATAATCCAGAGTATATAGAGTGTATAAAGAGCTAATTTCTCTCGGTAGTGTCTCTTGAAAAAATATATCGACAACTTCTTTAAAAGATAGTTTAGGGGGAGGAAAAAATAACACAGCTTCTTTTCCACTACCCCACTTTCTTACTCTTATTTTTCTTTTTAGTCTAGGA
>JALWYX010000044.1 GCA_027078415.1 Thermoanaerobaculia bacterium
ATATCAAGCTTTCCTATGGTTGATGTGGAGAGGTTTAACCAGAAAAGTATTATCTTTAGACGGATATCTTCACCTAATATATGAAAAACTATTCAACGAGACAGGTAACCCCAAACTTCCAGACAAAGATCCCACAAATATAACGGGAACATTCGTTTTAACACCTCTAGAAAGGAAAGAAACGTTCTCTAAATGGCTTATACCTTACATGGAAGAAATGGTTCTATCATCGCTAGCGAAAGAAAAAAAGTACAAAAAGAACGAAGTTATATTTAAAGAAGGTGAAGAAGGAAATAGATTCTACGTATTAAAGCAAGGAAAAGTAAGAATCTCGAAATTTTCACCCCTAGGAGCTGAAGAAGTATTACAAATCATAGACGAGTCAGGAGACTTTTTTGGGGAAATAGCTCTTTTTGAAAAAGGAATAAAGAGAACAGCCACAGCCATAGCCGGAGAAAATAATACAGTTGTAATATTTATAGAAAGAAACGCATTTCTTTCTCTGCTAAACCCTTACAAACAATCATCAACAGGGATTCTACAAATGCTATGTCAAACACAGGCTAAAAGATACAGAGAGATGATCAAAAAAATACAACTTTACTATCAAGCTTCTCACGGAGCTCTTCCTCTTCCCCTTCAACTTACTAAATGAGCTATCATCTTGTCTAATGTTCTATCAAATTCAGAATCTTCGTGTCTTAGTTTTTCTATCTTCTCAACAGCATGCATAACTGTAGAATGATGCTTATTGTTAAAAAGTTTACCTATATCCACATAAGACATACCAAGTATTTTCTTAAGTAGATACATAGCAACCTGCCTAGGAAAAGCTATTATTTTAGCATTAGATTTACTTTTTATCTCCCTAACTCGTAACCCATAGTGTCTAGCTACAAACTTAATAACCTCGGCAGGAGAAAGATCCCCTTTTATATCTCTCTTGTGGCTACCTATGACTTTCTTAGCCGTTTCTATATTGAGAGGAGCACCAAAAAAACGAGAAAAAGATATAACTTTATTGAGAAATCCTTCAAGCTCTCTCACGTTACTGGTTTTTTGAGAAGCTATAAATATAGCTACCTCATCAGGAAGATCTATACCATCTATCTCAGCCTTTTTCTTAAGTATAGCTATTCTAGTTTCAAAGTCGGGAGGTTTAACATCTACCATAACACCTCCCTCAAACCTGCTAGATAACTGCTCTGTAAGACCACTTATCTTCTTAGGGGGAACTTGAGAAGTAAATACAACCTGTTTATCAGTTAGATACAAAGCATTAAATATATGAAAAAATTCTTCTTGGGTTTTTTCTTTACCAGCTATATGCTGAATATCATCTACTAACAGGAGATCCGTTTCCTGGCGAAAACTTTTCCTCATTTCATCCATTTTATTGAGCCTTATACTTTGAACAACATTGTTAACAAACTCTTCAGCAGGTATGTATATAACACGCAAATTCTTAGATACAGCCTCATGTCCTATAGCTTGAATAAGATGAGTTTTGCCCAACCCTACACCACCGTATATATAAAGAGGATTGAGTCTCCTATCTTTTCCTGGATTCTTAGAAACAGCAATAGCAAAAGCATGAGCTAATTGATTCCCTTCACCTACAACAAAAGTGGAAAAATTATACAGAGGGTTAAGAGGATAACCGTATCTACTTTTTCTACTACCTGCCTTCTTGTTTCTACTGTTTTCTCCATTCTCTAGGATATCTCTGCTTATCTTTTCGTCTATCTCAATTAGAACCTCCTTTTTACATACATTTACCAAGTCATCAAAAAACCTAGAATATATAACTTTCGCGAACGATGAGTTGGGTACTTTTATTACTAATTTGTTCCCAACCATTTTAATTTTAGATGGCTCTATCCAGGTGGAGAAGGTTTCGTTGCCTATTTTCTCTATCAACAGTTTTTTTAAGCTATCCCACTCCATCTTTCCACAATACAAGTTTTGACTCTATAAAAAAGTAAAATGTATGAGCTTCTTTAGAAAGTAGGAATTTAGAAACAGATATCCTCTAAATTTCCACATTTTTCTTTTTCCTACTACTAAGTATAAATTGTATACTTATATATTATTATTGTAGTAGTAAAAGAAAGATAATCCTATCTGATATACAATAGAGTAAAAAGCTGAGTAAAGGGTTTACTAAAAAAACTGTTGCTAATTTTAGGAGGAAAAGGGTGAGGATAATTGTGGAAAAAGAGAAAATAGTTCAGGAACTCCAAGCAGTTTTAGGAATAGTAGAGAGAAAATCCGTTATTCCTATAGCATCTTACATCTTGATAGATGCAAGGGAAGGAAAATTAAAAATAAGCGCAAGTGACCTTGAAAACTCGTTTTCTACTTCTACTGAGGCTTCTATAGAGGGAAAAGGGAAATTTGTAGTTCAAGGGCATAAAATATACGATATAGCAAGGTTGTTAAAGGGAGATAAGATAGAGATAGAATCCGAGAACGGCAAAGTAATTGTTAAGAGCGGTACCACTATTTACAGTCTGATTACTGTAAACTCGGAAGATTTTCCCAATCTTCCTGTAGTTTCTGGTGATTTTGTATTTGATTTGGAAGTTGATAAGTTTTCCTCTCTGGTGAGGAAGGTTATCTTTCCTATATCTTCCGCGTCATCTATTTATAAAATAAGAGGAGCTTTTTTCAATTGCGGTAACAATTCTATAGAAGTTGTTTCAACAGACGGTAGTAGAATGTCTGTTGTTAAAGTAAATACTGGTGTTAGAAAAAAGGGATCTTTTATTTTGTCCAAGAAATCTGTAACTGAAGCTTCTAAGTTAGTTAGCGGTAACGGTAGCGATAACAAGATAAAGTGTTACATAAGCAGCAACCATGTGTTTTTTGTGTCTGGCGAAAGAGTTCTCTCTTCTACTCCTATAGAGAGTAGGTTTCCAGATTACAAAGGTATCCTTTCATCTGTGCCAAGTTTTAGAGTTGAAATGGATGCATCTATGCTCAAGGAAGCTATTCAAAGGGTTTCTATAGTGGTTGATGATAAAATAAAACCTGTAAAATTCACTTTTTTCCGCGATTTTGTTGAATTGGAGGCGTTTAGTCCTTCGGTGGGCAAAAGTGTGGAAAAGATAGAATGTTTATATTCAGGTGAGGAGAAGTTAAACTTAACTTTTGAAGCTGATTATTTGTTGCAATTTTTAGGTTCGATAAGTAGTGAAACTATAGAGATGAGGATCAAGGACAAAGATACTCCATCTTTTTTCTCTCCTATAGGAGAAGATTTGGAATATACTCATATTATGATGCCGCTTGAAGAATAGAGAGAGCTTTTTCTATTATTTCGTCGTCTGTTATTGATCTAAGACAGTTTTTATGAATTAGAGGGCATATTTTATGGTAACAAGGTGAACACCAGATATTTTTGTAAAAGTCGAAAGAATTTTTACCTAAAGGTTTAAATCTTTTAGGCGAAGTGGGGCCAAATAGTGTTATTGTTTTAATTCCTAGAGCAGCTGCTATATGAGAAGGTCCTGTGTCGTTACCTATGTAAAGGGTCAATTTCTCTATAACTGCTGATAACTCACCAAGATTGAGATTAGCTCCTATTACTGGAGCTTTTTTCCCTGTAAGGATGTAAGTATCTACCGCTATATTTAAATCTTTTAATCCTGTTAATATAATAATTTTGAACGTAGGTAGTAGTTTTCTGAGTTTATTTATTAATCTAGCGTAATTAGTAATTCCCCATCTCTTAGAGCTTCCAAAAGAGGCTCCTGGAAAAATTCCTATTATTTTGTCTGTTTCTGGGTCTATTTTTGCTGCTCTTAGAGATTTGTAAGCTTTCTTTTTATAGATATTTGATATATGTATTTGTGGATCTGGAATTTTTTCTGGTACAGGTATTTTCCTAGCTTTTAGGAGTTCAAAGTAAAGTTTTGAGTGGTGGATCTTCTCAGTGTAGGGTATTTCAACCGGATGGGTTAGGAGTATAGATCTAAAGTCATACTTGAACCCTACTGTTACTTTAGGCTTAAGTTTATTTGCTAAGATTGCCGACTTAAATGATAGAGGGAATATGAAAACCTCTTTTATGTTTAAATTTTTTAGTAATTCTACTTTTGTGTATACTTTTCCAGGGATAATTGGGGCTAGGTTTTCTTTGGCTAGAATAGCAAATTTTTCTTTTCTATGGTATCTGATAGTTTCTAATGCTGGAATAGCCATTACGGTGTCTCCTACCCAGTTTGGAGCTATAGCTATGGTATCTATCTCCATCTTCTGTGAGCCCATATCCATTGTTCAGGGTAAGTTTTTATCATTTTCTCAAATGTAGTTGTAAATTGTTGTGTGATTTTTTCGTTTGATTTGTTGTAATCTGCTAAAGGTTCTTTTACTATAATTTCCAGTTTATTTGGTTCGTGGGTTATAGCGAAAATTGGCACTATGGGTACATAGAATTTTTTTGAAAGATAGGCAGGAAGTTTGGATACAGTAATTTCTTTTCTGAAAAATCTTACATTTACAGCGTCTTTATCTCTGACGTATTGATCTGCCACGAATCCTATATTTTTTCTTCTTTTTATACAATAGATAAGTTTTTTTGCAGCTTCTTTCTTGTATATCATTTCCATACCTAGTTTATTCCTGATATTTTCCATAAGGGAAGTTATGTATTTATTTTTTGTGGGTTTTCCTACTACTACTATGGGTGAATGAAAGCTTGATACTGCTCTTCCGACCATTTCCCAATTTCCTATATGGGCACTTACTACTATAAAATTTGGCGTATCGATCTTTTCTATATATTCCCATCCTTTTACCTCTATTCTTCTGCAAAATTCTCCTACAGTTTCTCTTCTATACGCCCACAATACTTCGCCTATAACTTTGCCCAGGTGAGAGAAACTTTTAAGGGCTATTTTTATCGACTTTTTACGATTTTTGTTTAATGCGTTTTCTATATTTTTTATCGCAATTTTTCTATGTTTGGACGATAAAAAGAACGCTGTAGTCCCTATTATCTTACCCCATTTTCTAGCGACTTTAAGGTTTAGTGAAGTAGGAGGATATAAAAAAAGCTTGATAATAAGAAATTCAAGTAGATCCATTTTTTAGATTTTCTATTCTCTTTAAGATATTATTTACGCATCTTTTTGATACTTT
>JALWYX010000045.1 GCA_027078415.1 Thermoanaerobaculia bacterium
ATACTACTTAAATAGATAAACCCAGTCAGATAAAGCATTTAGATCTTTTGATTAATAACGTTTCAATTTGTTTTTACGCTGTGGACAAGATTTACTTGTCTGGGTAGTTATAATATGCTCTTTGTTTATACTCACTTTTGGAGAGATAAAAGGGTAGTTTTATTTTCTTTTTTTAACCAAAACTGTGTATAAAGTGTTTAACTATTTGGATTGGTATATGCAAAGAATACGGAGCCATAGACAAAGTATACTAGGAAGCTTACAGATGTGGGCAGATACGTTTTAATTGACTGTTAGCCTTGTAAATGAAGTGATAATAATTAGGTGTAATCTAAGGTGTATAACTTCTTTGAACCTTAGGTGAGTGAATGATGGGTAAAAGTAGATTGTTGATATATACACTAAAAGGCGTGTTATGATTTTGTTGAACGGTACTGTATTAGATATAGGGTTTTGGTTTATAAGAGACAGAGGGAGACTTGAGTGGTTCGCAGATTTTGATAAAACTTTTTTCACGTTTTTGGTAAGGATAGATTTTTATAGATTGTAATTTATATAACAGTGGTTTGGGTATTACAGGAGGGAAAAGATGAAAGTGTTTCATTATAGAACTACGTATTCTACAACAGCTGCTACCGATATAGTTGATATAACTTCGGATCTTTCTAGATTTGTAAAAGACTCTGGGGTAGTGGATGGTATAGTCACAGTTTTTGTTCCAGGTTCTACAGCTTCTGTTACTACCATAGAATACGAGAGTGGTGTTCTTGAAGATTTAAAGGAAGCCGTAGAGAGGATGATCCCGAGCGACATAGAGTATAAACATAACCTTAGATGGGGCGATGGTAACGGATATTCTCATGTTCGTGCTGCTCTTATGGGCCCTTCTATTTCTGTGCCTATAAGCGGTGGGAAACCTGATCTGGGTACTTGGCAGCAGGTTGTTTTGATCGATTTCGATAATAAGCCTCGTACTAGAAAAGTTATATTTACTGTGATCGGAGAATAGTATTTAAAAGAAGTGTTTTTATACTTTATAGGGTATATTGGTTGTCTAGTACTTACGCTTAAGATTTAGATAAAGATTGAGCGTTGCTACTATTTTATCTCTAGTTCGCGTGGGTAGAGGTTGGTTTGTAATTGGTGGTCTTTGTTTTATAGTTGTATTTCTCTGAAGTATATATTTTGCTTTTCTGAAATGTTTGTTTAGATAGATAGGCTACTTTGTATAGTTTTTGTTACCGTCTTTTAGCTTTAATGGTGAAACGTTTGTTGCGTCAAAAAATCTTTTTTCTGTTATAAGACCCCAGGTAGAGTTATCGATCATTGTTATGAGCATATCTTAGCTTTCTAGGAAATTTCTTTGAAGCTGTTTTGTTGTTTTGTAATGTAGTTTCATCTCTTGAAGGGAATCTCCTCCTATTTTTTCAATAAAAGCATCTGCTATAACTAGAGCTAGGGTGGCTTCTACTATAGTTGCACAAGCAGAGATAGCTGTGGTATCGCTTCTTTCGTACTTTGGTTTTGTTACTTCCTTAACCGGTATTGTAATAGAATCTCCAGGATTCACAAGTGTTGCTATAGGTTTCATATATGCGGTTACTATTATATCTTCTCCGTTTGATACTCCTCCCTCTATGCCTCCAGCGTTGTTACGGATTCTTCTTGGTTTTCCATTTTCTATTTTAAAGAAATCGTGAAACTCGCTTCCTCTAAGTGAGGCTCCCTTAACACCGTTTCCTATCTCTACCGCTTTTATAGCTTGGATAGAGAAAACTGCTGCTGCTATTCTAGCATCCAATTTTTCGTTCCATTGTGTATGACTTCCTAAGCCTATAGGTACTCCGTGTGCTATAGCGCATACTCTACCTCCGAGAGTATCACCTGATTTTCTAGTTTTATCTATCAGCTCTATCATCTTTTGCTCTTCACTTTTGTCAATAGCTCTTAAAGGTGAAAAATCATCTACACTTTGTATTTCTTCCCATGTTGGTATTTCTCTTTCTTTTCCTATCGATCCTACTTGCAATACAGCACTTTTTAGTTCTATTCCGAACTCTCTTAACAGCATTTTAGCAAATGCTCCTGCTGCTACTCTTGCTACAGTTTCACGAGCTGATGCTCTTTCTAGGGCGTTGCGTAGATCTTTGTATAAGAACTTTACTCCTCCAGCAAAATCTACATGCCCTGGCCTGGGTACCGTTATCGATCTTTTGTCAGCTAAAGTTTTATCTATTTTGTAAACTCCCATAATACTTTTCCATTTGGCAAAATCTTTATTTTCTATCCATATAGATATAGGGGATCCTAAAGTTTTACCATCACGTACCCCTCCTAGGATCTCTATTTTGTCTTTTTCTATAGATGTTGCTCTGCGTCCTCTGCCATAGCCTACCCTTCTTTTGTACATATCTTTCTCTAAGAGCTCAAAGTCCACCTTTAGACCTGCAGGAAACCCGGATATTATGCAGGTTATACCTTTCCCGTGGCTCTCTCCCGCTGTTACAAAGAGTATTTTTCTAAACATTTAATCTATCCTCTTTATTTGTTTATTGGTGGAGGACGTAAGTAGAGAGGTTTTGTAAGCCACTCTTGACCCCATTTTACTTTTTTATACAGATGGGTATTGGTAAACAGGTAAGATATGAGTATTTTATTATACACGTACAGCTGCTTTTCTAGCGTCTCTATAGGGGTTTCAGAAACTAGATGAGTATCTTCTTCTATACTATCTAGCTTTTTTATCTTAGGAGGTGTTATATCTTCTAAGGTGCAGCTAAAAGTTTGAGTGTACCATTCGTTACGCAAAGCGTCCAATAGAGCTGTTATATTTTTTGTAGGATTTGGGAAAGTTGCAGCTATAGCTTCTAAAGTTGTTAGTGTACCTACTTTTTTCCCCGTTGAGTAATGTAATCCCATAGCTGTAGCTAATCCTACCCTTATACCTGTGAAACTACCTGGTCCTCTTATTACTACTATTTCATCTATATCTTCTAAAGTTTTTTTTGCTTTTAGTAACAGAGAGTCTATTAAAGTTATTATTTCTCCGGAAGTTCTGGATTGAGGAAAAGGTGCAACAAAAAGGGAATCAGGTTTTTTCAAGGTACCTACTGCAATTCCTCCTTTTTTACTTGCTGCATCTATTGCCAAAATGTATTTATATTCCATTCTTTACTATCTTATACTTATTGTTATGGGTTCTAATGTCAAGTATCCTCCTATGTTGGAGCATTACAGATCTCTCAAGAGAGAGTATCCAGATGGACTGCTTTTCTACAGGATGGGAGATTTTTATGAGTTGTTTTTTGAAGACGCAGAGATAGCAGCTCCTATTATGGAGGTTACTTTAACCGCACGTCACAAAGGTACAGCTTACGAAGCTCCCATGTGCGGTGTTCCTTATCACTCTCTGAATTCTTACGTTTCTAAAGTGCTTAAAGCGGGATATAAAGCTGTTATATGTGATCAAGTAGAGGATCCTAAAAAATCTAGAGGTCTCGTTAGGAGAGAAGTGGTACGTATATTAACTCCTGGAACACTCACAGATATAGATTTGGATAGTGCAAATGATAGTAATTATTTGGCTGTTATTGGTAGGTATGACAACCTTTTTTTTCTTATAAGATGCGATGCTGCCACAGGAGATATCTATATAAAATCTTCTCTTACTTTGGATGAGCTTAAAGATATACTTGATATAACTCTTCCGTCCGAAGCGTTGCTTCTTGAGTCACTGAATTCTCTTGAGCAATGGTTATCCAGAAGAGGTGTTTGTATTACCTATCCAAGCAAAAGTTGGTTACTGGACAAAGATCTAGCTGCGTCTAAAGTTAAAGATAGTTTTGGTGTTGTCTCATTAAAGGCTGTTATAGAGGATGAACACCACGGTCTTGTAATAGGGTTGGCAGCTTTGATTCTCTATTTAGAAGATACTCAGCGTGCATCTATTTCATACCTTAAATTTCCCAAAATGGATAGTAGCAACAATTATGTGGTAGTTGATTATACAACTTTACGTAATTTGGAGATTTTCCAATCTCTGGTTGGTCGAAGAGGTAAAACCCTTTTAGAGGTTTTGGATTTTACTAAAACTGCTATTGGTGGTAGGTTGTTACGTAATTGGTTACGTTTTCCTAGTAGAGATCTAAAAGAGATAGGTGAGAGGTTGGATTGTGTAGAGTTCTTTTACAGTGAACACTTGTTACGCAACGAGATAAGGGATCGTATGAGAATTGCTAGTGACGTAGAACGTATATTTACAAGAGTTTCTTTGCATAGGGCTACTCCCAAAGATCTATTGAGTTTGGCTGAAACTTTCGATATTGTTTTTCAGTTGTTTGATAGATTGCCAGATTTTTTTCTTAGAAGATTCAAACTGGAAAGAATAGAGAAAGGTAATGATTTGAAAGATTACATATTTTCTAAGATTGTTTCCGATGCTTCTTATGTAGAGAGCGGTTATTTTATAAGAGAAGGAGTGAATGAAGAACTGGATAGACTAAGGAAGGTAGCTAAAGATGCACGAAGCGTTGTTAAGGATTTTGAGACTAGAGAACGTGAAAGGACCGGGATATCTTCCCTTAAAGTTAGATACAACAGAATGTTAGGGTTTTATATAGAGGTTACAAAGCCTAACCTTCATCTAGTGCCTGAAGAGTATATACGCAAACAAACTTTGAGTAACGCTGAGCGTTTTGTTACACCTGAGCTTAAGAAGATCGAAGAGGAGATTCTGTACGCTGAAGAGAAAGCAAAACGTATAGAGATGACAATATTTGATGAAATTGTAGTAAAGGTGGGTGAGTATAAAGAAACAATAGAGGAAGCTGCAAAATTTATTGCTCAACTCGATTGTTTTACCGCGTTTGCTGAAGCAGCTGTAAGAAATAACTACGTTCGTCCAGAGGTAGGTGAGTACAGTGATTTTGTTATAGTCGGCGGCAGACATCCGGTTGTGGAAAAGTTAAGTGATACGTTTATACCTAACGATTTACATTTTTCTAAAGATGAGCGGATAGCTATTTTGACAGGTCCTAATATGGGAGGTAAGTCTACTTATCTAAGACAGGTGGCACTTATAACTCTCATGGCACATTTGGGTTCTTTTATTCCTGCTAAGAGGGCTAAGATTCCTTTGATAGATAGAATTTTTACCCGCGTAGGTGCTGGAGATAACCTTTCTGGTGGTGAGTCGACTTTTCTTGTGGAAATGCTTGAAACTGCGACTATACTTAAACATTCTACCGATAAAAGTCTTGTTATTTTGGACGAGGTTGGTAGGGGCACTTCTACGTACGATGGCATATCTATAGCTTGGGCTATAGTAGAGTATCTACACAGCGGTAAAGAAGGAGTTCCCTTTGTACTTTTCGCAACCCACTATCACGAATTAACTAAATTGGGGAAAAAACTCCCTAAAGCTTTTAATTTGCACGTTAAAGTGGAGGAAAAAGAAAAGGAGATCGTCTTTCTTCATAAAATAGAGAGAGGAGAATCTGACAAATCTTACGGAATATACGTAGCTTCTTTAGCTGGTATTCCTTCTGAAGTGATAAATAGAGCGTATGAAATTTTAGAAGATATAGAAAGAGAATTATCGGTGCGAGTTGTCTCTTCAAACGGTAACGAATGGAAAAGGGTAAAAATGAGAAAACTACCTTTTACCAAAACTACTGAAGAAGTAGTAGTTCAAATAATAGATAAATTGGATATAAATAGTTTAACTCCATTAGCTGCTTTGAATATACTCGCTGTATTGAAAGATAGAATATATGGAAAGTAAGCCTATTATAGTTGGTATAGAATCTGATCAACTGACAGATGAAGAAGAAGAACTTCTAAGAGAATATAAACCGTTTGGGGTTATAGTATTCTCTAGAAACATTTCCACGGTCGAGAGATTTATCTATTTAACTCGAAAAATAAAAGCGCTTTCGAATAGCTTGATATTTGTAGATGCTGAAGGAGGAAAAGTTTTTAGGTTTGCTAAGTTTTTTAATGTCAAAATAGTAGGAGCTCAAGAATTACGTAAATTACAACCCAACTGGAGCTACATATATGCGAGAAGTTTAGGAAAGTTTTTGCGAACTTTGAGTGTAGACGTTAATTTAGCACCTGTTTTGGATATAGATCACGGTAAGAAAAATAACGCTCTGGATGAAAGGTATTTAGGTGGAGATTGTAAAGAAGTTGTTTCTAGAGGCTTAAATTTCATAAAAGGCTTAAAGGAAGAGGGTATATTGTGTTGCGGTAAACATTTCCCAGGACTCGGCTACGCATCGGAAGATACTCATGTAAAAAAAAGCGTGGTGGACGTAAATATGCAACAAATACGCTTGGAAATAGAACCGTTTTGCCAGTTATCTGAACATATGGATTTTGTTATGGTAGCTCACTCCATTTACCCAGCCATAGATAATAAGCCTGCGACGTTGTCTAACAAAGTGGTTAAATTTTTACGCGAGTTTTACAATGGATTTGTAATAACAGACGATTTTACTATGAAAGCTTTGCTAGACTTTGGAGAAGTAAGTGATCTGGCTTTGCACTCTATTGAGGCTGGTTTCGACGCTATATCGATTCAAACACCTATAGCTCAAATTGCTAACTTGCTAGATAGATTGCCTTCAAGGAGGTTCGATCTATCTAGATTCCGTTTGCCTATAGATGATTACTTGACACAATTTTCTAAGATTAATCAAAAAATTTGGCAAATTCTGCAGGAAGAGTAGAATATATCTCCTTTAATTTGTTTAGTAATTTTTCTATCTCTTTATCTTTTAAACTTGTGTACTCCATAAGCTTGCTGTAGTCTTCCCAAAATTTGGTGTTTTTGTCCTCTAGAAGCTTGTAAAAATTAAGCAAATTTTTGTAATGGGTGTGAGATTCCTTTATATTGGCTAGAAGAGTTTCTATCTCTTTGTTTTTGCTATCTATAATAGATAAAAGAGAGCTGCTTTCTTTAGACTTTTTTTCGAGTTGTTTAGTTAATTCTACTAGTTGTTTATCTTTTTCTTTTATTAAATTCATAAGTTCCTCGTTGAGCTTGTAATCTCTTTTTATCTGGGCTATGTAGTTTTCTATACTATTTGTAAGCTCCTCATTGACTTTTTCTTGATTCTTGTAAAGTTTGTATAAAGTGTAGTAGCTTTTGTGTTGCTCACTAATCTTTTCACTTAACTCTTCTATTTTTCTAACAAAGTAGGGGAATTCTGATAAGATTAGCTCTTCAGAAAAGGAGAGTTTTGATAGTTCAGGGTTGGGAAAGCGCTTTAAGGTGTTGCACGATAGTGATTCCCACGAATGTTTCAGATTTTTACTAATAAGCCTATTTAAGCGCTTTTTTAATATCTTGCTTCTGTAAAGAGTTTTATCTACTATTTCGCTTAGTTTGGGTTCTTGTATATCTGTTCCTTCTATAGATTTTATATGTTCTAAAAGAGACGTTATAGTTTCCTCGGGAGCTGTTATCATTTGGAGATAATCCACTATTATAGTCTTCTCTGGTTCTATCGTTTCTGCCAGGTAAAGGTTGTAAATATGCCAAAGGGCTAAAGAGAATTGAATAGGGAATCTATCCCTTTTATTTAGAGATATTGCTACTTCTAGCGGATTTCTTATACACCATATTACCGTTGGAGACTCAATGAACTCTTTCCAAATAGATAAGGTTACTGAAAATCTAGGATCTTTTATAGCCCAAGGTGAAGGATTGAGTTTGTTGACCACCTTTTCTATCTCTTTTTTTGTTTCTTTAGGTATTTCGATCTTTTCTGGGTCGAAGTGGAGTATATCGTACCATTTAGATTGAGCTGCTTTTAATATTTTTTCGTTGATCTCCCATACATCTTTTCGTTCGTAGTAACCTTTTGGGTTATCTGGGCGTGGAGAGAAAAACTGAGCATCTTCTCCAGGAGAGATTCCAGCTTTATAAAGTATACTTGTTAATAGCGAAGTACCAGATCTATGCATTCCTGTAACGATTATTCCCATAAGGAAACCTCTTATAAAACCACGTATATTTTATATTTTTTACGTAGTTGGATTGCATTGTGGATTGTTTTTTTTGCTTTTTCCTCGAACGACAGGATTTTATGGGGAGATGAGAACTACTATATAACAGTTGCTAGAGATATAGCTGCCGGTAGAGATCCCGATCTGCTTCCTTTATGGCCTATCTTGTATCCCCTGTTTCTTTCTCTTTTTGTAAAACTAGGATTGGAAAGTTATATATTCTATTTTCAACTCCTTTTGTTTTTTTACTCGATCTATTTACTCTACGTTATGCTTTTATCTTCTGGTATAGAAAAAAAAAGAGCACAAATAGCTTCTCTTATCGCTTTAGCTACACCTGAGTTTTTATTTTTTGCTTTTTCTTTCTGGCCAGAGGTTATCTACCTATTTTTGTTCGTTTTCTCTTTACACCTATATTTTTTTAGGAAAAACGTTGTGCTTGGACCTTTTTTTATGGGGTTGGCGGGAGGAATAAAAGAAATCGCTACTCCTTTTTTGACTCTTTATTTCTTTTTAACTTTTTTAAAAAAACGCGGGTTGAAAAATTTTATTAGTTTTTTATCTTTTTTTGCTGGCTTATGCGTTGTGTTGTTTTTAAATCTCTACTTTTTTAAAGAGCCGTTTATTGCTGCTTCGGCTCCTTTTAATCTATGGGTAGGTATTACCGATAAAGCTACAGGTAATTTTGAAGACGATAATATAGGAGAAAAATTTTCCTTTACTCTGCAGAGAGCTTCCTCTGTTAGAGATTGGTACTTGGTTCCTCTTAATAAGGTTGTAGAGTATATAACCGAAGGATCGTTTGATCCGATCTACCATATAAAAAAGCAGTATATGCGATTACTGGATTATTGCTCGTTTTTATGTGACATGCTCCCAGAAGGAAGAATTTGGAGTCTCGGTTATGGATGGGTATCGCTAAACAAATCTTTAGGAAGTTTACTTTCTATTTTATCGTCCTTATATTACCTTTTTGTCTTAATGTTAATCCCCTCTGGGATGTACGAAGCGTGTAAAAAAAGAGAGGTTCCGTTTATTTGTTTCCTTCTATCTTTTGTTTTTTATACCGTATTTGTTTTTTCTATACTTCACGTGAAAACTAGATATAGATTTCTTACTTTACTATTTTTAACTGTTTTTGTACCTACTAAAGTAAAGTACACTCACCTTCTATTTGCGATACCGCTTATTTTGCTTGCAATTTGCTAGTGAATAATCACATATTGCTTTTTATGGTATAATTTTGGATAAAGTGAGAAGGAGGTGAATTATGAGAAAATTAAAGTTTGTAATATTTGTGATAGCATTGGCGCTAGTACCGGGTGCGTATGCTCAGTTAGGTCCTTTAACTGCTAACGTTGAGATAACGATAAATTTTCCAGAAGTTCTGATACTTTACTATAACTCGCCTATTACTGTAAATATCGATGCTTCTTATTTTCTAAGTCCTAATCCATATAATGAAGGTGATGTAGTTGCATTTACAGTTAATAGTGGTTCAAACGTGGGTGATGCCTTGGTGGATGGTTTACCGGAGCCTAGTGGTATAGGTTCAACACCTGCCGAGATAATATTTCAAAACTTTTGGGCTCTAAGGGGTCTTACTAACGATACTAATGGTACTATGACTTTTCAACATTCTCCAATTAATACAGGGGAATTTACACCTGGTACTGGAACTGGTAGCATAAACTTAACTGAGATAGGAATAAGTTTGGATGAGACAGGTGGTGGTGGTTTTGTTAACGATACCGATTGCGATACAACTACATGTTCTGCTTCTGTAAATTTTAATCCTTCAGTTACATTGTCTTTGACTACCCCTGAGATAGGGGCTGGTAGGATTGTTGTAGATTTCTCGAACGTTACAGGACCAGGGTCGTTTACTAGTAATGGATTCCAGCTAGTCGCGCAGACTACCCCTTAAGTTAGGATGGGTATAGGTGTGGGTAGTGGCCTTAAAAGAGCCACTACCTGTATTTTATTTTTTCTGTGTTGTTGTCTGGAGGGTGAAGAAGTAAGATTGGCCCCTGTTAAGGTTGAGGAAATAATACCTTACTATGAGGGAGAAGGGGTGTATCCTATAGAGTTGCTTGGATCGGCTTTAAATAAAGCTATTTATAGGAATTTTTCTGTTGTTCTAGATTTAAAAAAAGAGATTTGTAAAGCTTCATGTTACGTAGTTTATCCTGAGGAAGGTAAAAAAGTTTTGTTAAGGAACGTTAAGGGATACATAGAAGCAGAGATAATAGAAACGCAGTGTAGCTGTTTAGATAAGCGTTTTATTGAGCTCAGAGTTTCTTTGAAAATTTATATAGATAATCTTGGCTATGCAGGTTTATATAGCAGTAGTACACCTTTTATTTTTGATTTTAGTCAGTGAATTTCTGTCTGCTCAAAACCTTCCTCCTCCTGTAGTTGCAATAGCACCTATTAATTTGGTTTTACACGTTGATTCGGGATCAAAAGAGACATCAGGTAAGTATACTCTTATAAATTTGAGCGATAGAGATATGAAAGTAAAAGTAGAGGTAAGTCACTTTGATGTAAAGAACGGTAATTTGGTAGAAATTGCTCCAGATGAAAACTCAATAGCTCCATGGGTTTTTGTTAACCCCGCTACTTTTTATTTAAAACCGAAATCTAAGAAAGTTATACGAGTTATGGTAGCACCTCCTGAACCTTTGCGTGACGGTGAATATAGAGCTCTTATAACCTTTAGGGAGGTTCCTATCAGATCGGGGGATAACCAAATATTCTTTAGTATACGATCCCAACTCTATTTGCAAGTGGGTAATCCTGTTGACAAAGTTGAAGTTGATATTAAATACGAAGATGAAACTTTGGAGATAGCTATCTTTAATAAAGGCCAATACCATTTTGCAGGTCAAGCTTATTACTATTTCACAGATGATTCTTCAACCGAAGAACCGAAGTTGTCTGATAAAAACATTATCAAGTTAGGTAAAGTATTTCCTGCTAAAAAGAAAGTTATAAAGAGAGAGATAAATAGCGATTGTAATAAGCTACTCGTTGTTGAAGTAGTATCGATCTATACGGGGGAGGTGGTCGGTAAAAAGTTTTTTGATTGTAAATGATTATCGTTCGCTTTCTTTTCTTTATTTTCTTTTCTTGTGTCGCGTTAGATGCCCTTAATATATTGTCCTTAGAAGGATGGTCAGGGGTTGGAATATACGTTAGAAACAAGGAAGCAGCTACTATAAGAGTTTTTCAAAGTAAGGACGATCTACTTATACCGTTTGCCCGAGTGTTAAATATTCTAGAGTGTGGTGTTAGTTATCTGATAGAAGAGAAGAGATACAAGGTGCTAACTGCTATAGGTGACGTCTATTTCGGTAAGGAGGAGATGCAATATTTGGACGGTACTGGTTATATACCTCTTTCTCTTTTTAGTGACAAAATGCATATAAAATGGAGATACGATGAGGAAGAAAGTAGTATCTTTTTTTATCCTCCTTGGAGAAAATGTAAACCTTTGAAGAAGCCCGATATAAAACCAGATGTTGTACCTAGAAAAAACCAGTTGAGTTATATTCTTGCATCTGTAGGGTTTCAGAACCAATCTTATCGATCGGCGAATTTAGAAGTGAGAGGTAGGGTATTAGGAGGAGCTTTTTTACTACGTGGCAATTTTGGGGATAGTAGAAATCTATCCAGAGTGTTTCTCTCGTGGATCAAAATTATGAAAGGAAAGTTTTTTTGGGTAGGAAACGGTCCTCTTACCACTGATCCTCTGCTAAAGGTATCTAACTTTACAGGTGTTAGATTTGTTAAAACCAACTTACCAACCGATTTCTTTTTACTCGAGCCTGACTATTTGCCTGTAGCGTCTAGTTTGTATCGTAGGTATCAAACTTTAAGAGGTAAAGCACCTCCAGGATCTATAGTAGTTTTGAGAGTTGGAAAAAGAGTGATAGGTAGAACGGTGGCACGTATAGACTCTACCTATACAATAGACAATATAGAATTACCTTTTTGGTCAGTTTTAGATGCCGAAATAGCGATATTTGATCCCTACAATCCTGCAGTTCCTATTAAGATAGAAAAAGTTACACTTAGTGCTTCGCAGTATACTCTTAAAAAAGGTGAATATCTGGTTTCTTTAGGGGGTGGAGTCGAAGGTGATGAGTTGCTAAGAGTTGTAAGAGGTGATCGTAGAAAAGAGAGTTCTGAACCTACCGCTAATCTTGCTTTAAGATACGGTATGTCAGATAAAGTTACGCTGGAAACAGAAGTTGTTTATCTAGATAGGAAGTCAGAAGCTACTGTAGGAGCAACTATTGAGCCTTTTAGAGGATTTTTTATCTCAGGAAAAGGGAAAATAGGTGAGAGAAAAGGATACTTTTTTCAGTCACTGTATCATTATAAAAGATTTAGGCTTAACGGCCATTACTTACATAATGGTGAAGAAGAGAATTTTTCTTTTTACTCTAGTGTTTTTTTTAATAATTTTGAAACTGGGTTGAAGGGGTATACAAAAATCGATGGAGGTATAGGGTTTAAACCTTTTGTACGTTTATTTGGTAAGGGGTATTCGTTGCTTTATACTCCTATCGAGGGTGAATATGCTACCTATTTGACCTTATATCATAGGGCTCACTCTCTTAGAGTTTCCTATTTGGATGAGCTTAATGTTAATTACTCGTTGAATTTAAAAAGGTTTGGCTTGGATGCTAGCTATTTAAAAAGCGATTTTGGAGATAGGTTTTTGATTGGTGTAGTAGGTAATTTTGATAAGTGGCGTACCAATTATTCTGTTAGGTTTGGTTTTGGTAATGGGAAATACTTGACTTCCTATCTTCGTTTCTACCCTACACCGGGAGTAATAGCGTCTTTGAGTGCTACTTTTAACAATGGAAAATGGAGCGTAGCTAGTAGTTTATCATTTGGTCTTTCGTTCTTCGGCAAAAAAGTTGCTCCGTTTGAAGTTGCTTCCCCAATTAGGCTGAAGTCTTCAATAACTGGTAGAGTTGTAGTTAAAGAAAACGGAAAATTAGTTGGTTTGGAAAATGTTAGAATAACTGTGTCGTCCCGCTATCATGCTCTTACTAGGGAAGATGGCTCTTTTCAAATTTATCAATTGGATCCTGGGGTTTATCTTGTAGAACTTGATGAAGAAACTATACCAGTTAACGTGAGGCTAATAAAGAAATATTTTTATGTTCAGGTTGAAAAAGGGTCTAATAGCTACGTAGAATTTGTATGCGAAAGAGTCTACGGTATTGTCGGCAGAGTGCTCAAAGAAGGAGAAGCGATGGAAAATATAAAAGTATCCCTTGTCTTAAATGACAAGATAGTGCAAGATACTTTCACAGATAAATTTGGGTATTTCAGATTTGGAGACGTTGTGCCAGGTGAATATAAGCTGAGCGTGGATTATAACAATCAAAAGTATGTAAAAGATGTTAAAGTAAAAGATAATTTTGTTGGAGGCATAGTCATAAATGTTGATGATCAGTAGTAATAGACACGTTTGCGTATTGAATTAAAAAGTTTTTTCCAAGAATAAGTTTGGTAGAATTCGTTCTTGTTTATTGTATAAAAAGTAAATGTTAATATCTACGAACAGTTTGCGTTTCTTTACATCTTAACTAGAGAGTTTGTGTATAGTTAAATTTTTTATTTTTGTTGTTTTTCATCTTTTGTTTTATCTTTTTGTTTGTCGTTTTCTTTATTTTTTTCTGCAGGTTGTCCATTGCAGCTTTTTGGTTTAGATGCTATTACGGGAGAGAATTTCTCTCTTTTACCCTCCAATGAAATAGATTCTATGTAGTAATAATAGACTGTTTCAGGTTCTATATTTTTGTCTATAAATTCGTAACTGTGTTCTACATCAGTTGTTCCAGCTCCTTTTATAGGTTCTTTATTTATTTTTTCAAAGGGGCCATCCTTATTGGTACTTCTATATACGTTAAAACCGAAGTTGTTAAACTCGCTTGCTGTTGTCCATTTGATTTTATTCTCTATTTTACATTTGTTCTTTTTTGCTTTATCTTTACTACCTTCTTTCGAATCGTCTGATAACGCTATTAGTGAGGTAAATAGTATCATGATAGCTGCTAAGACCTTTTTCATATTTAGCCTCCAGATTTTAATTCTCTATATCCGAATAGTTCATATCCATTTTTTCTTATACCGTAAACTATTATTTTTTCTGCTAGTTCAGGTATGTGTAGTTCTAGGTAAGGAGTTTTAGGTAAAAGTTGTTCTTTTTTATAGGAGTTATTTTTTATCCATATTACATTTACAGATCTGGTGTCGCTTGGATAGAAAATTTTTACTTTCTTGCCGTTCAATTCTACCGATACGTTCCTTTGGATTTTAGGGATAGGTAAAGCCGGATCTCCCAGGAGGTTGAAGATCTCTATAAATTGTTTATCGTTTATCGTTCTTTTTACGTTTTTCACAGCTTCTCCTAAAGTTTGTGAAAATGCTAGGTTTTCGTATATTTTGGAGCTAACATGGGTAGACGGTGCAATTCTCCAAGATGCGGCTATTACTCCTATTGCACCTTTCATTTTTTCTCTTAAGAGTTTTTCTCCTATAGAATCGGCTGACGGGTGATCAAATGGTGCGGAAAAGCAAGTCATAGCAACAACTATAGGTAACTTTGTAGTGGCGACAAGTTTTTCCACATCTTTTACTGTGAAAAGGTCTACATGTTTTTTCCAGTCTGGAGGTCCTGTTCTCCATATGAATCTACCTCCGTGGCCGAAAAAGAATACCGAAAATGCCCCTTTGTTCCAGTTTTCAAATATACGTTGCTTATCTTCAGGCATAGTTTTGTTCTGCGAACTAGGAAAGAGTAAAGGTCCGAAGAAACCGTATCTGGTAGCATTTTTGTATACATGTAAGGTTGAGTTTTGCATCCATCTATCTTCGCTTGCTATCCACAAAACTTTGCGTTTCCACAAATAACTATCTGATAAATGTTCTACCCACTTTATAGTTTTTTCTACCATAGATGCTAGTTCTTTTAAGTTAGCCGCTGGAAACCTACCGACAGCTAACTCTGGTTTACCATCGTTATTTACATCTGCAAAGTAATTGTCTCCTGCTGCATGTCCGTCATACGTCGCGTAATTCCATGTAGGTACTAAGTTTCTATTCATACTTTCTGAGTATGGCTGCGCGGGGGTTATGTCGAAATATACAAAATGATCAGGTCTATAAGTACTAGCTGGGTAATTTGTTATATCTGGGTGTTCATTTTTTGGATCCCAGCTTGCATCCCCAGCCAAAAGAAGAAAACGAGGTTTTTTCTTCCATTTCTTGTAGGCAAATCTGACGAACTTCGCTATAGCCTCCGGATCTGTAGTTCCGTATGAAAAGGCATCGTAAATTGCTTCTACGTCTATAACTTTTACCTTCAACCCTTTACTTTCATGAAAAGCTGCCAATTTATCCAATCCTCGAGCAATTTTTGGATGAGTTATCATCAAATAGTCTGCTGGAGTTGTATCTAAAGCTTTGTTTCCTTTTAGAGTTCTTATCTCTATCGGAGATAACAATTTATCTTTGCGAAATACAAATATTCTGTCCCCTTTATTAGCTTTTATTGATAAAGTACATGGGCAATTGATCAAATTGGATATACCCTTATCCTCATGAGATATAAGATATTCACCGTTGGCTTCTATAGATAATGAGGGATCGTCTTCTGTCGCTTCAAGAACTATCTTGCCACTTTTTACACTTGTTATTGGAATTATCAATTCAGCCCAATTAAAAATTACTACGTCTGGTATAAGAGTTCCTTTGTCTGTATATCTTTTTGGTACCTCTAGTTGAAGGTTGTTTGAATCTTTTATATCTTTTAGATGTAGCTCAAAGGTTTGCTCTATAGTTTCTCTGTTTCCGTTCCACTTTACTTGTCCTAGGGATCGACCGTTAAAGAAAACATTTACTATGTGCTGAGGTTCTCCAGGTTTTACTCCAGGTGAAGTGGACCAACCTATAAAAGAGAGTTTAAGCACCATTTTTAGATCGTCAGCAACTGTAAATTTTCCAAGTTCTACAGGTAATTTTATTGAGAAACTTTTATCTAGTGGTGTTAATTTTTCCCAAAACCACATCTCTTGGTCACGTTCAGTTTTATAAGGGTATCTGAGAAAGATTTTATCGTTCTCATAGTGCAATCTTAATATCCATACGCTTTTGTTGTTGCTAGGTGTCAGAGAGATGCTTTTAAAGTTAGTAGGTTTTTTGCTATTTTTTATAAAAGCAGCGTTATAGTAGCTATATTCGTTGTAGTAGGAGTGTTTGCCACGTAGCATCTTACCCACAAACACTAAATCTTCTCCATTCTCAAGTTCTCTGTCATTATCTCCTAAAATTGTGTAGGCTACTTCTTTACCTTGGATAGTTATTGTGGGAGTTAGATTGTCTTTAAAGTAAGTGTGTAAATCTTTATAACTTACTTTGTACAAACCGTCCTCTTGGAGTATGACTTTTACTCCCTCAGCGTTTAATATAAGAGGTATAAACAAAAAGAGATATTTTATTAGTATTTTCATACTTTTACCCCTATCTTATCAGCTATAGCGTAGAGCTCTTTTTTGTAAATAGCAAGAGCTTTTTCCAGACCGAAATATTCTAGTACAAATCTTTTCCCTTCCAACGCTATCTCTTTGCTGCGTGAACTATTTTCTACTACAAATTTCATTTTCTCAACGGCGTCATCTATATCCGCTTCTGCCCACACTGCACCTTTTGGATAAGGAGAGAGCTCTCTATCTATAGATTTTAGTTTGTAAGCTACAGGGAATCCGGTATCGCTGGTGAGATACTCGGTAACACCCCCATAGTTGGTTGCTATAACCGGTTTTCCCAACATCATACCTTCTATAGGGATTATGCCTAATCCTTCCGATCTATGGAGAGAAAGTATAGCGTCACTCGAGGCTATCATTGTTTCAACTTCTTCTCTTGTGGTTGGTTGAGTATATATTATAACGTGTGTATCTGAAGCAAGTTTACGTATTTCTGCAACTCTGTCTAAGTTCTCCGTTGCACGGGTTATTTTAAGAAATAGGCCGACTTTCTTCTGGGTTTTTTTGGTAAGTTTTTTAACGGCTTCTATAGCAGCTTCAGGATTTTTCCTATCAGGTACGCTGCGTATATCAAAGGCAAAGAAGAAATAGAACCGATCCTTCTCCATACCTAGTTTGTCTCTGTTAGCAGTCGCTTTAGGAGGCGGTATAACAACTGGCATGGTTTTAACTGGTACTGGTGATACAGTTTCGAAAGAGGATTTACAAAAGTTGGAAAAAGTCCATATTTCGTCTATTTTAGCGAATCTGTCGGTGAATTTTATCGGAAAGTGGGCTAGCTCCCACGCCCAAAAAGCTATTTTGTAGCTGTCTACCAAAACAGATGCAGGTAGATTACTAAGTACCCACGGAATCTCATCTGCATTGCTTACTAAAATAGATATAGGGTAGCATATACCGTCGCTAAAAAGTCTTCTTCCTTCTAAATCGCTTCCTAGTAAATCTATATCTAATGGAACTAGAGAAAGAGGGAATTGCAGCTCTTTTATGGTATTTTTTACTGAACGCGCTATTACCCCTGTACCTGTGTCTAAAATGAAATGTCCTGCTAAATTTATACCAAACGGAGCGTGGGTTAAGGGTTGAGGTTTTATAGATACTCCCTTGGTTTCTACTTTTTCTGATATATATTCAGAATATTTAGTTAAGTGAACAGGTTCTAATCTCGGAAGAAACTTTATGGGTTTGATCTCGTATTTTTTAGCAGTTTCTTTGATTATATTTTCACGTTGAGCAATAAACTCTTCGTCTCCCAACGCCTCGAGGATAGGATGTAGAAATTTTTCGCTTAGTCCATATTCAAGCTTACCGGATACTATAAACCATTTAAGAAAACCTTCATAATCGGTTCCAAATATATCTGGAAAAGCTTGTTGTATATCACCTCTACCCATATATAGTAGGAGTGCCAATCTCGTTATATATTTTTTATTATCTTTAGCGTATATCTTCTCGTTTAGCCATTCTACTTGCGATTCCAGAGGGTTTGTCAAGTCTACAGTGGAGAGAATGTTTTCTATATTGGAGAAAACGTATATATCTATAGGTTGAACGTGCTCAATTGAGAGAAACGAGATTTTGTTGTTTATACTATTTTCTTCTGTTAGCTCCAGAAATATTTCGTTTATATGAAACATATCAAGTCCTACTTCGCGCACCCATTGTTTGAAAACAGGCAGATGTTCATCCCATATACGAGGGAATGTTCTTGTTACTCCAGGAAAAGTTTCCCACAGTGCTAAGAGCAGATGGTTTATCAATCCCTGTTTAAGTTTTATAGGTTTTAATAGGTATCCTAGAAACGAGTCTTTTTCTTTTAAGGAGAATGGATTGGACCACCTTTTTCCATAAGGATCTAATTTTGCAAGTAGTCTTCTTGCTATCGGAGGAATAAATAGGGTAGTGTCTTCAAAATAGTTGAAGGCGTATTTTATATTTCGTAAATAGGCGTGACCTGATTCTACCACTAGCTTTGAATACATTTCTAGTAAGGGTCTTATGTGATGAAGTTGGTGAGGTTGAATTCTTGTTTGATATTTACTTATATGTGTAGTATCTAATACGTTAAAGCCGCTAAAATGAAAAAAACGTAGAGGTAATCCGTCAGCGTACCACCGATTTTCTTTAAAGGAGATCTCGCGTGTGGTTAAGTTCCAGTAAGCTACGTTGTAGTTAGGTTCACGCATTATTTTCACATTATCTATAAAACAAGGTATAAAATCCGCCCACGATTGATCTACGAATAAACCGTGCTGGTGATCATGAAAACAGTATAGGTAGAGTCTCTTTTGCCACCATTTTATAAAATCCTTTACGGCGGGAGTCATCTTAAATGCTCCGAAGCCCAAGTTGTAAACACCTACCATGCGTATCAAACGTTCACTGGGTACGTAGTCGTTGTCTAGCGGTTTTGTTATGTGAGGAGTTAGCACTATTTCATACTCCTCAAGGTAATTGAGAAGTTCTTCGCATCTCGAAGTAACAAGTATGTCAGGATCAAAATAGATTATTTTTTTTGCTCCTAAAGTTTTATGAAGGTATTCTATGAAAAACGGTTTTACAGCAGTATTGAACTCTAAAATGGTGTATTTAAATGCGAAATTATAAAAATTGGGTATCTCCAGTTCCTCCGCAAAAACTGTGTGGAAAGGAAATAACGAGTAGGGAATAGCTGGATCTTTTTTGTCCGCTATAAGGACTACAGTATCTATATCTGGGTGAAAGCGTTTGAAAGATTGTGCTAGTACTTTTGCTAAAGCTAAATAGTTATTTGATACTATGGTACACGCTACCGTTTCACCTTTCATCTTTTTAGCCTCTAGATAAACTGTGGGATTTGAGAAAGTATATCAAAACTTTTTATATTTTATCCTTTTTAAAATCATTAAAGTGGAGAATAAACAAATTACCGGTTTTTTGTAAGTTCCTTTTGGATAGTGTAAAAATTACTAGAGGTTTGTTGACTTTTAGCCTGTTTTTTCCGTAAGTTTTACTGGTTATTTAGTATAGGCTTATACTTTAATTGAAAAACTTTTTTGGGGTTGTACGTAGAATATCTGTTTCTATTTGAGTATGTATAACTAGACTTTTGCTGTGTTAATAAAAATTCTAATTAATAGTATATTTCTAGAAGTTTTTTATTTTTGGTTTTTTATGTTGTAGGTAATACATCTTTTGGTCAAGTAGTGGGAAATTATCTCGTGCTGTTTGCTATGTGTATTTCGATTTTTTGTATTGGCAAATGAGATTTACAAGTTTATAATCGGGGTAACAATGGAAAGGGTAAAATATGCTGTATAGGCATTTGGATGATGCGCTTACCAGTTTGAGAAAGAAGCTTCTTGCGATGGAAAATGGAGTATTAGAGATGATAATCTATACGCGGAAGGCTATAGTTGACTCGGAGATCGATCTAGCAAAGAAAGTGATAGAGTACGATTTAAGTATAGACAGGTTGGAAAAAGAGATAGATAATCACTGCATGAACGTATTGGCGCTATACGAACCGAAGGCTATAGATCTACGATTTCTTGTATCTGTTATGAAAATAGTAAACGATTTGGAAAGGGTCGGTGATTGCTGTGTTAATATTTCTAGAACAGCTATAGATTTGGCTGAAGAACCTCCTCTTAAGCCTTATTTGGATTTACCGAGGATGTTCGATATCGTGTACAATATGCTCAAAAGCGCTCTAAAATCCCTTGAAGATAAGGATAGTACTTTAGCTAGAGAAGTTATGCGTAAAGATGACGAGGTGGATGCTCTGTATCATCAGCTTTTTAGGGAACTGATAACTTTTATGATGGAAGATCCTAAGAGCGTAAAACGTGCTCTAGGACTTTTGCTAGCCGCAAGAAACCTTGAACGGATAGCTGACCATGCTACTAATATAGCCGAAGATGTTATATTTTATTTAGAAGCAAAAGACGTAAGACATCCTAAAATAGAATCTTAATCGTTTTTATGGGAATTGATCCCTCCAGCTTAGTTGCTAATAAGTTTAATTTTTGCAAGGAGGCATGGTATGTCAAAAAGAGTTTTCTTTATATTTGTAACTGTGTTATTTGGATCTGTTGTTACTGCTCAACAATACAAAGATGTTATATCTTCTTATCCTTCCTATAAGCCGGAAAGTATAGTGTCTGGAACTCTTACAGCAATAGGTTCAGATACACTTAACAATCTGATGACTTTTTGGGCTGAAGGTTTTCAAAAGTTCCATCCTGGAGTAAAGATAGAGATAGAAGGAAAAGGTTCTTCTACTGCTCCTCCTGCACTTATAGAAGGAACAGCTCAATTAGGACCTATGAGTAGAAAGATGAAAAGAAGCGAGATAGATAAATTTGAGAAGGTTTTTGGATACAAACCTACTGCGGTAAAGGTAGCATTGGATGGCCTAGCTATTTATGTTAATATGGAAAACCCGCTAGATTCTCTATCTATACCAGAAGTAGATGCGATATTCTCAAAAACTAGGTACTGCGGGTATCCTAACGATATCTCTAGTTGGAGCGATATAGAGAGTATAAAAGGTTGGTCTTCTAGAAGAATAAGTCTATACGGTAGGAACTCAGCGTCAGGAACTTATGCGTTTTTTAAAAAGGTAGCTCTTTGCAAAGGAGATTTTAAAGATCAAGTTAAAGAGCAACCTGGATCCTCTTCTGTGGTGCAATCAGTTGTAGCTGATAAGTTTAGCATAGGGTATAGCGGTATAGGTTATAAAACCTCGGGAGTTAAAGTGTTAGCTCTAGCTAGAGAGAAAGGAGGTAAACCTTACACTGTTTCCTACGACAATGTGGTGTCAGGTAAATATCCACTTGGAAGATTCCTATACATTTATATCAACGATCCCCCTACGAAACAGGTCGATAAGATGATAAAAGAATTCTTCAGATTTATATTTAGTAAGGAAGGACAGAGTTTGGTAGTACAAGCCGGGTATCTGCCTATTCCCTTTAAGGTGGCTGTTAGAGAGTTAGGGAAAATAAAATAATATAGTAAAACCGTGATGTTAAGCAGGAGAAGAGAAGATAAAGTTTTTTCCGTGTTAATAAAATCAGGTGGTATAGCAACTATATTTGTTATACTTTCTATTTTTTTCTTCCTTTTTTGGGAAGTGTTACCTATTTTTGTACCTGCTCGGATAGAGACTTTAAAGATTACAACTGTCAAACAGACTTTGAAAGGTGAGGTGTTCTTGCTTGATGAATATATGAACTATCTAATTTCGGTCGGAAATGATGGATTTAAGATAGTAAATGCACGCGAAGGAGATGTGGTAAGTACAGAGATTATAAACGATCTGCACGCATTCTACCTTGATCCTTTAACTTACGTTCTATTTTTGGTTAGAGATGATGCTACCGTTGATATATTTGATATATTGTGGGTAGAGAAATTTACTAAATTTGGCAAACGTTTTGTTGAACCTTCTATAGACAAAGTAACCTCTTTTAAGCTACCTTCAAAAGTAGATCTTATAAGAGGAGTTAAACTCCCTGAAGATGAAGGTTATCTGTTTATAGGATCCAGTAAAGAAACTTTATATTTTGTTAATTTGGAGACAGAAGAGGATTTTTTAACTGAGGAGATAACGTATTCACCTCGTCTTTCATCCTTTAAAGTGGAGCATAATGTAGTGGATGTAGCTATCAGTAGAGACGGGAAATTTATTTGTGTAATATCGGGATTTTATCTCTCATGTTTTGAAAGAGAAAATTTGTTATCTGAAAAGTTACTTTCTTATACTTTGTCATCGAGGGCTGTTGCTTTTGATTTCCTCGTTGGTGATAGAGCCTTAGTGTTGTTAGAAGATGGAAAACCCCCTGTGGTTTGGATAACTGCAAAAATAGGTAGCGAAGTTAGGTTTGTTAACGCTAAAAATTTTAGTAGGGGATGTAAGGAGTATATAAACCTTTCTGTGTCTCCGATTAATAGAACTTTTTTGGCACAGTGTGGGAATGGAACCTTTTATGCTTACTACTCTACAAACGAAAGACTGTTACTTGAAAGTCCAGCTCCCGTACTGAGTTCTCCTATTTTTATAACACCCAGAGGAGATCACCTTTTTTGGGTTACGAAAGATGAAATCTATACGGTAAGATTTGTAAATGATTATCCAGAGATATCGTTAAAGTCTCTATTTGGTAAGGTATGGTACGAGGGTATGGATTCTCCCTCATACGTTTGGCAGTCTACTGGAGGAACCGACAGTTTTGAACCTAAGCTTAGTTTGATACCTTTGTTGATGGGTACTTTGAAGGGCGTTGTATACTCGCTCATTTTTGCTGTACCCATTTCTGTACTGTCGGCACTTTTAGTTTCTCAATTTATGAATAGTAAACAGATAAATCTGATAAAGCCAGCTGTAGAATTTATGGCTTCTATACCTACGGTTATTCTAGGTTTTTTGGCAGCATTGTGGTTAGCTCCACTTATTGAGAGAAACCTTTTTTCTTTTTTGGTAATATTCGTTCTTTTACCTTTTTACATATTAGTGTTTTACTTTGTTTTTACAGTATTACCATCTGATTCTAAGTGGAAAACTATTGGTTTAGCAGCTGTTTTTATTTATAGCTTGGGCCCCCTTTTTCATATGACCAAACGTTTGGAATATTTATGGTTTGAAGGCGGATTCGTAGAGTGGTTAAGTGAAAATGGTGTCTATTACGATCAGAGGAATGCATTAATAGTAGGATTAGCCGTTGGTTTCACTATAGTTCCTATCATTTTCTCCATTGCAGAAGATGCTTTTAGTAACGTTCCTAAATCTATATTAGTGGGCGCCATGGCTCTTGGTGCTAGTAGAATTCAAGCTGTTTTTAAAGTTGTTCTACCAGCTGCATTGCCAGGAGTATTCGCAGGTATAATTCTAGGGTTTGGTAGAGCTGTAGGGGAAACTATGATAGTACTTATGGCTACAGGAAATACTCCTATTTTAGATTTTTCTCCATTTACAGGCTTCAGGACTATCTCGGCTAACATAGCTGTCGAATTACCTGAAGCTCCTCTAGGTTCTTCTCTTTATAGGGTACTGTTCCTCTCTGCATTGTTGCTTATGGTTATAGCGCTTGTTTTTAACGGGGTAGCTAACTATATAAGAATGAGATTACACAGAAAGCTTAAGTTTTGATATGACTAATTCAAAGTACTGGGAAGATCTTATTCTTTGGTACCTGAGAGTATCTCTTCTTTTACTGCTTCTATTACTTATAGGTGTATTATTAGTCATTTTCAAAAACGCTCTTGCAGCTTTTAGTGTTAAAGATTTATACCTGTTGGAAACAAAGAGTGGCAAGAAGTTTCTAGGGGAGATATGGCTTAATTCAAGAGTTGCTGAAGATAATTTACGTTTGCGTGTGGGAAACAGGGATATCTATGGCAAGGAGTTTATTGTTGTAAAAAAAGATGAAATAGAGTCTATTAGGGTGGACAAAGATGCTGTACTTGTAGAAAGAGTAAAGTGGGGAGTTTTTATAGGGTATCTAAAAGAGCTGATAATAGGAAACAGGAGAGTAGATCCAGAGATATCGATTGTTGAAAAGACTATTAAAAAGGTAGAGAAACTTAGAGAAAAAGAACATGAATTGTCTAGAAACATTGCTCGATTGAGTAATGAACTAAGAGTTGTGCAAGAAAAGTCATCGCCATCACCGTACGTGTTAGAAGAGCTTAAAAAAAGAATTGAGACTCTTTTTAAGGAACTGGATAATGTTAGAGCGGAAATTTCGCAATATAAGCTTGTAGCCAGTACAGTTGAGGGTGATATATCTACCTTGGATATGGGAAACGTAGTTAGAGTGGTAGCTTCAGGAAAAATTAGCTATTTTAAGAAGAGCAAAATTTACTTATCGAGAATATGGGATTTTTTGAGCGAATATCCCGCAGAATCTAATACTGCGGGTGGCATTATGCCTGCAATATTTGGCACCGCCGTTCTGGTTTTTGTAATGACAATTATGGTTTTGCCTTTTGGAGTGATAGCTGCAGTTTACATGCATGAGTATGCTCAGGAAGGTTGGTTGATAAATTTAGTAAGAGTAGCTGTTAGCAATCTAGCGGCTGTGCCTTCTATTGTGTTTGGTATGTTTGGATTGGGATTTTTTATCTATAGAATTGGAGGCACTATAGATTCAGTTTTTTTCCCCTATAAACTTCCACATCCTACATTTGGGACAGGGGGGTTGCTCTGGGCAAGTGCTACTTTGGCTATATTGACCTTACCTGTTGTAATAGTTGCTACTGAGGAGGGATTAGCTTCTGTCCCCCGCGTGGTTAGGGAAGGTGCTTTAGCCCTGGGAGCTACGAAATGGGAGGTTATAAAAGGAGTGGTGTTACCAGGCGCTATACCTGGTATACTAACAGGTGCTATATTAGCTATCTCTAGAGCGGCAGGCGAGGTTGCACCGCTTATGCTTGTAGGAGTTGTAAAAATGGCTCCTGAGCTTCCTATATCTGGAGAGTTTCCTTTTATACACCTTAATAGAAAGTTTATGCATTTGGGGTTCCATATATACGATTTGGCTTTCCAGAGCCCGAATGTGGAAAGTGTAGAACCACTTATATTTGCTACATCTGCTGTTTTACTCGTTATAGTGCTACTATCTAATGCAGTGACTATATCTCTTAGAAATTATTTAAGGAAAAGGTATACACACGGCTTATGAAACAGAAAGATAAAGTTACAGATCCTATTTTCGAGATAAAAGACCTCTCTTTCTGGTATGGGCAAAATAAAGCTTTAGATTCGATCACTTTTGACATTCAGAAAGGTGATATAACAGCTATAATAGGTCCATCTGGTTGTGGCAAATCTACGCTTCTTCGCTGTCTCAATAGAATGAATGATCTTATAGAAGGTGTACGTGTAGAAGGAGATATACTTTTTGAAGGACAGAGTATATATAAGAAAAATATAGATCTCATAATGCTTCGTAAAAGAGTGGGAATGGTTTTTCAGAAGTCCAATCCTTTTCCTAAATCTATATATGAAAACGTAGCTTTTGGTCCTCGTATACACGGTGTTAAGAATAAAAATATACTTGATGAAATAGTGGAAAAGAGCTTGAGGGATGCAGCTCTTTGGGACGAAGTTAAAGATAGGTTACACCATAGCGCTTTGAAGCTTTCAGGAGGCCAACAACAACGATTATGCATAGCTAGAGCTATAGCTGTAGATCCAGAGGTTATTCTGTTTGATGAACCTTGCTCTGCGTTGGATCCCGTTGCTTCAGCTAAGATAGAAGAACTTATGTTAGAGCTGAAAGGAAAGTATACCCAGGTTATAGTTACTCACAATATGCAACAGGCTTCTAGAGTTTCAGACTGGACCGCATTTTTACTTATGGGCAAGATGATAGAATTCGGTCCTACAGAACAGATATTCCTAGCCCCACGTAATAAAATTACTGAAGAGTATGTCACAGGGAGATTCGGTTAAAGAGGAGGATTTATGAATGACGCACGTGCTTATATAATATTTACCGGTGGAGGACCTATCCTTGTGGTCTCTACATTTGAGTCCATACTTAATCCTGAAGTAACTAAACGTTTCAAAAGCAAAGGAATTGAAAAATTTATAGCTTATGAGGTAGAAAAAGAAGCTGTCAGAGATATTTATGGAGACAGATTTGAAAAAGTTGTAGCAGAACTTGAGGGTGAAGATATTACTGTACTGGATTTTAATGGTCACTATATACTCTCAAGGTTTTCTGTAAGTAAACTGGGTGAACCTATAAAATTTGAGGGTTAGATATATATTCATAAATATCTATCCCTGCTTTGCTAAACAGACTTCTTAAAGAGAACAGAGAGAGCCCCATGATAGCAAAAAAATCTCCTTCTATTTTTTCTATAAATAGGGATCCTAACCCTTGAATTCCGTAGCTACCGGCTTTATCTAGAGGTTCTCTCGATCTTACATACCACTCTATTTCACCCTCACTAAGCTCTTTGAAAGTTACTTTACTTACTTTGCACTCGTGGAACACGCTACCCGTTTTTATACGCCTTAGAGCTGTAGCAGTGTAAACATAGTGACTTTTACCAGATAGTTTACTTAGCATTAAAATTGCTTCCTTTTCGTCTTTCGGTTTCCCGAGAATTTCTCCCCTTAAAACTACTGTAGTATCTGCAGCTATAACTATACTGTTGTTGGGTACCGAAGGCGATAGTGCTTTTTCTATGGCTAAACGGGTAGTGTAGCTCTCTGGATTTTCACCTTCCACCAAACTCTCATCTATTTCGGTAGAACAGACGGAAAATCTCATTCCTAGCATTCTCAGTAATTGACTTCTTCTGGGAGATTTGGAAGCTAGTATTATCCGTTCCATATGGTTATATGTAATTACGGTGGTTTTGTAAAAGTTACTCTAATTATTTCTCTTTTACGGTTCATTCTTAACCATCTTTTTTAGTAACTCCAAATGCTGATAGAGTTTTTTTTCTGTTGCTAAATATTTGGAAATTATCTCTTTGTTTTCCCCATCTACAAGATAAGGTGGAGGAGTTTTGCTTCTTAATTGAAGCAAGATAGAAAACGTTGTGAGCCACGGTATATTTCTTACAATAAGTGTTCCGCTTTCATACTCTACAGCCGGTATATCGTCTATATGTGGAGGAACTCTGGATAGAATGGATTTTAGTGAGTTCTGATCCGCTAAATGCATTGCTACTATGTCTGCTGCTGAATATATATCTATAGACTCTAGTTCTTTTTTGATCCTATCTGTATTAAAAAGGGAATAGATGTTGTTTATTTTCGGCTGTCTAAAACTCCCTGTTACTATTGTGAAGGAATTGGGAGTGGATAATTCGTACCAAACGTTTATATAAGGAAAAACTTCGTTAAAAGATTTTAAGATCATAAAGAAATTTTGAGAAGTTAGAGAGTACATAGGTAACCACATCGATGCTATACCGTCTTTTTCTAAATTGTCTGCTAGTATCTTGAAGTATTCAAGGGTGTAAAGTGTACTGTTTCCTGCGTAGCGGGGATGGATAGAGTCTGATAAGATACAATCAAATTTTTCTCTTGAAGCAAGTAGAAAGTTCCTCCCATCATTTATAACGGTTCTAACTCTACTGTCGGCTAATACACCGTGGTTTATATGTCTAAAATAGATATTGGATACCTTTAAAACCAAAGGGTTTATTTCAACTATTTTTATAAGGTTGACTTTGTGCAGAGAAACTGCCCATGCGGTCCCACCGCTGCCAAAACCTATATGAAGAATTTTTTTTGGTTTATCTGCGAGAGCTAGAGGTATGTGTCCTTGAAGCATCTGTATAGCGTAGAGGTCAGGAGAAGTACCTGCAACGTTTACTCCGTTTATCTCAAGTGATAGATATTTACCCATCAAATCTTTAAGTTCACGCACTACTACTGTTCCTGATACATCTTCTTCGAAATGTATAATTCTTTGATCCTTTTTTTGGTAAGTACCTGCAGAGAATAAAATCATATTTTTAGGTAGAAAAATAAAGGATAAAAGAATAATAACTGGTACTAACAGCGAAGTTAAAGGTATTTTTTTTGCTGTTTTGTATAAAAACGCTAATCCCGTTGCGAAGTTTAGTATGGATAGAAGAAGTAGAGAATTTTGAGTACCTAGTGTGGGTATCAATAGAAATCCAGTAAGAATGGATCCTGCTATTGAACCTATGGTGTTGAAACTGTATACGGCACCTACTGCTTCTCCACTATTTTTGAAATCTAAAAAAACGTCCACAGCTAATGGAAAAGAGATACCCATACAGACAGTTGGTATAATTAAAAGTAAAGCTACTGAAAGAAGTTGGACTAGCAAAATTTCACCGTAGGAGGTCGGAGCCAATATTTTAGCAAACAGGACAAGTATCTCGTTTAGTTTAGCAAATAATAGTATGTGTATAACTATCCATATTGCCAGGACAGTTTCTACTAAAAATAATAAGTAAAATTTGTTTGTATATCTTATTGAGTTCACTAGTATACTTCCTATTGCTATACCTATTAAGAAAACGGTTAGCATGAGAGAATAGGAGTATACGGATGAGCCTATGTATAAAACTAACACTCTACTCCATATAACTTCGTAACCTAAACTGGTTGCTCCCATCAGAGCAAATAGGGTTAGGTATAGATTTTTGCTTGATCTATCGGGTTGTAAAGTTTTACTGGTCTCTTTCTGCCAGCTTTTTCCTAAAAATACAATTATTACTATTAATGCCGCTATAAAGTTAAGTATTGCCGATAGATAAAGTGTGGCTATTAACCCGAAGTTTTTTATAAAGTAAAACCCCGAAAAGGATGTTCCTGCTACAGCACCTGCTGTGTTTATGCCATAAAGTAACGCTGTTGATCGTACAGTCTCTATCTTTTCACTTCTTGTGAGAGCTTTTACTATTAGGGGTAGGGTTGCTCCCATAAGAAATGTTGGTGGTAAAAGGAAAAAGGTCGCTAATACTATTCTAGTTAAGATAAAAATGAAGCTTTGATCTCCAAATGTTTGGAAAATTTCTATATAAGCTTTTTCTATAATTTTGAAAAAATATGGAGAACTTATAGCTAGAATACCGATTACTATTTCTGCTACCACGTAAATAATATGTGGTTTACTACTCTTGTCTGCCCATTTTCCTCCCCATAAAGATCCAAACCCTAATCCCGCCATAAATATTGCAAGGAGCGTTGATGTTGCTTGTGTCGTGTTACCAAATATAAGACCTAGATAACGTAACCAAACCACCTGATCCATTAGGGAAGCAAATCCTGTGAGAAAGAAGGCTAATGGTATAGCTATTGTTCTGGTCATAATAATTTATAATTTATATCAAATTCCCGTATAATTTCCTTATAATCTTAGTGATAATTTGCGTAACAATGAATTTACGTAGTCACGGTTATATATACCTGTGGTCTTTCTTTTTAATTGGATTGGGGAGTTACTTAGCTTTTTTACCTAAGCCAGGTATTCCTATTGCTATGAAATCTGATGAACCTGCTTACTTTCTTGCTGCTGTTAGTTTGGTAAAAGATTTCGATATCCGATTCGATGAAGTTGATCTCGAGAGAGGGTTTAAATATTTTCCGTTTACTCCTATAAATAACCTTATACTGGCAAGTGATGACGGATGGGAGACTGTATATTACGGCAAACCTTTCTTATACTCTTTCTGTGCTGCACCTTTCGTTGCTCTATTAGGAGCTAATGGAATACTGTTTTTTAATTTTATCCTTTTTATGGGAATGATATTGTGTGGAGGTATATGGCTATCACAATTTTTAGATAGAAATATAGCTTTTTTGTTATCTTTTCTCTTTTTCAGCTTTTCTAATCTGGCCGCTTATGTAACTTGGATGCATCCTGAAGTATTTATGGCATCTTCTCTTTTTTTTTCGCTCCTTATATTGATTTGGAAAAAGGATAGCAATTTGTTTCTTTTCTTAAGTGGGGCTATTCTAGCTATGGGAACGTATCATAAACCTATGCTTGTTGCATTTATACTAGTACCATTTGCATTAGCACTATCTATGAAAAAAGCAAAGATAGTTATCTTATGGTTAATAGGTTTTACCTCTTCTCTAATTCTGTGGTGTTCTCTGTCTATCTTGTTTATGGGGCATCCTAACGCTTATCTAGGTTTGGATAGAGCGGGGTATAAGTTTGATACCTCAGACGATTATGAAAAAGCTTTTAGCAGCGTTAGAGAAGAGTATAAAAAATCGCTGGTACCCAAAAAGGGTGAATCTGAAGGCGAACATAAAAGGACTCCTAAGAATTCTTGGGAATGGTTGTTGTTTGTTCCTTCATTCCCTCTCTCTCTTTTCGGAGAAAATCTTAAGTACTTTTTCCTAGGTCGTCACACTGGAATGGTTGTCTATATGCCTTTTGCTGTAGCCGCTGTTTTGACTTTTGTCTTCTCTAAAAATAAAAACTTTTGGAAATTAGCTGTGTTGGTATCTATATTATCTGTAGCACTGTTTTTTTTGATTTGGTTGTATTTTAATTGGCACGGAGGTGGAGGCTTTATTGGTAATAGATACTTTGTTATAGTTTATCCAGCTTTCTTTTTCCTAATATCGGATAGTAGATATACTTTACCTTTATTGGGTTCTGCAGCTATTTGGAGCGCATTGTTCGCGTTCCATTACCTTCTTCATCCTTTTGGTATACCAGTACATAGACCTACATTACAGTACCATGTCCGATCTCCTATTTTTCAATTCTTCCCTTTAGAACTTACAATGTTGGACAGGATTCCTGGTTATCATGGACAAAAATTTAAAGATTTGTGGTTTCTAGGTAGAAAAGATCAACTGTTATTTAGTAGAGAAGAGATACATCTTTTTGGAACAGCCAAGTCTGAACTCTACCTCTATTCTGAAAAAAAATTAAAAAAGCTAGGTTTTCTAGTTTACACTCCTAAAGTACCTAATAAAGTGTACTTTAAGGTGGGAAAGAAAAAAGAAGTTTCGCTTTTACATCCTCGCCATACGATGGTTACTATAGAATCTCCTGAAGTTTATAAGATTCTGGTCAACAATACGTATGTGTATAAATTAATAATTAAAGCTGATAGAGCAGGTTTTGTTCCCGATTTCAATGGATATCTGGGAGTTACTATAGTTCCTGTAACAAACTATGGAATATTGGATAAAGATATATTCGCCATTAAATGGATATCGGTTAGTTTGCCAACTGTATTGAGTAGGGAGACAGATATTGAAGTGGAAGTAAGAGTTGCGAACTTGAGTAGGTACACCTGGCCTGGTTCTGGTAATCCCAATGTTAAGATAGGATGTTGGTGGAAAAAAGATAAATTGCGGGTAGGAGAAGTGTTTCGTGGTGCTCTGCCTAGCGATCTTCCCTCCGGAAGGAGGAAGGCTGTAGTTTTGAATGTAATAACTCCTAAGGATCCAGGTGAATATTTGTTTGTGTGTGATGCGTTGTTGGAGTACATTAGCTGGTTTTCCCATAAGGGTGCAAGTAGGATTGAGACTGAGGTTACTGTTGAATAGGTATGATGGAAGAATATTTTAATAAGCTAGATCTTTTGAAGGAAAAGATAGATAGGTATAAAGCTCTGGGTTCTTCTACCGGTGTAGATAAAGAGTTGGAGAAGGTAAGAAAAGAAGTCATTGAGCTTTATCAAAAATATAGAAACAAACTTTCTAGATGGGATAGGGTTATATTAGCTCGTTATCCAAACCGCCCTTATACGTTAGATTTTGTTAAAGCGATATTCTCAGATTGGGTGGAACTGCATGGAGATAGATTTTTTGCGGATGATCCTGCGATCGTTGCAGGAATTGCTAAATTTAAAAATAGAAGCGTAGCTATAATTGGGCATCAAAAGGGGAGTAACACTAAAGAAAGGGTGTATAGAAACTTTGGTCAACCTCGCCCTGAAGGCTATAGGAAAGCTGTAAGGATTATGCAGTTGGCAGAAAAGTTTAATCTTCCGTTGATAACATTTATAGATACTCCCGGAGCTTATCCTGGTATAGGTGCTGAGGAGAGAGGGCAAGCTGAGGCTATAGCTAGGAGCTTAGAGGTTATGGCACTTCTTAGAACACCTATAGTTGTTGTAGTTACCGGAGAAGGAGGAAGTGGGGGAGCGTTAGCCCTTAGCTTGGGAGATAAAATATTTATGCTAGAAAATGCCATATATTCAGTTATTTCTCCAGAAGGATGTGCAGCTATATTATGGAGAACCCAAGATAAAAAAGAGGAAGCCGCTGAAAATCTTCATCTAACATCGTATGATCTGAAGAAATTAGGAATAATAGATGATATTATACCTGAGCCTCCCGGAGGAGCTCATATGTACCCTGAAGAAGTTTTCTTGAGCGTAGAAAAGTACATAGATAAATCTTTAAGAGAACTTTGCGAAAAAAGAATAGAAACTTTGATCCAACAACGAGGCGATAGATTTCGCAGTATTAAGTTCTATAAAGAATGAAAGGTTATCCAGATAAAACGTTAACAAATGACAGTTTTGAAGATAAAGTGCTGGATCTATTTTGTAGAGAAGGAATACCCTATTGGACAGCTAAGTTACTTATAACAAGAGGGATAAGGGAGTTAGATTTAGCTAAAAAATTCCTTTCGCCTGATATGTCTCTTATAAAAAGAAAAAATTTGTTAAATTTCGCAAAGGCTTTGGAAATAGTTAAAAAAACAACAGATATAGATAACTTTATGATAGTTGCTGACTACGACGTAGATGGTATAACTTCTGCAGCTATACTCTATGCAATGCTGAGCTTTTTAGGAAAACGTAATGTGGAAGTTTTTATTCCTACTAGAGAAGAAGGGTATGGATTATCTGAACGTCACTTGAGAGTTGCACTTGAGAAAAAAGTTAAAATTGTTATAGCCCTTGATTGTGGTACAAACGCTGTTGAACTTATAAAAAAATTCAAACAAAACGGTATAGAAGTAATAGTAATAGATCATCATATTCCTCTGATTCCTATTCCAGAACAACTAGTGGTAGTAAATCCTAAACAGAGCAACTGTTATTACCCTTTCAAAGATTTTGCTACCGCCGGTATAGCGCTTAAATTTGCTCTAGAGTTAGCAAAAATACATGGTAAGTATTACGGAGAGCTTCCTATCCAACTTATGCGTATAGCGGCTATAGGTACTATCGCTGATGTCGTTCCCCTTTTAGATGAAAACAGAGTTATCGCTTATCATGGCCTTAAGAATCTAGGATACACTAAATCCCCAGGGATAAAAGAACTTATACGTTTTGCACCTAAAAAGAGTATCGATTCTGAATGGATCTCTTTTTATGTAGCTCCTAAGATAAATGCGGCTGGTAGATTAGGTGATCCTAAAATTGCTTTCGATTTTTTGCTTACACGTGACAGTAAAGATGCTTCTGTACTCTATTGGAAGATAGATAAGCTTAATAAACTGCGAAAAAAGTTAGAAAGAAAGATAGTACAGGATGCACTATCTATATATGAGAAAGATGCAACCGAAAACTCTTTTTTTGTCGCTTGGAGCGATAAGTGGCAAAGAGGTCTGTTAGGGACAGCAGCGTCTAAAGTAGCAAAAACAATCAAGTCACCCGTAGCTCTATTTGCAGTAGAAGGAGAAATTGCTGTAGGGTCTGCAAGAAGCTATGGAGAAATAGAACTTTTACCTGTTTTGCAAAAGATGAAAAGAGTTTTTTTAGAATTTGGTGGGCACTCTAAAGCTGCAGGGTTGAAGGTAAAAACTGTGTCACTTTGTGATCTCAAGAAGGAACTTTCCAGATTTAAATTTTTGCCAGAAAAAAACTTTTTTAAATACGAATTGTTTGTATCACCTTCTGTTTTAACAACTGTAGATTTTTTCGAACAGATAAATTTGCTAGAACCCTTTGGCGAGGGCAATCCTCCTCCTCTTATTAAAACTTCTCCTTTGCTAGTTGAATCGATTATGAAAAAAAATTTCTTGAGCGGGTTAAAGTTAATTACACCTGATGGTAAAACACTCGATGTTAAATGTTGGGAAGAATCTGTAAAGCTTCCTAAAGTAGGTGATACAATTACTGCTGTTTTTAGAATTAGGAGTCGATCTTCAATAGAAATAGTATATTGGGAAGAAACTAAAAAGTGAACAGACCATTTAAAATCGTAGTGTATCTGTCTATAGTGCTGCTTATCGCTTTTAGTGCTTTGTATGTTATAGGTAAAAATTTTGAAGCTGTGTTTTACAAGACAGAGCCTACTTCTCTTTTGGATGTTCTTGAAATAGGAAAAGGTTTTGAGCAGAGTGTTTACAAGGGTGATCAGATTATAGCTGTTGTTAAGGGTAAACTTACTCTTCGTAGAAAAGATAAGAATGTTGAACTATCAGAAGCTTTTTTTACCTATTTGTCTCCAAGGGGTGAAAAGTATAGATTAGAGAGCAAAAAAGCGGTTTTCAATTTTGAAAGTAACAGCGGCTATCTCAGTGGGGGGGTGAGGATAGCTTTGCCTGATAAGTTTACTATACTAACAGAACAGCTGGAAATTAAAGGAAGGGAGGCTCGTAGTAAGGATAAGGTAGTGTTCACTAATCGAGAATTGGGTATATACGGTAGGAGTGATAATCTCATTGTTTATATGGAAGAGGAGCTAGTTATTCTAAAGGGTGCAGTGGAGGTAGAAGGCCGATTGGCAAACGGTGATAAATTTAGTTTCATAACCGATAGGGTTATTTTGAACGAAAAAGAGAAACGTATAGAGATACCTTCTTACTTTAAATTTGTTTCTGATAGCTCTAACTTGAGCGCTAATAGAGCTACTGTTTTTTGGGATAAAGATAGCTATACGGCATTTATCAGGAGCAACGTGTACGCTAGCGTTACTTATATACAGAACTGGTCAAACACCGAATTTGATCTATGGGGTGGAAAGTTGTACGTTACATACTCAGCTACGGGAGGGGGAGGTATAGATAAGGTGTTACTAGAAGGTCAAGGTAAAGCTCCGGCAGTTGTTAATTTGAAGGATGGTTATTTGGAAAGTACTGTAATAAGAGGAAAGGTAATAGAGTTGTATAGAGTTGGAAGCGGTTTTTCTCTGCAGATAGCTGTTAAGGGTACTGTAGAAAGATTTGTGGGGGATGAAGGATATAGGAGAGAACTACTCCTTTTGTGTTCAGATAAGATGAGAATAGAAACAGATTCAAACTTTGATCCTAAAGTTGTATTTGTTGAAAACGGATTCGATTTTCACGTGCCTTCTTACCAAATTTCTGGCGATACAGGAATTTTTAATTTTAAGGAGAAAGCAATAAAGATCTTGTCAGAAAAGTATACCTATGTTTTAGCTCCTTTATTGGAGATTAGAGCAAAAAACGTTTTTCATAAAAGAAGGGTAGTGGAGTTTTTTGATAATGTACATTTAAGAATCCTCTCTTCAAGAGAGGAAGGGAAATACCTGTTTATTAGATCTAAAAAGAGCAAGTACGATCTTGAACAAAGGGTTTTTTATTTTAATGTTGGTGTAGAAGCCTGGGATGAAAGATTTATTCTTCGTAGCGATTCTCTTATATATTACCTGAAAGAGGAAAAGATCACAGCTGGAAAGCCCGTAAAAGTTAAAATAGAGCATGAAGAAGATGTGATACATTTAAGCTCTTCAACTATGGAAATAGATCAGAGGTCAAAGGTTGTTAAATTTTTTGGCGATGTGGAGATGAGATCTTCCGATGGTTTAGTTAAGACCGATATGTTGATAGCAAAGTATTATGAAAGTATAGAGGAGATAGAATTTATAGAGGGTAAAGGGAACGTTGAATGGAAAGCTGAGCAGCAAGGGATAGAAGGTTACGGAGATTATTTTTTACTGAAAATGGAGGAGAAGGTGGTTGTTATAGAGGGTAATCCTGCGAAATTTTATAAAGGGAAGAACACTTCCGTCTCTGGGCCGAGGATTATTTATAATTTTGATCGAGACAACATTAACGTTCTTAAAGATGTCTAGAGAACCGATCCTGTATACTGAAAATTTGAGGAAAAGTTACGGTACAAAAGAAGTTGTAAAAGGAGTTAATCTCCTTCTTAGAAAAGGTGAAATAGTAGGTCTTCTAGGTCCTAACGGTGCGGGGAAGACAACAACGTTTCATATGATAGTTGGATTTGTTAGGCCAACAGCTGGAAAGATCTATTTAGGTGACCAGGATATAACTGAGCTACCTGTTTACAAACGAGCTAAGCTAGGTATCACATATCTTCCTCAGGAGCCGTCTGTTTTTAGAGGGTTGTCTGTTCGTGAAAATATAGAGGTTGTTTTAGAGGAAAAAGGAGTTGGTATAGCTGAGAGAAGGAGAATAGTTACCTCTCTTCTTATCGACTTCGGTTTGGAAAGAGTAAAAGATACCAAAGGTGGACATTTGTCTGGGGGTGAAAGGAGGAGAACGGAGATTGCTAGAGCTTTAGCTACTGATCCTAAATTTATTCTTTTAGATGAACCGTTTGCGGGTATAGATCCTATAGCTGTTGATGATATCCAGAAAATTATAATCTCCTTGAAAACAAAAGGTATAGGAATACTTATAACTGATCATAACGTTAGGGAGACGTTGAAAATCACTGATAGAGCTTATATCATCAGAGAAGGAGAACTTTTTAAAGAAGGTTCTCCAAGTGAGTTGTCGGAAGATGAAGAAGTCAGAAATACTTACTTAGGAAAAGAGTTTGTACTGTAGCGTAGGAGGCGATTTTGGAGTTTAGACAAGATATAAAACTTAGCCAGGTCCAAAAACAGAAACTTACAATTACGCAGTCTCTTGCTATATCTCTTAAAATTTTACAAATGACTCGCGTGGAACTGGAAAAGGCTATAAACGAAGAGATCCTCGAAAACCCGGTGTTGGAAGAGTTAGAGCAAAGTCATGCTACTATAGATGATTACTTAAAGAAAGATTATAGTGAAGAGAGTGGATATTTGGAAAATTTTTTGAGAAATATTTCAGACAGCGGCGGGTACTTTTCGTTTAGTTGGGGCGAGGGTGGTTATGAAAAGAAAAAGGAGAGAGAAATTAAATCGTCGGGTGAGTTTTACGATCTATCAGATTATTTACTGTGGCAACTTAGATTAAAACCTAATTTATCTAAATCCGATTTTGAACTTTGTAGAAGAGTTGTAGAGTTTTTGGATGATAGGGGCTTTATTACGGTTTCCTATGAGGAGTTAGCAAAAAATCTGAAGGTTTCTCTTACTAGACTAGAAGAGATATTAAAAATAGTAAGAGAATTGGATCCTCCAGGTGTAGGTGCTAGTAACTTGCAGGAGTCTTTACTTTTGCAGTTAGAACTGCGAGGCAGAAAAAACTCTATAGCTTATTCCATTATAGATAAGTATTGGAACTTACTTGAGAACTTGGAAATAAATAAGATACAACGTTTACTTTCATTAAGAGCGAAAGAATTGGAGAACGCCTTAGAAGAGATAAGGACCCTTGATCCTATGCCGGGCAAAAGGTTTGATAATAGAGATCCTCTCTACGTAGAACCGGATATAATTATAATGAAAGTAGGAGATGAATATGTAGTAGAGTTAAGTGACGAGGGATTGCCTAGATTGCGAATCAGTGACTTTTATCAAAGACTTATAGAGAATGGAAATGATCCGAGATTAGACAAATGGGTAAAAAAGAAAATAAAAGCCGCTATATGGTTTTTAAAAAGTATCGAACAACGTAACAAAACTATCTATAAGGTGGTTAACTGTATAGTTAAAAAGCAGAAAGATTTTCTTGATTTTGGGGTGGATAAAATAGTTCCTATGACATTAAGTGAAGTGGCTGCGGAGATAGGAGTGCACGAGTCAACTGTTAGCAGAGTGGTATCCAATAAGTATGTACAAACCCCTAGGGGCATTTTTCCTTTAAAATTTTTTTTCCATAGCAGGGTGGACGGAACTTTTGGTGAGGCTGTATCTTCTGTAAAAGTTAAAAAAATGATAACCGAACTTATAGAGAATGAGGATCCTAAAAAACCTCTTACCGATAGTAAGATAGCGCAGATTCTGTATGATAAAGGTATAAGAGTAGCGAGAAGAACAGTAGCTAAATATCGGGAAAGTCTAGGAATACCGTCTTCTACAAAGAGGAAAAGGTTGGAGTAGGAGGAACAGTTATGAATTTAGTACTTGATTTGGATAAGAAATTGAAAAATAAAGAGCTGGATGCACTTATCGATACATTTGTTAAGAATCTTGAAAACTATGTGCCATCTGATGCAGCGTTGAGGATCTCCTTCGATGAGAAGAATGAAAGTTGGAAATTGATGCTTAAACATTCCTACGGTTACCTAGCTACAGAGTCTTCGGGAGACAAAGATCTAGGTCTAAAAAAAGCTTTTGAGAAGCTTCTGAAGAAAGCTAGAAAGTTGAAAAAAGTTGACCTCCACTTCGTTAGCCGGGGAGTAGAGATTAGCGAGGAGCTTAAAGAGTTTACTTTAAAAAAACTTCCTAAGATTATTAATTTTCTTCACGATCCTATAGACATTAAAGTTATTCTGGGGAAGGAGGGGGAGTTGGACAGTTGCGAAATTATTGCTACTCACGCTTTTGGAACGTTGGTGTCTAAAGAGGTAGGCCAGGTTAATGTACTTGAAGCTATAACAAAAGCTGTAGAGAAACTTGAGAAACAGGCTCGTAGAAGTAAGAAAAAATCTACTCTTTCAAAACGTCACAACAATAGGAAGATTGCTCAACCATCAGTTGCAGATTTTGGTGATAATACCCCTAAGATAGTAGAATTGTCACCTAATTCTCTTAAGCCTATGAATATAGAAGAAGCTTTGTTGGAGTTAGAGGAGTCAGATAGAGGTTTTGTTATTTACATAGATATGGAAACAGAATGCTTATCGTTGCTTTTTAAAATGGATGATGGAAATCTGGGTATAGTGAAGTTGAGGAGGTAGTGGTTTGATTTCTCTTTCAAATGTTTTTCCTAAAGAACTTATACTTCGCAAAGTGTCGTACGATAGCAGTGAAAAGTTGATAGGAGAAGTTTCTGAAAAGATAGCGGAGTTTTTGGATTGTGGAATAAGAAAGGAAAATATAACAGAGAAAATTCTTCAGAGAGAGCAACTTGGATCTACTGCTATTGGTGAGGGTATAGCAGTACCCCACTGCAGATTGGAAGGAATGAGTAATGTTATAGGGGCTATAGTGTTACTCTCAGAGGGAATAGAATTTAACAGTCCTGATGGTAAGCCTGTTGATATATTTTTTTTTATAATATCTCCTATAGATAAGCCTGCTATTCATTTAGAGACTATAAAGGCTATAGCTGAATGGGCACGGGATAAAGATAAAATTGCAAAATTAAAAAAGGCGCACAGCGTAGATGATATACACTCCCTCCTTGTTTTGTGAAAAAAGTTATATCACCGTAGAAGAACTTTTTAAAGATCGATCGCTAAAAGATTTACGTTTACATCCTTCATTTGGTGATAAATATTTGGATAAGCGTATATTGAATCCTAGAATACAAAAACCTGGTCTTGCTTTTGCTGGATATTTAAAAGGGGTAAAACCCGGTAGAGTGCAGATAGTGGGTGCAAGTGAATACGGCTTTTTTACCAGCTTGGATGAGAATACACAGCGTGTAAGGTTGAAAAATATAGTGGAGGTTGATATACCTGTTTTTATCTTTACTAAAGATCTAAAACCTCCTTCTGCTTTTGTAGAAGTGTGTGAAGAAAAATCTATTCCTATACTTTTAACTCCTCAACTTACCTACGTTGTTGTTCAAAAAATAAGTTTTTTTCTAGAACAAAGGCTTATGCCTTCTTTATGTGTTCACGGTGTTATGATGGCTATATTTGATATAGGAGTTCTCCTGGAAGGAATTAGTGGAATAGGCAAAAGCGAATGCGCTCTTGAGCTTATAGCTAGAGGACACACATTTATAGCTGATGATATAGTTACTCTACGTAGATTTCCTAACGGCGAGTTATGGGCATATTCTATGGAAAGACAGAGACATTTTATGGAAGTGCGGGGAATAGGTATTCTGGACGTAGAAAGACTCTTTGGATTGTCGGCTGTTGCTAATTCTCATAGGTTGGAGATGATTGTATCGTTAGAATATTGGGATAGAAGTGCATGGTGCGAAAGATTAGGGGTTGATGAAAAATTTCGAGAGATATTAGGTGTGGAACTACCAGTAGTTAAAATACCGGTTGGAGGAGGAAGGAGTACTTCTTTACTTGTAGAGATTGCAGTTAAAAATCACATCCTTAAGTCACGTGGCTACAACGCTTCACAAACCTTTATCTCTTCGCATTATAGATATCTAGATGAAAAACAGAAAAAATAGAATTTCTCTTGTTCTTATAAGCGGTTTGTCAGGGGCAGGAAAAAGTAGCGCTGCTAGAGCTTTAGAAGATCACGGTTTTTTTATGATAGATAATCTACCTATGCCTTTAGTTACTCAACTTGTTGAAAATAGCGATAAGATTTTACATGATAGAGGTGAAATAGTTCTTGTAGCAGATATAAGAACCCCAGAATTTGTTGCTAAAATATCCAATTTTCTACCACAATTAAGAAGAAGAGTAATCAACTTTGTTCTTATTTTTCTAGAAGCATCTCTTGAGTCTATAGTGAAAAGATTTGCACAGACCAGACGGCCACATACAACTTTTCCTTATCTTCCTCTTTATGAGGCTATTAAAAAGGAACGTGATCTACTTTCTGCTGTTCGAGCTGTAGCCGATATAGTTTTAGATACTACCAATTTAAATGTTCATGAGCTGCGTTCTGTGATAGTGCAAACTATTCCTTTTATAAAAGGTAGCGAAAAAAAAATAATATCTCTTACTAGTTTCGGGTTTAAATTTGGGATACCTTTAGGTACAGATTTACTTTTTGATGTTCGTTATTTACCTAATCCTTATTACTTGGAGAATCTGAGAAAACTTTCAGGTAGAGATAAGGAAGTAATCGATTTTCTCTTAAAAAGCGGAGAATTTACCGAGATTGTAGAGAGAGTCTACTCTTTTGTTGAATTTCTACTACCTCGTTACGAGAGAAGCGGTAAGCGAAGTTTATCAGTAGCTATAGGGTGTACGGGTGGGAAACATAGAGCTGTAGCTGTTGTTGAGAAATTAGCTTCTAAAATGCGTTCTTTAGATGGGTGGAATATTGAGATTTTTCATAGAGATATAGATAGAGAGTGATAATGGAAGAAGATAGAAAAGTGGAAGTTATAATAGTCTCAAGGGGTGAGCTTGCTAATGTGCTTCTTAACACCGCTAAGAGGATAGTTCCTAGGACTTTTCCGTGGATACGAGCTGTTACCTTCGATTGGGATACAGAGATGGAAGATATGAAAAAAAGGCTAAAGGAGGAAGTTGAAAGAATTGTAAATGATGGTAAAGAAGTTCTTATACTCGTTGACCTTTTTGGTAGCAGCGAAGCAAACGCCGCGCTATCTTTAACTCGCAAAAATGTAGGAGTAGTATCTGGTGTTAATCTCCCTATGGTTCTTAGTATTATGTGCAGCAGGCTTATCGACTTGAATATGGAGGAACTTGCGTTTATAGTTATGCAAAAAGGACGAAGCTCTATTGTGTACCACAACCTTAAAAGGGGGGTTACAGGTTGATTTCGAAGGAGGTTGAGGTTGTAAATGAGTATGGTTTGCACGCTAGAGCAGCTGCCAAATTGGTAAATGTAGCAAATAAATTTACTTCTAAGATAACTTTAGAAAAGGAAGGAATGGTAGCTGATGCCAAAAGTATACTGGGTATACTTATGCTAGCTGCTTCGAAGGGGTCAAAAATAAAAATAATGTGCGATGGAGAAGATGAAAAGGAGGCTTTAGAAGCTGTAGAAAATTTGTTTAACCAAGGTTTTAGTTAGTTGAGAAGTATGAAAGTAGAAGAGAAGATATTTAAAGGTACATCGGTTGTTCCAGGGATAGGAGTAGGAAAAGCAGTTGTTCTTATTATAACGGATGCGGATCTTTACAGGATGCAGATACCCGACTTTAGGGTAGAGAACGAGATAGAAAGACTTAGAAAAGCCGTTGATATAGCATCTGCACGAGTTGAAAAGATGAGAAATAAAGTATCTAAACAGTTGGGTACCGAACTGGCTGGTATTTTTGAAGCGCATATTCAGTTACTAAAAGATCGTAATTTTTTTATAAAGAGAGTTGAGAAAAAAATAAAGCAAAATTACCTGAATGCAGAAGGTGCAGTTTGGGAAGTTGTTGAAGAGCTTATAAAAGATTTAAAAGGGCTTGCAGATAGAACTTTTTACGAGAGAACTCGGCAAGATCTAAATAACGTTGCTATATATTTAGTAGAAGCCCTGCAAGGCGTTTCTCATCATGAAATAAACGAAGTTGGAGAAGATGTAGTAGTAGTAGCTGACGATATAGCTCCTTCACTTGCTATACATTTGGGTAGAAAAGGAGTGAAAGGTTTTGCATTAGAACATGGAGGAGTAACATCGCATACCTCTATAATAGCTAAATCTCTTAATATACCTATGGTCATAGGTGTTCACGGTATTACTAAATCTGTTCGTCCTAACGATCATGTGGTGGTAGATGGTCGGAGAGGCGAGGTGATAGTTAGACCCACACAGGAGCATAAGGAGGAATATCTTACAATAGTAAAGATACACAAAAGAAGAGAAGTAGAGTATCTCGACGAACTTGTTTCACTACCGGCTGTTACTTTAGATGGAATAGAAGTTGCACTGTTGGCTAACATAGATTTGGCTGAGGAGATAAACTTAGCTAAAAAAGTAAATGCCCAAGGTGTTGGGTTGTATCGGAGCGAATTTATCTTTATCGAGAAACATCCCTATACACCTACCGAAAATGATCATTATAACGTTTACTCAAAGTTACTTAAAGAATTTTCTCCTAATAGAGTTATTATCCGTACACATGATCTGGGAGGAAAGAAAGTAGCACAAGACGTTATAGAGACACACGAAGATAATCCAGTTTTGGGTTTAAGAGGGATAAGATTGTTTCTAGCACATAAGGACATACTTGAGACCCAGCTTAGAGCTCTTTTAAAAGCTGGCTGCGAGACTGATAATTTATGGATAATGCTTCCTCTTGTCTCCAGCGTGGATGAAATAATTATTTTTAAAGAGATTCTCAGAGATACCGTTAAAGACGTGGAGGAGCAGACCGGTAAACAATGTAAATTCAAGCTCGGTACGATGATAGAGGTACCATCGGCAGCTCTTACAGCAAAACATATAGCTGAAGAGGTAGATTTTTTTTCAATAGGAACTAACGACCTAACACAATATACTCTAGCAGTTGATAGAAACAACGAACACGTAGCTTATCTTTTTGATTCTCTTCACCCTTCTGTGCTGAAACTTATAAAGGAAACTTTCATTGCTGCTCAAGAGAAGGGGATTGAAACAAGTGTCTGCGGAGAGATGAGTTGTGATCCTAAAGGTGTTGTGTACTTGCTATCTCTTGGCATAAGAACTTTATCTATGAATCCTCGTAATATTTTACACGTTAAAAGAGTTATACGGAATTTGAATATAGGGGAGATAAAGGATGATATTATGAAAGTTTTACAACTCTCCAATGCTAAGGAGGTATCCAGTTTTATATCGAATGTAGTTAAGGATAAAATAGGCTTAAAGTTATAAATGGTATGTGGATATGGGTAACGCAGAGTTTGTAAAACCTACAAAAGTAGAGAAACCGTGGGGTTATGAGCTTATTTTTGCTTCCACAAAGTATTATTTAGGGAAATTACTGATTGTACGAAAAGGTGAGAAACTTTCGTTACAATATCACCAAATTAAGGAGGAGACCCTGTTTCTACGTAAAGGAGAAGCGTTACTTACTGTAGAGTTAAACGGAGAGTTGAAAAAAATCGTAATACATTCTGGTGAAGCGTGCCATATACCGCCTAGAACTAAACATAGGATTGAAGCTATTGAGGATTGTGAGTTTTTTGAAGTATCAACCCCTCACCCGGATGACGTTGTAAGGCTGGAGGATTTATATGGTAGGGTTTAGAAATATTTCACTTTTGTTTGTGCTTGTCGCTATCTTGGGGTGCTATAAAAAGAAAGAGAGTTTCGTAGAGAAAATTGTTGTTCCCGAGGAGGAGGTAACTAAAGATCAAAAACGTAAGGAGATATGGGAAAGAATAGAAAACCTTAATAGAGAGATGGAAGAGGAGATAGGGAAGGAAAAGAGTGTTGATTTACCGTCTAACGAAGCTGTGTTAATAGATTATCCAACGGTAGAGGTAAAAAATGAACTGTATGAGGCCTCTATTAGAGAGAAAATAAGAAGGCGCCATACTAGACCGCCGGTGTTGGTAATAACAGATAAAAATCTAAGTGAGTTGGCTAAAGGTGGAAAACTTACCTATGCTAAAGACCTTGGGGAAGGCGGTTTTTATTCTTCCGCAAAAAAAATTAAAGGTGATAGAGAAAGATACTATAGACGTAGAGTTGTGGAACTAAGATTGGCTTGGAGAGAAGCAGTTAGGAAAGTTAAAAAGTTGGAAGAAGAGATTGCTTATTTGAGAAGACGTTTTTACGAAGAAGATGATCCATACGTTAGAGATAGAAATATAAAACCTTTGTGGGATAGCGCTTTGGATAAACTTGAGGCTGCTAGGAAAGAAGCATACAATAGAGAGATGGAGTTAAAGCGTTTTATAGAGAAAGCTAGAAAAGAAGGAGCTTTGCCAGGATGGTTAAGGGAAGGCAAGCATCTAGAACCGGAGGATAGACCTTACGGTGAAGGTGGGAGTGCTCCTAAAAAGGAGTTGATAATAGAGGTTCCTAGCAAAGATGATTATGCCCGTGAACCTGAATGAAGTTTTGAGTAGTAAAAACAGGTTCTTTATCGAGACCTGGGGCTGTCAGATGAATGAGCTCGATTCGCAACGTATTGCTGGAAAACTTATGGAAGTTGGATTTTTGCCTACTTCTTCTCCAGAAGATGCAAAGATAATAATACTGAACTCGTGTGCAGTGCGAGAGAAGGCAGAAAGTAAAGCTTTCTCTAGGCTAGGGGAGTATAAAAAGCTAAAAAAAAGCAAAGACGTTTTAATAGGTTTTTGCGGGTGTGTAGCTCAGGAAGTTGGAAAAAAGGCTTTTAGAGAAGATATAGCCGATTTTATAGTGGGGCCTGGACGTATAGAAGAGATAGGAGATGTAGTCAAAAAAGCTTTAAAAGGCGAAAGAGTAGTAGCGGTTGGTTTTCCGGATGTTAGATATTACTCTTTTGATACCGTTGTTAGAGATTCTTCATATAAAGGTATAGTTACTGTTATAGAGGGTTGTAACCAGAAATGTACCTTTTGTATAGTGCCTTTTACTAGAGGTAAAGAAGTTTGTAGACCCATAGATAGTATACTGGCAGAGGTTAAGTACTTAGTTGATCGGGGTTTTGAAGAGATAGAACTGTTGGGACAAACGGTTAATCACTGGAAAGACCCTAGCGACGAGAAGAAAGATTTTGCGTACCTTCTCTCTAAAGTAGCTTCTATTGAAGGGGTGAAAAGATTGCGATTTATAACCTCTTATCCCCGCGACTTTTCTGATGAGACAATAGAGGTGATAAGTAAATTTGGCAATATCTGTCCCTATATTCATATACCCGTTCAAAGTGGATCTAATAAGATACTTAAGCGTATGGGTAGATTGTATACAGTTGAGGAGTATCTCTCTTTAATAGAGAAAATAAAGTGCGCTATACCTGGAGTAGCCATCTCTACCGATATAATAGTTGGTTTTCCAGGAGAAGATGAGAAAGATTTTGAAGACACTCTATCTTTAGTCTGTGAGGTTGGTTTTTCCCAACTATACGCTTTTATTTACTCACCTAGACCTTATACGGCTGCTACCAAGTTAAAAGGAAGAGTAGATAAGGCGATTGCTAAAGAGAGAGTCAATAGACTTTTGGAAATTCAAAAGCGGATTCAATTGTCTCTTAATAGACGTTTAATTGGAGAAGAAAAGGAAGTGGTCATTACAGGGTGGGGCAAGGAAGTTGGTCAGTTGTCAGGTAGAACTAGATGCCATAGGGTAGTTAATTTTCCTTATCCTAGTAGAGGTGGAGTAAAATTTGGTAAGAGTGTTAAGGTTGTAATAGAGGAGGCTTTTCCTTACAGTTTAAAAGGGAAGTTTGTTGGGTATGTCAGCTGAAGATAAGAAAGATAGTATGGTAGAGGTAAAGCTACGTGCTATAGTAGTTGAGCAAGATACACAGGCTCCTGTGATTTTGCTTGGAGAAGAAGGTAAAAATGAAGTTGTTCCTATATGGATAGGTATAGCAGAAGCACGCTCTATAGCTCTGGGTGTTCAAGGTGCAAAGCTACCCAGACCTCTCACTCATGATCTACTTAACAATGTTATAAAAGAGTTAGGAGCTTTTATAGAGAAAATAGTTATAAACGACCTTAGAGACGATGTATATTTTGCTGAGATATATTTGAATTACTCTAATGGGAAGAAGGTTATCGATTCTCGTCCTAGTGATGCAGTAGCATTAGCAGTTAGGACGGGAGCTCCTATCTACATAAGCAATACAGTTATGGATAAAGCTTCTACTTTGGATATACGAAACCTTTCTTCTAGAGGAGAGGGTGGTTCTTCTCCTCAATCACCGTTGAATCCCGATGATTTTAGTAAGTACACTATGTAGTTATTTTTTGAGATACTTTACGTACATATAACCTTTTTTAGCGGGTTTTGCCGTTTCGCATCTATCTACTATAGCGATTTTCTCAGGAAAAGTTAGGCTACTTATTTTTTCTAAAAGTTCTTTTGGTTCTACGTGCCATTTCTTATCCAATCCTTTTTTTCTTATTTCTCTAGCTATTCTAGCTTCTAAGTGTTCTATACTCCACGTTTCTTCTATTCCGTCTTGTAGAATTTCTTCGAGTAAGGACCATTCGCGTTCGGAAAAGGGAAGGTTTTGTAAGTAGTATTCTACTAGGCTTTTATATCTCTCTATAATTTTTCGTAACGATGCAGATCTGTTATCGTTTCTGCTGTTAAGCCAATCTATAGATTCTTTATCTAAAGCAAACGATATGGTGACTACATTTCCCATATTTCCTCCTTATATTTTTATTTCCATAATAATAACATTTTATCAAATACTATAGAATTTTCTAATATATCGTCTATACTAGATAGATTTGTTATTATTAAATCTTGGCACTTTGTCTGTTCGATAAGTAAGGTTTCTTCTCTCCATCGAGTGGTTTTAGGTAAGGAGAATATTTTCTCGTTTATTTTTATTAGGGAATAACGTTCATTTGTGTTTGTTAAATGTTTATATGTTATCTTTGCCGATACTATTCTTTTTGTTGGAAAGCATACTATAGGGATTCTTATTACCGCCTTGGGCCAAATTGTCCATCCGCTTTTAAATCGGACCCTGTTTTCTATCCATCTCTCCGGATATATAGTTCCACCACTTTTCTCTATCCAACTGTCCTCAAATTCCACTAATCTGGTAGGTAATATGTTTGGCAAAATGAATGTAGTTACAATTATAGTGCTAATAATAATATACGATGATAACATTATTTTTTTATTAAATATTCGTGATTTTGTGAATATTAATATAAATAAAACAGCTATCCATACTAGATTGCTGGTACGCCATCTTATAAAACTAGGAAAAATCGAGATAAAATCACGTTTGAAGTAGAAAGATATATACTCCAAAGGTGTGCTGGATCCAGTAGCTAAGCTGTAACCCAGTTGGGGAAATATAGAAAATAGAGCGGAAAGGAAATAACTTATATAAAGTAGCGATAACATTATGTTTTTGTTTTTCTTTTTTAATGTATAAAATGTAGTAGCTGTTATTATTGATAAAATAGGCACAGTAACGTAACCGTATCTAAATGGAGGTGACCATCCTCCGTACCACTCTTGGCGAGAAGCTATTAAAAGAAAGTATACTACTATCCCAGGAATATAGGGTTTAAGCTTAATATAGATTCTCTTTTGGCCTGTAAAGCCGAGGAAATATATAGGAGCAAACGGTAACAGTCCAAAAGCACAGTCTAAGAAAAGTCCTATTAAGCCGTTAAGTGTGGATAGGGCAAATAGATTAGGTATAGCCTCCGCAAAAGTGTATACTTTAAACAGCTTGGTAAAAAACAGTTTGTTAAAGAGCAAAATTAAACCCAACGTTGAGCCTATTAGAGTAAAGGATTTTACCGCCGTTTTTTTATCCAATAGATAGAATATCGCAAGAGGTATAAACCTTAGTTTAGCTACTATAAGAATTAAAGATAGAAATATGGAAAGAGTTATTTTCTTTTTAGTGTAATTGTATATGGCAAAAATTAGGAGTAAAGCTGCTAAACTTTCTATCCATACTTGGCTTGCGTAAAAAGGGGTCGGTAATAGAAAAGAAAACAGAAACCAAGAGTATATCCTATTTACATATTTAAGTTGTATCTGAGTTGCTAATTTGTAAATACCCAAAGATGTTAAAGAAGAGATAAGAGCTAGAATTATCAAAACGCCTTTTATTCCTCCCACTTTGTAGGGTAGAGCAGTTATAGCAGGTAACAGTAAAGAATGTCTACTGTATATCTTATTTTCGATTGTAGGATCTCCAGATTGTGGCTCTATATCTCTGGAGATGAAATTCAAGTAATCTTTGTTAAGGTAGTTGTTACTTAGCTCAAAATCTAAATCGTAAGCAAGACTGTGAGTAATAAGTAGGTAGTAGGGTTCATCACCGTCAGGTTCTCTTATTATTGCGCTCCATTGGGCCAGTGTGTTTAGGAAGAGGAATGGTGTTAGAAAAATGACAGTTTGATTTCTTTTTGCTGATATGATAAGGGATGGTAATGATTCTATTAAAATTGAATATATTATTGCGATAGCAGATATTCCTACAACAAATATGGAGTTTTCGAACGCTAGATACTCGGTAAAGGGATACAACAAAGTTAGAATAAAACCTATTTCTCTAAGGGGCGAGGTTTTAGACTTAGTTATTGAGCCAATGTATATTAGGAAAAGGATAAACGAGATTTCGAAAGTTATTAGTTCTGGTGCTAAGTAAACAGTTAAAAGAATAGAGAACAAAGGCAGGTAAATGTGGTACATTTAATCTTTCCAACGGAAAGAGTAAAAGTTTCTGCAATTGGGACAGTAAGATAGTAGTTGGGTTATAACTCCATGTAAAGTTTGTACCTCTTGATAAGACAGCTCCGCTCTTTTTATTATAGCTTTTAGGTTATTTTCCATAATTGTTCTTTTCTGTGGACTGGTAAAAAAATCTGCTACTTCTAATGCTTTGAAAAGATGTGTAAATAGTTGTTCAATATCTTGTACTGTAGCTTTACGAGACTTTTTATAATTTATATAACGATTTTTTTTGCTAGTTTTTCTCTTCTTTTTAAAGTATTCGTAAGCTATTATGAGAGTCGCCTGAGCTAAATTTAGAGAGGCAAAGTCTCGATTTGCAGGGATAGATATAATAGCGTCACATAAAGCTATATCTTCGTTAGTTAGACCTGTCCTTTCACATCCAAATACTATAGCTACATGTTCTCCCGAGTTTACCTTATCGAAGATTTCAGAGGCTGCTATTTCTGGAGTAAGAATTGGTTTAGCCATATACCTTATTCTTGCAGTGGTTGCGTATACGCTGTTAGCATCTGTAATGGCATCTTTTAGGGTAGGAAAAAGTAAAGCTTTTTCTAGCAGATAATCTGCACCAGCAGCTGTGGCTCTTGCTTTTCCTGAAAGGTGATTACATTCTGGGGCAACCAATACCATTTTTGTAAGAGAATAGTTGAGCATGGCTCTAGCACATGCTCCTATATTTTCATCCAATTGGGTATGTACAAAGACAAAAGTAGGAACTCCTTCTCCTCTTATTTCACTTTCCTTCTTGCAACTGCAGACTCTAACCATGTTTTTTTAAAAGTATTGTAAAACAAGTTATCTTTTTTATGTAAAGTATAATATCTAAAATGTATCATAAGTTTGAAAGCGCCATAAAATTATTATTTGTCGTTGTTGTATCTTTACTTCTACTTTTTTTGGTACATATCAAGATAGACAAAGATATTGAGTTTTACAGTAAGGCTGTGGGTATGGAGATCGAACCTTTGGGTGATAAGGTAGTTGTAACCTATGTTACTCCTAATTCACCCGCTGATAGAGCTGGTATAGAAAAAGGAGATATATTGCTAGAAATAGATGGAAATAAAGTGGATTATTACACTCAGGTTTTCAAGTTGGTACATGAGGTTTCTAAAGATACATTCCTTATTAAGGTAGAACGTGACGGTGTCGTTCACTCTTTTACTCTAACTCGTGGAATGGTATTGCCCCTTAGTAGAGTAGTCTTTGAGGTGGTTGTGATTCTTATATACGGTTGTTTAGCTATCTTGGTGATACTTGTTGGAAAATCTCCTCAACACTTTCTTTTAGCTTTGTTTGCTATATCTGTGGCAATAGAATTTGTTATATCCAGTTTTGCTTCTGCTAGTAAATATTTAGCTTTTCTGGAATTTTTACTTCTTTATATCCAATTTGTAAGTGGATTACATTTTCTACTATTTTTTCCTAAAAAGCATTTTTTATTGAGTTATAGATCTACCTTACCTTTACTGTATTTTTTGCCAATTATGCCTGTTATATATCTATTGTGGAACTTGTTCTACTCCGACGATAAACTTTTTTACTCCACTATGGGTATTTCACGGATAGTTCTATACGCCGGAGCAGCTGTTGCAGTAGTTACCTTGCTTTATTATTCGTGGCGTAATTCAACTACCAAACGTGAGCGCACACAGATTATAGTTTTGATGTTGGGTCTATATCCTTGGGCTCTTGTATCTATATACCTTATCTTTGCGTACCTGTTGGGTATAGAAGTTTCTCCGCTTGTAGGAATGATTTACTCTATAACACTTCTTATTATACCTATTATGGCTTTTATATCTATCTCTAGGTATAACTTTTTTAATTTGGAAGCTTTTGCTAAGAGAATTATAATCTATTTCACTTTATTCACAATAGCTATAGGTATATTTACGACAGTTTTAATGGTAGGGGGAGTGTTGCTGAACGTTCTTGATCCTTTAAAGAATACAACTTTAGTAGGGTTTGCTTCTTTTATTACAGGGTTGTCTATTTTGTCGTTGAAGAAGTTTATAGAGGAAGAGGTTACTAAAAAGTTTTTTGCAACAAACACCTCTGTAAGAAAAGAGATATTAAAACTAGCTATAGAATTGCCTAGTAAGGGAACTCTCCTTAATATGGGTAGGTACTTGGCTCAAAATTTGTCTAGAATACTTGGGGTAAGACCTGTTAGGATTTTGGTTACCACGCCTGGAAGCAACGTATTAAGCATATTAGCTTCTTTTCCCTCGGAAGATAACGAGTATTTAGAACACTCTGTTCTTCTTACCTCGGAGGATAAATCGCTTAAATATTTAAAAACCTATGCGCAACCTCAGGATGCTGGTGTTCTTATTAGTATAAGCCCGCGTCTTAAGTCTAGATTGCGCAATATGGGTGCTAGTTTGCTAGTACCTTTAATTTATCAGGACAAACTGTTGGGTCTTATAGTTCTAGGTAAAAAACTAAACGGCGAGGAGTGGACCGAGGATGAGAAGGATCTGTTAGCACTTTTTTCAAATAACGTAGCTAGCATCTTTGAAACTGCTGCTATGTTGGAATCTGTTGTGTATGATTCCCTTACAGGTGTTTTCAGGAGAGAGAAGATTACAGAGCTTTTAGCAAAAGAGCTTCACAGAGCTAATAGGTATAGAAGGCCTTTAGCTGTTGCGATGGTAGATTTGGATCATTTTAAAAAGATCAATGACACTTATGGACATTTGGTTGGAGACGGTGTACTTAAGTGGGTTGCTCATCTTATGAAGAAAACTATAAGGAAAACCGATTATATAGGTAGATACGGTGGTGAAGAGTTTCTTTTGGTTTTTCCTGAAACTGCACTTAAAGGAGCGTTGGTGGTTGCAGAGAAAGTGAGGTCGGTTGTGGAGTCCAACCCGTATATAACTCCAGAGGGTGAGGAGATAAAAGTAACGATTTCTATAGGTGTAGCTGTTGCCAACAGGGATCCTTCTAAGAGAGATTTTTTGGATACTATTGATAGTATAGTTACTCGTGCTGATAAGGGGCTTTACAGATCTAAAAGAGAAGGGCGTAATAAGGTTAGTACGGTTGAAGGTGTATGAGTAAATTTTTTGACGTAACAGTTGTAGGAGCAGGTATAGCAGGTGTCTGTGCTGCTTGTGAGTTAACTAAAAAGGGTTTAAAAGTTGCACTTCTTGAAGCGAGAGCAAGAGTTGGTGGCAGGATTTATATGCAAAAAGTAACTACTAATTTTGGAGTAGATCTAGGGGCTTCATGGATAGAAGGAGAGAAAGATAATCCTTTAAGAGAAATAGCCAAGTCTATCGGTTTAAAGATTTTGCCCACTCCCTATGGTGCTATAAACCTGTTTAAAGGCTGGGAGAAGTTGGACGATACTTTTTTGATAACACTGGAAAAGTTTTACAAAGACTTAGAAAATAAAATATTAC
>JALWYX010000046.1 GCA_027078415.1 Thermoanaerobaculia bacterium
TTTAGAAAAATTTTAAAATCGGGATTTATACCGGATAAATAAGTGGATGTGCTTTTTATGAAAAAAGAGATCTCTTCTTTTTCACTCTCGGCTATATACGGCCATTCTACCGAAACTATAGAAGCGTTGCTCTGTATACCTTTCTCTTTTTGCTCCAACTCAGATATGAAGGTATTTAGATTGTTTTTTAAATCTTTTGTCGATATATATACAGGAGAAATTAAAGAACCGCTACTAATCTGGTGCTGCGTTAAGGGCAATTCTATATATAAAGATTTAGGCAGAGGAGAATTTAATTTGACAAAATCTACAGCGTTTTCAAGATCACTAAAGGAAAATCCTAAACACGGTTTGCACTCTTTAAGGGCGAATGCTAGAGTAGGGAAAAGTATAATAGTTAGAACTATGACAAATTTTTTTATCATCACTTTATTAGGATAACATAAGCTATTTTTAGGTGAGGAGGTTTTTATGGAAAAGAGGTTTAAAGTAGTTGTAGCAGGAGCAGGAGGGATAGGTGCAGCTGTAGCCCTTTTGCTTAGGGAATGGGGAGACTTCTTTGTAGATATCTATCTGGGAGACAGATCGATAGATATTGCCAAAGAGGCAGTTAGATGGGTAGTGGATGCTTCTCCTCATATTCCTGGCATTGTAGAACCTTTCCTACTTGCAGAGACTGGGTTCAACGAGGAATTTGTTAAAGTATTAGAGATAGGTGAAGTAGTACTGGATTGTTTACCAGGTTCGCAAGCTCCCAGAATTGCTAAAGCTGCAAGAGAGTTTAATCTACACTACGCTAACCTTACAGAGTACGTTGTTAAAAATAGAGAAGTTATGGAAATAGCCAAGGGTGCAGATACAGGGTTTATTTTGCAAACGGGATTGGCTCCAGGATATATAAACGTTTTAGGTCATAAACTTTTCTTGGATTTTTGTAATACCTTTGGAGTAGAAAAGGTAGAATCTCTTAAAATGAGAGTGGGAGCTCTTAGTAGAAACGCTTTTCCTCCAACTTACTATGGTTTTACCTGGTCTCCAGTAGGAGTTGCAACGGAGTACCTTGAGGATGCTGTAGTGATACGTAATTGGAAACAAACCTATCTAGCCTCTCTTACAGAGATAGAAAGGGTTATAATTCTCGGTTCAGAGTATGAAGAAGGTTTGACTTCAGGAGGTGCTGCTGATCTCCCTTACGCGCTTGAAGGAAAAGTGAAAAACTTAGATTATAAAACTCTGCGCCACCCCGGGCATTTTGGATGGGTTAAAAAAGTTATCGAAAGTATTCCAGCTCAGAAAAACAAAGTTAAAGAACTTCAAAGAATTATGGAAAAAGAGATACCCGCTGTAGAGGACGACCAAGTGGTTATATTTTCAGCTGCTGAAGGGACGGATAAAAACGGTATAAGACGCAGGATAGAGCATTCTAAGATAGTACCTCCTATAAAAATAGGATCTGCATATCTACGTGCTATCCAAGTAACAACTGCGGCGGGGATAGCTGAGTGCTGTAGAATGTTACTGTTGGATAATCTAAAAGGGGTTATATTACAAAGCCAGATAGATCCAGACCGTTTTCTAAATGGACCGTTTATAAAGAGAGGGTATCGCCACAGAGCTGTAGACTTTGAACCTCTTGTTTAGGTCCCAATTAGGATAAAATCTAAGTATGGGGAATTTTATGAAATTAAAAAAAAGTATTTTTATTGTTCTAACAACCGTTTTATTTCTATCGTGTAAACCAAGTAAAGAAGCGTGCCAATCCCTTTTCCCTGTGGAAGTACCTAAGCATAAAATAGAAGTGATTAAGAAAAATAGTTGGAGATGCGAAGTTACCGTTGATAATAGTATCTTCTCTGTGGAAGCACTATTTGAAAAAGGTGATTGGAGAAGAGGAGCTCTATTTGTAAATGGTAAAGAAGTATCGCTAGATGCCTTTATAGTAAAATTTAAGTGGGCATCTGGTAAGAAAAAGATAAAGGACCTTTTGCAGTGATAAGGGGTAGACGGTTTCTTTTCCTTTTTTACAGTTTAATTGTAGGCACTTTTCTGTACGCTCAGGAAGTGGTTGTTGCTAGATGGCAAGGTGCTATAACCCCGGTCACGGTGGAGTTTATACTCGATAAGCTCAAGAATATCAACTATATGCACGATGATAGCACTATCTTTATTCTAGAACTAGATACTCCAGGAGGTCTTCTTGAATCTACACGTGAGATAGCTAAGAGTTTTCTCAATTCAAAAACTCCTATAGTTGTGTATGTAGCCCCGAGTGGAGCTAGAGCCGCTTCTGCAGGTTTCTTCCTTCTACAAGCTGCTCATGTAGCTGTTATGGCTCCTGGTACTAACACAGGTGCTGCTCATCCTGTAACTGTAGGAGGCGAGGAAAATAAACAATCTAAAGAGCTGAAAAAAAAGATAGAAGAGGATACAGCTGCTTATATAAGAGCTATAGCTAAAAAAAGAAAACGTAACGTGGAACTCGCGGAAAAAGTTGTTCTTGAAAGTTTGTCATTTACAGAAGAGGAAGCTTTAGATAAAAATCTTATAGACTTTATTGCTAAAGATTATCTGGAGTTGTTAAAAGAATTAGAAAAAAGAGCAGAGAGTCTGGAATTTGCAATATTTAAAGAGGCTACCGAGCTTCCTAGAAGAGTTGTAGAGCCTACAGTATGGCAAAAGTTTTTGGCTGTTATATCAAACCCTAATATAGCGTATCTACTACTTAGCTTAGGTATGCTTGGTATTATGGTAGAACTCTACAACCCTGGAGCTATATTACCAGGAGTTGTAGGATCTATAGCGCTTTTGCTTTCCCTTTACTCGCTTTCCGTTTTGCCTATAAACTACGTGGCTTTAGCACTTATATTTTTAGCTTTTATATTCTTCGCACTGGAGATAAAAATAACAAGCTTCGGCTTACTGGGTACAGCTGGCGTTGTAAGTTTCGTACTAGGATCACTTATGCTTATACGTTCCCCAGACCCTGCTATGCAAATAAGTAAATTCCTTATAGGAAGTATAACTGTAGCTTTGGTAATAATAGGAGTTTTCCTGGTAGTAATCATAGTACGTGTACACACGAAACCTGTTGTTACAGGTATCGAGGGTTTGATCGGAAAGGAAGGAGAAGTTATAAGATCGATCACTCCGGAAGAGGAAGGAAAAGTTTTTGTCCATGGAGAGATATGGTTTGCGGAATCTTCTCGTGAGATAGAGAAAGGCAAAAAAGTAAAAGTTGTAGCCGTTAAAGGATCGAGGGTTATAGTTGAACCTGTAGAAGAAAGGAGGTAATTGATGGAGATTTTAGGGGGGTTCTTGTGTCCGTTTATAGGGTTTATCCTTTTCTATCTGTTTGCAAGTTTAAGAATAGTGACCGAGTATGAAAGGTTGGTTGTATTCAGGTTAGGTAGATTGGTTGGTAGACCGTTTGGTCCAGGTATCACATTTGTGTGGCTAGGGATAGATAAAGCTTTTAAAGTTTCTCTAAGAACCGTTGTTCTTGACGTTCCTCCCCAAGATATTATTACCAAGGATAACGTTTCTGTAAAAGTTAACGCGGTTGTGTATTTTAGGGTAGTAGATCCGCTTAGAGCAGTTACCGAGGTGGAGAATTACCTTTTTGCTACAAGTCAGTTGGCTCAAACTACTCTTAGATCTGTTTTGGGGCAAGTTGAACTTGATGAGCTTTTGGCAGAGCGTGAAAAATTAAACGAGCAACTACAATCGATAATAGATCTTCATACAGATCCATGGGGTGTAAAAGTTTCTATGGTTGAGATAAAACATATAGATCTTCCTCAAGAGATGCAGAGAGCTATGGCACGACAAGCAGAGGCAGAAAGAGAAAAAAGAGCAAAAATTATACACGCTGAGGGTGAATATCAAGCTTCAAAAACTCTTGCCGAAGCAGCAGAAGTTTTGGCACGCAATCCTATTACCTTACAGCTGCGCTATCTGCAAACTCTTATAGAGGTTGCAGCTGAACAAAATTCAACTATAATATTCCCTGTACCTATAGAACTTTTAAAAACTTTGATAAATGGTGAGGTGAACCGTGATAAGTAAAAAGTGGATAGCTCTTATCGTACTTTTTGTAACGTTATCTCTCGAAGCGCAGGTATGGCGTGGACGTGGACGGATAAGAGGTGAAGTTACAGACGAAAATGGAAAACCTATAGAGGGTGCCAAAATTACTCTTATCCTTATAAGGGAAAATGCAGGACCAGATCCTATATATACCAACAAAAAGGGTCGCTGGTCCTACCTAGGTCTTGTCCAAGGTGAGTGGAAAGTAGTTATAGAGAAAGATGGATATTATCCAAGCGAAGGTATAGTACAGGTTCAAGAGTACGGGGCGGGACCTAACATAAAAACCAAGCTTGTAAAAGCTTCAGCGCTAGATACCGGGGAGTTCCAGCAAGAAGTTGGAAAAGCTGATGAACTTTTATCTGCAGGGGAGTACGAGAAAGCGATAGAGAAGTACAACGCAGCTCTGCAGATGTTAGATAATAATGATCCTAGGGCTAAAGTTATATACCCCCAAGTTTATAGAAATATAGGAGTAGCGTACGTTTACATGAAAAGCTACGATAAAGCAAGAGAATATTTCAATAAAGCTTTAGAAATGGTGGACAAGAACGATCCTAAAATGAGTAAACTTATAACATCTATTTACCAAAATATCGCTACTACCTATCTAGAAGAGAAGAAATATAAAGAAGCTCGAAGTTTTCTAGAAAAAACTTTGGAAGGAATTGATCCTCTTTATCAAGTTCCGATAAAAAATACTATAGCTCTCACTTATCATGAAGAGGGTAATACCGAGAAAGCAATAGAAATTCTAAAAGGGATAGTTGATACAGATCCTTCGCAAGTTGACTCTATAGAACTGCTAATACAGTTTCTAGTGGATACGGGCAAAGAAGAAGAAGCTGAACAATACGTAGCGTTGCTTCCAAAGGCTTCAGATCTTGATCCTAACGCTATTTTGAATATAGGCATTAAATACTATAATGAGGGCAAAATGGAGAAGGCTCTTGAGATGTTTAACGAGGCTATCAAGAGAGTTCCGGATAAAGCTGACCCATACTATTACAGAGGTCTGTGTCATATGAGAATGCAAAAAAACAGTGAGGCTAAAAAAGATTTCCAGAAATTTTTAGAGCTGGCTCCAGATCACCCAAAAGCTTCTGAAGCACGAGAATTTTTAAAGTATATCAAGTGAAGAAACAGTTTCTATTTAAAGTGAGAAGGAGGAGGGGATCCCTCCTCCTTTTTTTCTCTGTTTTTCAATTGGCATGTGTAGGTAAAAGTGATAACGTTCGAAACGTTATATTGGTTACAGTTGATACTTTACGCTCAGATTACGTGGGTTTTATAAATCCCCAACGTCCTACTCCTAACCTGGATAGAATAGCTGAAAAATCTCTTGTATATCCCAACTGTTACGCAACTTCTCCTATGACTTTACCTTCTCACGCTTCCATACTTACAGGTTTGTATCCGTATCAACACGGTGTTCGAGATAATTTTGGCTTTAGATTGGAGGATAAAAAAACAGTAGCATCTATATTGCAAGCAAAAGGGTTTAAAACAGCAGCTTTTATATCTGCATTTCCACTTGATAAAAGATTCGGTTTAAATAAAGGTTTTTCTGTATATGACGATAACTTTCCACTGGTGAAAACGGGAATAGTTGTAGCTGAACGAAGCGGTGCGAAAACAGTAAAAAACGCTCTTGATTGGTGGAACAATAACGTGAGCGATTCTCCAATATTTCTATGGATACACCTCTTTGAGCCTCATGCACCTTACAAACCTCCGAAAGGGTTTGTAAATAAAGATAATTACTACGGTGAAGTACTTGCAGCAGATTTTTACCTAAAACCTGTCATAGATATAGTGCTATCAAGAGATGACACCGCTTTTATATTTACGTCTGATCATGGTGAAGGGCTTGGAGAAAAAGGAGAATTAACTCACGGTTTATTTGCTTATCAATACGCTATTAAAGTTCCTCTTTTGATATACTCACCCTCTTTGAAACCTTTAGTTATTGAAAGTAACGTTTCACATGTAGATATATTACCGTCTGTTCTCTATTTGGTAGGAGTAGAGACTGATTACAACTACAGTGGAGTTAATATAGTGAATACTTTTGATAGTAAACGAGTTTTATATTTTGAAGCGCTTAACGCTTTTTTTAGCCGTGGTTGGGCACCTCTGAGAGGGGTAGTTGAAGACAAGTGGAAATATATAGAACTGCCAAAACCTGAGCTTTATAACGTTGCCGAAGATCCTAAAGAGAACCACAATGTTGTTAATAGATACAAGAAGATAGTAAAAGCCTTGAGAGAACATTTGCCAAAAGAAGATGATCTTAAAACAGGTTCGTTCTCTTTTAGAGGTGACGTAAGAAGCACCTTAGAATCTCTAGGGTATTTAACTAGGAGTGTAAAGAGTCCCTCTTTGGTTGACCCTAAGGATATGATACCTTTTGTCCAGAAGCTGCACGATGCTATAAATCTTTATTCACATAGAAAATATGAAAAAGCTCTTGAAGTGACCTTAGATATTCTTAGGAGAGTACCAACATTCTTTGAAGCTTGTAAATACGCTAATCTCGCTGCAAGAACGTTAGGTAAGACTGGTGAATCTGTAGAGGTTCTCCAAAATTGTATTAAGGCAGGCGTTAACCACCCTGAAATATATAGAATGTTAGCACTCACTTACGCAGAAATTGGTCAATTTAAGAGAGCTTTGGAAGTACTGCAACTGTCTACCGACGATAGCTTAGAGTACAGTAAAGTTAAAGCTAAAATCTTACTTGAACTTGACTATAAAAAGGTGTTACGCCAAATTGACGATCTTATTTTTCTAGAACCTTACGATCCAGAACTTTACCTTATAAAGGCGTTGGCTATTGCCAAAAAAGGTGATGTACAGCTGGCTGCCGAAGAGCTTGTGAAGGCTAAAGATAAGATCGGTACCCTTACTCCCGAAGGATGGAATACTTTAGGAGCGTTATATGTACAGATGGGGAATTTAGAAAAATCTATAGAATTTTTCAAAAAAGCTTTGGAAATGAACCCTTACTTTGCTGACGCCTACTACAACCTGGCTGTTGTTTATAGGAAAAAGGGAGATACTCAGAAAGCTTATGAATATTTAAAAAAATATAGTAACTTTAAGGGAAGATTATGATGAGGAAGCTATTTATCTTGATTACAATTATTTTTATAAGTGGTTGTTTTCCGGCGAAAGAGGAACTAAAATTCGATAATTCGCATGTGATTTTTATTTCTATAGACACTTTGCGGGCGGATAGACTTAGAATTTATGGTTATAAGCATAACACTTCTCCCCATATAGATTCATTTGCTAAGGATGCTATCTTATTCAAATGGGCTTTTTCACCTGTTCCTTTAACTTTGCCTGCACACGTTAGCTTATTGTCAGGGTTGTCTGTAAAATCTCATAAAGTGCTGGATAATATAGGGTACGTTCCATCTAAAGATATCAAATTCATTCAGCAATATTTGGCAGAACAAGGGTATGAAACTTGGGCAGCTATTTCTTCTTTTATATTACGAAAAGAAACTGGGATCGCTAGAGGATTTTCTCGATACGAGGATAGTATAATACGTGAAAGTAATAAAGTGCTATCTGCTAGTCAAAGAAACGGATTTGAAACTTTAAAAATAGTACAGGAATGGCTAAACGATAAAGTTCCAGAGAAACTTTTTCTCTTTTTCCATATATACGAACCCCATTCTCCCTATACTCCTCCAAGAAAGTTTGATAGATTTAACGATCTTTACGATGGAGAAGTGAGAACCTCAGATGAGATAGTGGGCAAACTTTTTGAGTTGTTGAAAGCTAAAGGTATATACGATAACTCCATTATAGCTCTTTTTGGGGATCATGGAGAAGGATTGGGAGATCATGGAGAGATCGAGCACGGTGTTTTAATGTATAAAGAAGCTATACATGTACCTTTGCTTATAAAATTGCCAAATTCATCTTTGGGGGGAAAAACGGTTGAAGCGATAGTTTCGTTGGAAGATTTAACTCCTACGATACTTAGTTTAATTGGTAGCAAACCTTTATCGTCGATTGACGGTAGGATTATCTTGCCCGATGCTCCTGAGGATAGAGTTTTATTTGGAGTTACTTTCTATCCTCGTATACATTTTGGCTGGAGCGAAGTGTATAGCGTAGTAGATAACGAATTTCACTATATAGAATTTCCTACACCTGAATTGTACCGTTTTAAGGAAGATAGATACGAAAAGAACAACCTGATTACAACAAATAAAAAGGAGTTGTTTGCTCTTAGGGAAAGACTTGCTAAATGGAGATTTCCTTTTGTACCTCCTTCATCTGTAGATCCAGATCTCTCTGAAGAGCTTGCTGCTCTTGGGTATCTTACAGGAGGAGTAAAAGAGGCTACTTTGGAGGATCCTAGAGATAAAATTCATCTTTTAAATGAGTTAACTAAAGCTATCAAACTTTATAACCAAAAGAAGTATAAGCAAGCTATAGAAAAATTGGAAAAAATTTTACAGGAGTCTGATACCATAGTAGATGCGTGGGAATACCTGGGGCGTTCTTATACTGAAACTTTCAACTTCAAGCAGGCAGAGGAGGCTTTTAAACGTGCACTAGATCTCTCCGGTGGAGCCCCCCATATAGCTTTGACATTTGCTAGATTTTATCTCAGATTCAAGATGCCAGATAAAGCTATCCCACTTATAGCAATAGCTGAAACAGCTCTTCCGTCAGAAGCGTATGAACTGTACGCGCGTTCCTATTTGGATAGAGGTCAGCTAATTAAAGCAGAAGAATATATAGAAAAAGCTATACAAGAGAATCCTAATAATCCTACTTTCTATTTGCTTAAAGCTGAGATATACAAAAGGCGAGGTGTCCTTAGTGCAGCACTCAACAGTATAGATAAGGCTTTGGAGTTGAGTGAAGAAAAGGTTCCTGAAGGTGTATGGGCAGCTAAAGGAGATATATTAGCACGGATGGAACGGTTTGACGAAGCTGAGAAGTTTTTTGAGAAAGAAGTTCTTTTATATCCACAAACTTTAAATGCTTACAAAGGCTTGGCTTTTATATACGCTCGTAAAGGAAAAATCGATAAACTGCAAAAACTTATAAACGATATGTTAGCGTATAACGATAATGCATTAGGATACATAGAAGCTGCCCGTACTTTATCTGCTTTAGGAGATATACAAGGTGCAAAAAGACTTTTTAATTTGGCTAAAGAAAGGTATCCAGACTCCTATGTATGGGAAACTTTCCGTAACAATAAAACTGCTACTAATTAGTACTTTATATTTCTCTTGTGGGAAAGAACCTTTTTACCCTGATGCACCTGTTATTTTAATATCTATAGACACTTTAAGGGCCGACAGACTTTCTGTATACGGGTATAACAAAATTAAAACGGTTAATATAGATAGATTAGCGGAAGACAGCCTAATTTTTGAACATGCTTATAGCCATTGTCCTCTTACCTTGCCTTCCCATATATCTGTTTTTACCTCCCTTATCCCACCTAAACATAGAGTACGTAATAACATTGGGTTTAATTTAGAGGAAAATTTTTCCTTCACTCTGGCCAATTTTTTAAAAGATAAGGGATATACAACAGGAGGATTTGTTTCGTCCTATGTCCTGAGATCTGAGACGGGAGTATCTAGAGGGTTTATTACTTACGATTACCCAATTTCAGGCGATGCTGTATCTATGTGGGGTCCTGAGCGTGCAGGAGAGATCACGCTTGAAAAAGCTGTTAACTGGATAAAAGAAATAGAAAAGGAAAAGTTTTTTCTTTTTATCCACTTTTACGAACCGCACCAACCTTACAAACCGAAGGGAGTAACAGGTTTTGATCACCCGTACGATGGAGAAGTTTTGGTTGTAGATAGACTTGTAGGAAAACTCGTATCTTTCTTAAAGAAAGAGAATCTATACGAAAAAAGTATAATAGTGTTCTTTTCAGACCATGGAGAAGGTTTGGGAGATCATTTGGAACAATCGCACGGCATTCTTCTATACAGAGAATCGCTACAAGTACCTTTGTTCTTTAAGTATCCCTACTCCGTAAAGAGAGGTAGAATAGATAACGCTGTAGCTTTAGTAGATATAACCCCTACTGTACTAAAAGTATTAGGGTATAAGAACAACTACCAGCTGGATGGTATACCTTTGTCTGATTTAACCAAAAGGTATATATACTCGGAAACTTACTACCCATATTTGCATCTAGGAACCCAAGCGTTAACTAGTGTTATAAAATTCCCTTTCCATTTTATACAATCTTCAAAACCTGAGTTGTACAATTTGCTGCAAGATCCCCAGGAAAAAACAAATATAGTTTATAAACATAGAAAGGAAGCTCTAGAACTTTCTAAAGTTCTAGAGAAGTATGATAAGCAGCTGATAATACCAAATTTAGACGAGGAAAGCGGTAACAAATTAGCTGCTTTGGGATACCTTTCAGGGTTTACTCAAGAAGTAGAAGAGCGTATAACGCCGCTTGAGTTACTAGAGAGCTTGGAAGGTAAATTGTCTAAAGCGTTTTCCCTGTCATTCGAAGGTAGATGCGAGGAAGCGATACCTCTTCTAGAAGAGATAAATCGCAAATACGATAAAATAACAGATCTTTGGCAACATCTAGGGAAATGTTATATGCAAAAAATGGTTTTCGATAAAGCAGAACTAGCCTTTAAACGAGCTTTTGAATTGTCTAAACAACCTCAATTCCTGGCTGCTCTGGCAAAGCTATACTTGATCCAAGGAAAAGAAGCTTTATCAGAAAAACACGCTAAATTGGCCCTAGATATGGGACATAAAAGGGCTTTGTTGGTATTAGCCGATATTTATATGAAAAGAAGAGATTTTGATAAAGCTGAAAACTTTCTATCCCAAGCTTTGAGAGAGAGAAGTATAGAAAAGGTAGCTAAAGAGAAATTAGCTCTTATTGCTGCATTGCAAGGTAAAAAAGAGATCCCTGTTTCAGAAAATCCTTCTACTGCTGAAGGTAAAATAGCAGCAGCTATGAAATATCTTAAAGAAAATAAACTCTCGAAAGCCTATATTATGTTGAAGCTTTTATCCACAGAGGGTATAGAGACTCCTTTTGTTAATGAAATGTGGGGCCTTTACTACCTAAAGAAAGGTGATTTAGTAAAGTCTGAAATTTATCTTACACGTTCCGCTACTGCCAATCCTAACAGGGCAAATGTGTGGAATCTACTGGGAGTTGTTACTTCTTTTATGGGAGATAAAGAAAGTGCTCTTGCATACTTCAAAAAAGCGTTGACAATAGATCCTATGAACGAAGAAGCTCTCTATAACGCCGGTATTATCTCCGTAGAACTTAAAAAGTTCTCCGAAGCTAAAACTTTCTTTAAAAAATTTATTGAAATTACACAAGATCAACAAAGTAAAAGTAAAGTTTACCAACTACTAGAACAAATAGATACCTCTGCTGGCTGATCTACCGGTACAGCGTGCAATTTGAATTTACAAATATCTGTAGTTTTTAAATATATAAATGGCTATATTGGACAGAATAGTGTTTTAGGTATATTTAAAGGTGTGGTTAGACAAGAAGTAAGCAAAGAGGCCTTGATTTCTAACTGTTTAGAGTAAATTGAATCTAATGCCTGGATAGTTAAAAAATTTGAACGCTTTATTGACAACTATAGAAGCTAACTTCCTGGGTCTTTGATTTAGATAACGGCTAAATTTAATGATTTTTAGATCTTTTGAATTGTTTCTAAAAACGGATCTTATTATATTTCCATTTTTTCTTTTTCTGTACCGTTACGTTTCACCTGTTGTTATAAAAATCACTATTATCTCCTTCTTTACCTTACCAGAGGTCTTAAATTGTAGCTTTTTTGAGATAGATACTAATTAGTTAATATTACCAGTATAGATAGTTTTTACATAGTTGCTGCAACAGTTGGTTTATCTACCCTTTGCACTATAAGTACAATAGGTTGACTTTTTATTCCTCCGTTTTGGATAAAGGCAAAATATTTGCCACTTTCAACTAAAGAGAAATTTCCCTCGACGTTGTAGACACGAGTGTTTGCTATCCTATCTTCACCTACAACTTTGACGGGTAGTACTGTTTTTTTACCATCTTCTAAACTTTCTAACTCTATCTGCAGGTCTGAGTCAAGATTAATTATAGAAAGTATGTAAAAATTATGAATATCCGGTGTAATTTCTGCTATAGGTTGAGGTACGAATATCTGTCTTTGATACATGAAAGGGTATTTAATTTCTTTAGGTCTATTCTTAGGATCTAAAATTAAAAAGGTTTCAGCAGGTAGTTTTCCAAATATAGGGGCACTTACAAAATTATCTGGTATCGTTGGAAGCGTATAGGTATCTAGTTTGAACCTGTCAACCTCCAAAATACGGGCTAACGATCGTATTTCGTAGTTACCTTTTTTGTCTAAGAGTAGGTTCCACCAAAGTGTCAAACCGTCTTTTAATCTTTCTCTCATTTTAGATAGTTCTAGTTTCACAGTTTTGTTGAAAAATGAGACTATATCGCCTTGCTCATTAAATACGTAAGATAAAATTTCTAATGTTATTCCTGGTAGAGTTCCTGTTTTTTCTAACATATCTTCTCCTTCTATTTTTGCTATTACAGGAACGTACAATTTATCGTCTGTGTAATCTATTGGGAAGGCTACTATAGAGAAGATTAAATCTCCTTTTTCTACTCCTTCTAAGATCATCTCAGCAGCCGCGAACTGTTTACCTTTAACGCTAGGTGGGTACGCGTAATAGCCGGGCCTGTGGTATAGTTTTGCTTTTTTATACTCTTTTGGCACATTAACTAACTTCACTTTTAGTTTGTGATACGAGCCGTCTAACTCGATATTTGTTGGATGTATTGTGAGGATGTAAGTTACAGATGTTTCTTTAACTATTTTCCCTAAAGCTTTACCCAATTTGTTGAAATTCTCAAAAAGGGTACCGCCTGTGTCTTTTGCTAATGCAACAAGTCCGGATGCTTTTCTTGTTCCTCCTTCCCTAAGCCTTCCTATATCTACAGCGTATATTGTGGCACCTATTCTTCTGAAGGCTTTTGTAATGTTGTTTAAGTATCTTTTAGACTCGGTGTTGCCGAACATGGCTTCTGTGTTTATCTGCCATACATCTGTCAGGATACGTTGATCTGCACTACGAATGCCACCTGAGTCTCCTAAGAGAGTTGGCTCAAAACCCTCAGAAAGAAAGATTACAAATTTTCTACCGTTCAAACGTGACATCATCGACGCTAAGTCTTGCATAGACCTGGAGAAAGCTCTAAATCTGGCCTCCGATTCTTGCCTGTATACCTGTTGTTGAACGCTGTACATGCTTTGTAGAAACTCTCTAAACGTTCCCTCAAACTCTTGCCCCCCTTGAGTATTAGCGTTTTCTAAAGCTGTTAACTGAGCTGGATCCAAAAAATCACCAAACATTAACCCTAAAGGGTCTTTGTATCTTTCAACCAACTTGGGGGCTCCAAACGTTTTTATGGCAGCTATCACTTGATCTTTTGCTGGAGTAAAACCTAAGAGTAAAACTAGTCCTCTGTGCGAGTATATAGCTACCGCAGCCAGATCAGAATTTGTAAGATGATTTGTTACTATATCTATAGCAGCTTCACGTGCTTTTGTTATGGAGTTTAAATCGGAATGCAAAAGGTCGAAAAGAAATAGAAAATGTCTTCGTGCAGATACAGGAACGTTTTTACCTTCAGATGATATCTTTTCTAAATGTACATACTCAAAATCCGATATCTCTATTCTTTTCCCATTATCGTACACCTCAAAATTCTCTTTTCTAAGTTCTTCAATCGGTTTGCCATCTTTTATAACGGTAACAGGTATCTCAACACTTAAAACAGTAATAGAAGATCTAACTTCCTGCTGTTGCGAACTTGCTATCGATGGAAAAAACAGGTACATAAGAAGAAAAGAACAAGTTAACACACTATTATATTTTTTTAACATTTTCTACCCCCTAAACCCTTGATTTTAGTTTTATTCATACCTATAATAATACGTTAAAGAAGGTAGGGATTGTCTAAATATTAAAGATTTAATTTTTCGAATAGCAGATGTATAGTTTTATAGAAATCCTTTATAGGGAAAGCGAGGAAGGTGAGGAAAGAGGAGCAAGATTTTAAGTGGTATAAGACTTGCTTGAATCTTAGGGTAAATAACTGTGGCCAGATATACATTGGGAGAGAAAGGAGGTGGTAGGGATTAGAGTAAAAGAAGGGAGAAATTACGGATGAAGTGTGGAAGTTAGTGTATTATTAAATAAAAATAATAGAAAAATTACTTTATAGATGTGGAGGTGTAAAGTATGAGAAAAGTGAGGATGTTAGCAATCATTGCTCTTGTGTCTTTTCTTTTGACGGGAGCAGTGTTTGCACAGTTAAGGACCGGTAATGTATACGGTAAGGTTGTGGATCCAGATGGCAATCCTTTGCCGGGTGTTACTGTTACTTTAAGTGGTGAGGGGGTTGCTACTCAAACTACATTTACCGATGAAGCTGGTAACTTTAGGTTTTTGGGTTTGCCTCCTGGAAAGTACGTTGTTGAAGCTAAGCTTGAAGGGTTCGGTACTACTAGAAACGAGGCTGTATACGTAAACGTTGGTAAAAACACGGAGATTTCTCTTTCCTTAAGTGCAGAGGTTGGTGGTGAGGTTGAAGTAGTTGCGGAGTCTCCGTTACTCGATACTCGTAAGATCACAACTGGTGCTACAGTTACTCAAGAGGAGCTTGAAAAGGTTCCGTCTGCTCGTGACCCTTGGGTTATTCTCCAAACTACTCCTGGTGTCTTGGTTGACCGTGTAAATGTGGGAGGTAGTGAGAGCGGACAGCAATCTCAGTACGTTGGTCCAGGTTCTTCGGGTGATAACGCTGTCTGGGCTGTGGATGGTGTTATCATAACCGATATGGCTGCAGTTGGATCCTCGCCAACCTATTACGACTTTGACGCTTTTGAAGAGATGCAGATAACAACTGGAGGTTCCGATGCCGCTTTGCCGACTGGTGGAGTTGCTCTAAATATGGTTACTAAGAGAGGTACTAACGAGTGGCGTGGTTCTGCAAGGCTTTTTAGGACAGATCCAAGCTTTCCTTTCAGTAAGAAGACTCCTAATATAGATCCTGACGATCTGGGTCCTGGTCAGACAGAGTTTAAAGGTAATAGAACAGAGAAAGTAGATGACTACGGTTTCGAGGTTGGAGGCCCCATAGTTAGAGATAAGTTCTGGATTTGGGGTCACTACGGGGTTCAAAAGCCTGTTTTAATAACCGCTAACGATATAAGAGACGCTACAGATCTGCAAACTTACGGTCTTAAGTTGTCTGGGCAGCTAACATCTACTAACTCCTTTACTTTCTTCCATATGCTTGGAGACAAAAGAAAATACGGTCGTAACGCTGGTCCTACAAGAACTGAGCCTACCACATGGGATCAGAAAGGACCTACTCCTATATACAAGATCGACGATACCCAAATTTTTGGAACTAATTTCTTCTTGACCGGTCTTATTGCTTACGTTGGCGGTGGTTTCCAGCTTACTCCTAAGGGTGGCTATCCAGATGGTCCTATGGCTATCTTGGATGAAAACTTTATCTGGCAAGCTAACTTTGGGCATTACGAGACCACCAGGCCTCAGAGGCAGCTCAATGTAGATGGTAGTTTCTTCTTTAACACAGGTGATCTTGCCCATGAGCTTAAGTTTGGTTTGGGTTACCGTGACGCCGAAGTTGAATCTTTGTGGGCATGGCCAAGCAACGGTTTGAGATTAGATTTCTATACAGCTTTTGGATTTCCTTACAATGTCGTAATTATAGCTCACGATCAGAAATGGTATAGAACTAACTTCTACAACTGGCTATACGTTCAGGACGTTATAAATTGGGGTAACGCTACCTTTAACGTTGGTTTACGCTACGACAAGCAGTGGGGTAAACACAAAGACGTTACCATACCAGCTGTACCTGGCTATGAAGACTATTATCCTCAGATAACTGTGGGTAAAGTTAATCCTGAGGGAGATCCAGGGTTTGAATGGACAAGTATAGTACCGCGCTTTGGCTTAACTTGGGCGTTCGGTGAAAATAACAACATAGTTCTAAGAGCTTCCTACAACGAGTTTGCTGATCAGCTGGGTATAGGTTATGTAGATCACACCTACGGCATGCAATACTCCTACCTCTATTTCTTCTACAGAGGTGATCTGAACGGTGATGGTGTCATATCACGTGACGAAACGATCGGCGATCCAATCTATATAACTCCTGAGTACTATGTAACTTACCAAGGTGCTCCTAACTACAACCGTTTCGATAACTTCGATCCTCCAATGACTAGAGAGTTTATTGTAGGTTTGGATTACGCTATAAGACCGGAGTTTGTTGTAGGAGCTACCTATACCTATAGAAAACTGTTTGATCTCGCTGAAGGTGAGCTGCTAGTGGAGGATGCTAGCGGTAACATAAGACCTCATACCAGGTCGGATTACTGCTACTCCACAGATATCACCGGTAATATTCCCTACCCGATCGGTAACACAGATACCTATTCTCAACCTGTATACGGTTTCTGTGACGGTATAACTTATACCGGTGCTAGCATTATAGAAAACGGCGATCGTGAACAAACATACGGTGGTTTGACTCTATACTTTAACAAGAGGTTGTCCAACAGATGGATGTTGCGCGGATTCCTAAATATAGCTGACTGGAAATGGAACGTGCCAGATAGCGAACTTGAAGATCCTAACCACTATCTGCCGGGAGCTCACGATGGAGATTCGGTGTTGCAAGGATCGGGTAGTGGTTCGGGTAACAAGGGAGCTGTCTATATAAAACAGGACTGGAGCTGGTCGTTGAACGGTCTATACCAAGTAGCTCCTGAAAAGGTTTGGGGATTTGATGTAGCGTTCGCGTTAACTGGACGTTCCGGTTACCCGATACCTTATCACGAGAGGGTAACATCTGGCACCAGCGGTTTGCAAAGAACCACGTATATACTAGTTACAGACAACGATAAGTATTCTAACCCAGATATCTTCCTGTTCGATCTGAGCTTCCAGAAAGGATTTACTTTCAACGATTTCAACATCACAGCTCAGCTGGATATATTCAACCTGTTCAACAACAACTCTGCGCTTCAGAGAAGGCACAGAGTTAACATAGGTTCTGCCGGTTGGTTGCTTGAAACTGTACCCCCAAGAATCGTACGCTTGGGTGTCAGGTTCAAATTTAGGTAAACCGGTAGAATAGCAAAAATAGGTAGGGGCCCTTTGGGGGGCCCCTTTTTTTATAGAAAACTGGCTAAGGCACTTTATCTTTACACGTAACGGCTAAATTATTAAAAATATCTCTTGACCTTGGTTATTATCTCTGTTATTACTATTATTAAGTGTAGGGCCGTAGCTCAGTTGGTTAGAGCGCTACGTTGACATCGTAGAGGTCAGCGGTTCGAGTCCGCTCGGCCCTACCATTTTGTGCAGGCGCTTAGCTCAGTTGGTTAGAGCGCTACCTTCACACGGTAGAGGTCAGCGGTTCGAGTCCGCTAGCGCCTACCAATCCATGGAGAAGTTCGATATGGAAATAAAGGTAGAAATAGAAGGGAGACACTATCTTTTTCCCAAAGGGATTACCCCTTTAGAGATTGCGAAAAAAGTGGGTTACAATCTAGAGAAGCTGGTAGGAGCAAAAGAAGATGGAACTATTAAAGATATAAGAGAACCTTTGGATAAGAGTTGTGTACTTGAATTTGTCTCTGTAGATTCTCCTGAAGCTGGTACTTTTATACGTCATAGTGCAGAGCATATTTTGGCTGATGCGGTTAAGAGACTTTGGCCTGATACTCAGATAGATGTTGGAAGAAAAGATCATTCCAAGAAGTTTCAGTACGATTTTCTTATAGATCACAAGTTTACCCCTGATGATCTAGAAAAGATAGAAAAAAAGATGTACGAGATAATAGCTGAAGACCATATATTTGAACGTGTTGAAATGGATCGCAAACAGGCAGAAGAGGTTTTGAGAGACAGAGGTGAGGTACTTAAGATAGAAAGATTAAAAGATATACCGGAAGGAGAGAAAATAACTTTTTATAAACATGGAGATTTTGTGGATCTGTGTAGAGGACCACATATTTTTAAAACTTCTCAGATAGGGGGAATTAAGTTACTAGATTCCTCAGGGGTTTACTATAGAGGTAACGAAAATAATCCCATGCTTCAACGTATATACGGTACAGCTTTTGCGAGTGATAAAGAGTTGAGGGATTTTTTAAAGTATAGAGAGGAAGTAAAGTTAAGGGATCATAGGGTATTAGGTCCCAAACTTAAGTTGTTTATTTTAAATAAGTACGCTCCGGGAAGTCCTTTTTTCTTACCTAAGGGTGCTTTTGTATACAATAAACTTATAGAGTTTCTGCGTGAGTTGTACGTTAAATACGGTTATAAAGAGGTTATCACTCCTCAACTTTTTACATCGGATCTGTGGAAAATATCTGGACATTATGAAAACTACAGGGAAGCTATGTTTCTACTTGAGGTAGAGAACAATGAATATGGCCTTAAGCCTATGAATTGTCCGGCTCATTGTTTAATCTTTGCGTCTGAGTTGCGTTCCTATCGCGATCTTCCTGTAAGATTTGCTGATTTTGGAAGACTTCATAGAAACGAGCGTTCTGGTGTTATCTCAGGACTTACTAGGGTACGATCGTTCGCGCAGGATGATGCGCATATATTTTGTAGAGAGGATCAGATAGAAGAAGAGGTATCAAACGTTATCAATATGGTGCATGAGGTTTATAGTACCCTGGGCTTTAAAAATATAAAGGTTGAACTCTCTACACGACCAGAGAAGTTTATAGGATCTATAGAGATGTGGGATACTGCAGAAAAAGCTTTAAAGGATGCTTTAGAGAAAAATGAGATCGAATATGAAGTGAATAGAGGTGAGGGTGCATTTTACGGTCCTAAGATAGATTTTCAAATAGAGGACGTTTTAGAGCGGGAATGGCAACTTGCGACTATACAGCTTGACTATCAACTTCCTCGTAGGTTCGGCTTGAAATACATAGATAGTGGTTCTAAAGAACGAGTTCCAGTTATTATACATAGAGCTATTTTAGGTTCTATAGAGCGTTTTTTTGCCGTTATGCTGGAGCAAACAAACGGTGTTTTCCCCGTATGGCTTTCTCCTATAGTGGCTGTTGTTCTTCCCGTATCTGATAAATTTAACAGTTATGCATTGGAGGTATTTGACAAGCTGAGAAATTACAGTGTACGCGCTGAGCTGTGGAGTGGAAGTGAGAAACTTAGTTATAGAATAAGAAAGGCGCAAAGCGAGAAGATACCTTATATGGTGGTTATAGGTAAAAGAGAGCAGGAAAGCGGAGTATTGACTGTTCGCCTGCGTACAGGAGAAAATATATCGACTACTTTTGAAGATTTTGCTAATAAAGTAAGATATCTATCGATCTCTAGAGAGAGTAAATTGTGGTAAAATCTCTCTAAATTTTTAAGAAAGTGGAGGTTTTTGATGCCTAAACTGAAAACTCACAGAGGAGCGGCAAAGAGATTTAAACTTACAGCGAGCGGGAAAGTAAAAAGGAGGAAAGCTTACCATAGTCACATATTGACAAAAAAATCGCCTAAGCGTAGAAGAAGATTACGTCAACCAGCACTTGTTGTGGGAAAACAGGCTAAAAGCGTGAAAGTGATGTTAAATTATTCCTAATTGTAGGAGAGACCTATGAGGGTAAAGAGAGGACCTAAACGTAAAAATAGACGTAAAAAAATACTTAAACTTGCAAAAGGATACTACGGTGCTAAATCTCGTCTTCATAGAACAGCTAAAGAAGCTGTTGAACGTTCTTTACAGTATTCTTACAGAGACCGAAGACGTAGAAAAAGAGATTTTAGGCGATTGTGGATAATTAGAATAAACGCTGCAGCTAGATTGCACGGCCTTTCTTACAGTAGATTTATGCACGGACTGGCAAAAGCTAATTGTAATATAAATAGAAAAATGTTGGCAGAACTTGCCGCTACAGATCTTCCAGCTTTTGCTGCTTACGTTGAGATATCTAAACGTGCTATGGATATGTAGATTATGATAGATATTGCAGAGCTGAAGGAAGAATTTAAGAGAGATATAGGTTTAGTAGATTCTATAAAAAGGCTGAATGAGGTAAAACATAAGTGGACCTCTAAGACAGGTATCTTGAAAAATTTAAGTAAGAAAATAACTTCTATTCCTTTAGAAAAGAGAGCTGAGTTTGGCAAGTTACTCAATTCGCTTAGAGACTTTGTTAGAGGGGAGATTCAAGAGAAAGAGAAAGTTCTTAAAGAGACGCAGGAAAGAGAAAAAATAGACTTCTCTTTACCAGGAAGAAAAATCGTTCAAGGGGCTATTCACCCTGTTACAGTAGTTATATATGAGATTATTGAGATATTCAACTCTCTAGGTTACAGTGTTGCTGAGGGACCAGAAATAGAGGATGATTTTCATAACTTTGAAGCGCTTAATATACCGCCTTACCATCCAGCACGAGATGCTCAAGATACCTTCTTTGTTAAGGGGGATCGTTTGTTGAGAACTCACACTTCTCCTGTGCAGATTCGTACGATGTTAGCAAGGAAACCACCTATAAGGATAATATGTCCGGGTAAAGTATACAGACGAGACAACGATTTGAGACATTCTCCTATGTTTCACCAGGTAGAAGGTTTAGTTGTGGATAAAGGTATAGCTTTTACCCATTTGAAAGGAACGTTGCTCTATTTTCTTCGCGAGCTGTTTGGTAAAGGTATAAACTTACGTTTTAGACCGAGTTATTTTCCTTTTACTGAACCTTCTGCTGAGGTGGATATTTCCTGTCCTTTCTGTGAAGGTAGCAACGTGTGTAAAGTTTGCGGAGGCGCTAATTGGATAGAGATATTGGGTGCTGGTATGGTTGATCCACGGGTTTTACGTAACTGTGCTATAAACCCAGACAACTATTCAGGTTTTGCTTTTGGTTTGGGTGTTGACCGGATCGCGATGATAAAATATTCGATTCCTAATATTAGAATTCTTTTTGATAACGATATAGATGTCCTTTCACAGATAAACTAGGAGGATATATGTTGGTTCTGTGGTCATGGGTAAGGGAATTTCTCCCTAGTTTGAAAGTGTCTCCGGAAGAGGCAGCTGATAAACTCACCATGGTTGGTTTAAATGTAGAAGAGGTGAGCAAAGTTGAAAACGATTGGGTCTTCGATATAGAGGTGACCGCCAACCGAGGAGACGTGATGAGTCATCTAGGGGTTGCACGGGAGCTTATGGCTATCTACGGTTTAGATTCCTTACAGATGCCTATAGTAATAGAGAGTATGGATGCTCCTATAGATAAAGAACTCGTTTTTATAGAAGATCGTTTCGGTTGCAGAAGGTATAAGGCTATAGTAGTTAGAGATATACCTAGTGATAAAAATTGTTCTCTAATAGCAGAAAGATTAGAAAAACTAGGTTTTTCCTCTGTTAACCCTCTTGTTGATATATCGAACTACGTTATGCTAGAAGTGGGACAACCTTTACATTTTTTCGATATTAGAAAGCTAAGTAATGAAAAGGTGATAGTAAGAAGAGCTAAGGATGGCGAGAAAACTGTTTCTTTAGATGAAGTTGAAAGGGAATTGAACAGTAACGATCTAGTTATAGCGGATAAAGAGAAAGTAATAGCTATAGCTGGGATAATTGGATCAGCGTCTAGTGAAGTAGACGAGGAAACATCTTCTATTTTTATAGAAAGTGCATGGTTTGATCCTATTTTAATCAGGCGCACTTCAAAAAAACTTAATTTAAAAACTGAAGCATCTGCACGCTTTGAAAAAGGTACTGATCCAGCGATAGTTTCATACGCTGCAAGGAGAGCTGTATATCTTATAAAGAAATTTTTAGGAGGTAATATTTCTAGAAGAGTCTTCGTAGTAGGCGAAAATGTTTCTCCTCCAAAAATGATATATATAGATATAAATAACCTTAATCAATTTGCAGGAGTAGAAATAGAGAAGGAAAAAGTAAAAACTATATTAGGATCTCTGGGTTTTGAAGTTGAAACGTCCGGTAATCTCTTGACAGTTGTACCTCCTACATATAGACGTTTCGATGTGGAAGAAAAAGCAGATCTTTACGAGGAGATCCTGAGATTCGTAGGATTCGATAATTTACCCTACGAATTGCCCGCCTTTCCAGGTAAAGATGCTGGTGATCCACCTGTTATTAAAATAAGGAAGAGAGCAAGAACTTACTTTAAAAGTGTAGGTTTTTACGAAGCTATTAATTACTCTTTTGTAGATCCTACTTTTAATGAAAAGTATATAAGCCTTATAGAAGGAGAAGAGGTGGAACTTGTTAATCCTCTTTCTAACAACAACTCACGCATGAGAAAGTCTCTTCTACCAGGATTATTACAAAATCTTTCGTATAATGTAAGGCGAGGTAAACTTTTTGGAACCATTTTTGAAATAGGTAACGTATATTCGTGGAAAAAGAGTAAAAATCTTTTCACAGAGGTTGAACTGTGTGCGGCTGTTGCAGGTGGTAAGCGAGGAACACCTTGGGATAAGATAAGAGACTTAGATTTTTACTGGTTTAAAGGAGTTATTGAAAAATTTTTTACCGATTTTGGTATAGAGTTAGATTTTGAAGAGTCTAATGTAAAAGGTTTTAGACAAGCTGCTTTTATAAGAATAGAAGGTGAAATAGTAGGTGTTATAGGTGAACTTGAAGTTGCAGATAAACGTGTTCATTTCCCCGTTTGGGGAGCGGAATTTATGTTGCAGAAGATTTTAGAGTATGCAAAGCAGATAAGCGTAGTTTTACCCTCTAAATTCCCCGCTATAACGTTCGATTACACCGTTCAGCATCCTAAAGGAGTTCAATGGAGAGAAATAGAAAGTGTGATAGAGCGTTATAAGTCTAAGTATTTAAATACTTTCTTTCTTTACGATCGTTATGAGGGCAAAGGAGTCCCAAGCGGTATGGTCAACACTACTATAAGGTTTGTTTACCAAAGTAAAGAGGGATCTTTGAGTAAAAAAGATATAGAAGAGTTGCACACATTGTTGATAGAAAAATTGGATTCTTGGAGGAAAGTATGAATGAACAGCTGGTTGAGCACTTGTCGAAAATTGTAGCCAGGGGTAGAGACTGAAATAGATAATTTAAGAAAGGAAAACCTTAAACTTAAAGATGAGTCGGAACTTTTGCGTAAAAGAATATCGGAGCTTGAATCGTATATTTCCAACATGGAGAAATCTAGAGATGAAGCTAAACAAAAAATATTGATTCTTATAAATAAGTTGGAAGATATACTAGATTCTATTAGTGATTAAGGGATAAATTTTGTCACGATCTGGTAAGAATATTTCCTCACTATGTACTAGGAGTTTATAGAGTATTTTGTTTTGGTATATAAAAATGTAAAATATAATGAGAGTATTTGTGCTTGTGCAGCAAGGTGAAGTGTGGGAAGCAGGAAAGTAGTTATTTTTGGTAAGGAGTATAAACTGCGTTGTGATGAAGGGGAAGAAAATTATATAGATAAGGTTGCTGCAAAGGTAGATAAGCTTATGTGGAAGATGGCAAAGGCGTTGAAGGAAAACGATGAGTGTAAAATTGCAATTTTGGTCGCTCTCAATTTAGCTGAGGAGAATATAAGGCATCAAGAAGTTGAAAGAAAAATTTCTGAACTTATCTTGCGTTTGGAAAAAAGTTTGGTTGATGAAAAGGTCAACAGCTCTCTACGTCAGGTGTGATAGTATGAAACGGTGCGGAACCAACAGTAATCTCAAGGGAGCCCTGCTCCGTCTATCTGGTGCCAGGTCTAAAGGGGCTAGGCTAAGGATATATGGGGGGGTACCCACTTGGCGGGAGAGGGTTCCTGGACCCGTTCTCTATCTCCTGGCGTAGAGAGCATCTGTTCTTCCCCTTCGATTAGATATTTGGGTGTGAAGAAGTGGAAGTGATTACTGCTGTAGTTATCGGAATAGCAGTAGGTTTGTTGACAGGAGGTGTGGTTTATCTATTTTGGGTGAAACCTAAAGGTGAAAAAATAGTATCTCAAGCTTATAAGCAAGCTAAGGAGATATTGGAGCAGGCTGATAAAGAAAAGCAGGCGAAACTTAAAGAAGCGGAGGTTGTAGCAAAGGAGAAATTGTTACAAGCTAGGGCAGAATTTGAGAAAGTATCACGTCAAAGGCGTAATGAATTGGAAGAGTTTGAGAGAAGACTGACTCAAAGGGAAGACACGCTGGAGAGAAAAAGTAGAGATCTCTATGATTTGGAAAAGGAACTCAGAAACCAAGAAAAAGAGATCGATAAAAAGATAAAAGAGATAGAGACAAAAGAGAGAGAATTGGATAAACTGATTGAAGAACAGCAACATAAACTTGAACAACTTTCAGGTATAACTGCCCAGGAAGCAAAAGAAGAATTAATTCGTTTAGTTGAGAATGAAGCTAGGATAGAAGCAGCTCACCTTATGAGAAAGATAGAAGAAGAGACCAAGGAAAATGCTGTTCAAGAGGCTCAAAAAATTATAGCTACCGCTATTCAAAAAATAGCCTCTGATTATGTATCGGAGACTACAGTTAGTGTAGTTAATTTACCCAATGACGAGATGAAAGGGAGGATTATAGGTAGAGAAGGTAGAAATATAAGAACTTTTGAGTCGATATTAGGAGTGGATTTAATAGTAGACGATACCCCAAAAGCCGTTGTGATATCTAGTTTTGATCCGATTAGGAGAGCTATCGCTAAATTGGCTCTAGAGAGACTTATAGTTGATGGGAGGATTCATCCCGCCAGGATAGAGGAAATTACAGCTAAGGTGCAGGAGGAGTTTGAAGAACATTTGGTTGAGGTAGGGAAAAAGACGTTACTTAAGTTGAATATTTCACGTATGCATCCTGAGCTTGTTAAGTTGCTTGGAAAACTCAAATATAGAACTTCCTATGGTCAAAATGTATTGGATCACTCGATAGACGTTGCCTTTTTAGCTGCTTCTATGGCGGCAGAGCTTAAGGTGAACGTGCAAATAGCTAAAAGGGCGGGGTTGTTACATGATATCGGTAAAGCGGTAGATAGAGAGATGGAGGGTGGCCATCTTGAGTTGGGACGTATGCTTTTGCGTAAATATGGTGAGTCGGAAAAAGTAATTCATGCTATGGAGTGTCACCACGGAGATTACGAGCCGAGAAGTGTAGAAGCTGTGCTTGTTACAGCGGCAGACGCAATGTCTGCTGTTAGACCAGGTGCTAGAAGAGAAGTTCTAGAAGCGTATATGAGAAGATTGGAAAAACTAGAAGAGATAGCATCTTCTTTTGAAGGAGTAAAACAGTGCTATGCCATACAAGCAGGTAGAGAGATAAGAATAATAGTAGATAGTAAAAAAATATCGGATGAAGAGGCTATATGGTTGGCAAGGAATATTGCAAAAAAAGTTGAAGAGGAGTTAACCTATCCTGGACAGATCAAAGTTACCGTTATAAGAGAAGTTAGAAGCGTAGAGTACGCTAGATAATGAAAGTTTTATTTGTAGGTGATGTAGTAGGTAAACCTGGGAGAAGAGCTTTAAAATATCTATTACCTGCAATTATAGAAGAAGAAAAAATAGACTTTACCATAGTTAACGTAGATAACGCCGCAGGTGGTTTTGGAATCACTTTAAATATATTTAATGAACTAAAAAAATTGTCTATAGATTGTCTGACGGCCGGAGACCATTTTAATGATAAAGCAGCTGAATACTCAAAGATAGTTGGTTTATCAAAAGATTTGATAAGACCATTAAATGTAAAAGGAGATTATCCAGGTGAAGGAGTGTTTATAGGGGAGAGCAAAAGTGGCATAAAAATAGTAGTTTTGCATTTAATCGGTACAGTTTTTATGAAAAACAGTGTTTCACCTTTTAAATTTGCTGAATCTTTCATACCAAAGCTTAGAGAGGTAAGTAATGTTATAGTTGTAGATTTACACGCAGAAGCTACAAGTGAAAAACAGGCTATGGGTTTTTTTCTAGATGGTAAAGTGAGCGCTGTAATAGGGACGCACACCCATGTTCCTACCGCAGATGAAAGAATATTACCAAAAGGAACAGCTTTTATATCTGATGTTGGTATGACTGGAGCTTATAAGTCTATTATAGGATTCTCTCTGGATTCTTCTATTCCTAGGTTTATCGGTTATAATAATTCCTACCTTAAAGTAGCAAAGGAAGAGGTTAAGCTTTCAGGTTGTATAATAGAAATTGATGAAGAGTCGGGGAGATCTACCGGTATAAAGAGAATAGTCAAACCTTTGGAATATTAACTTATGGGGAAAATCTGTATATCTGCAATAATTACAACTTTTAATGAAGAGGTTAACATAGCAGATTGTATTGAATCTCTCTTGTGGGTAGATGAGATTTTGGTAGTGGACTCTTTTTCAACAGATAGAACTTTAGAGATAGCCAGGAATTACCCTGTAATAATAATGCAGCGTGAATACTACGGTGATGCAGCGCAACGCAACTGGGCTATGGATAGAGTAAAAAACGAGTGGGTACTGATTGTAGATGCCGATGAACGTGTCACTCCACAGTTGGCCGAAGAGATAAAGGAAACTTTACAACGAAACTCCATTTTTCGCGCATTTAGCATACCTCGCAAAAATATATTTATGGGTAAACATATAAGGTTTTCAGGTTGGGGAAACGATAGGGTAATTAGATTGGTTGATCGCAGATTTTGTCGTTATCTCAACAAGAGAGTACATGCTAACTTTATAGTGAGGGGTAAAACTGGTAAGCTCAACAATTACCTTGAACATTATACTTTTAGATCGTTAGCTCATTACTCAGAAAAGCTTATGAAATATGCCGAATGGGGTGCTGCGCAAGCTTTTAGAGATAGAAAAAAAATAACTTTCTTAGATCTACTTGTAAGGCCGGCTTGGAGGTTCTTTAGAACTTACATTTTCCAGGGAGGATTTCTAGATGGTCTGCACGGGATAACTGTATGCTCTTTGCAAGCATTCGGAACATTCATGAAATACGCTTGGTTATGGGAATATTATTACAAAGAAAAACAAGGTATAGATCCAGAACTGCCTCCTTTCGAAACGGATCCTGAAATATGGAAAGAAAATAACGAAAGAGGAGAGAAAGATGATAAACAAGGAACTACTTTCAATACTTAGATGCCCTAAAACAAAATCTAAGTTGGAGCTAATAGAGTTAAACGACAAAGTTATAGCAGCTTTAGAGGAAAAATATAAACAATATTTTCCAGATACTAATGTGTCTGTTAAGTATGGATTGCTTAGCAAAGAGGCTAGGCTTATATATCCTATAGTTCAAGATATCCCTATCCTACTGGAGGAGGAAGCGTTGTCTCAGACCGTTCTTGATGAAAAATAGATACAACTTTATATTTATTTTCTACACCCTACATATAATAACCTTCGGATCTATTTCCGTATCAAATTTGTTTTTGGCTCTAGCCTTAATAACTCTTTTTTATAGAAGAGATAAAGATCTCCATTCTCCTTTAAATTGGTTGATAGGAGGGTTTATTTTAACCTCTGTACTCTCATCTTTGTTTTCTATTGAACCCTTTTCAGCAATAGGTACCTTGGGTGAAATTTTTCTTTTTGCTTCTTTAATGATCCCAATATACTCGAGGTTTTCTCAAAAAATGTTCTATACAGTGCTGGATTACCTTACTGTCGTAGCTACACTTTTCTCTATTCCAGCTATTTTCAACTTATTATACTCAGTTCCTGAAAGGGTGAAAGGCCCTTTGTCTCACTATATGACGTTTGCCGGTATTCTAATGCTTGTAGCTGTTGCTAACGTGACAAGATTGTCTTTTGAGAATATTGGAGGAAGGAAAAAGATTGTTTTTTATATATCTGTTGCTATTATCTTTTGTGCTTTGTTTGCTACTCTTACTCGTGCAGCGTGGGTAGGTCTGTTAGCAGGTATACTACCTCTTTTACGAAAAAAGAGAATATCTTTTTTGCCTCTAACGCTTCTACTTATTATTACTACAGGTGTAATATACCTTAATGAGGAGGTAAAAGGAAGATTCTTTTCCTTTTTCAACGTATACGATCTTACCTTTTATGATAGGTTGGCTATGATAGACGCAGCTCTTTTGTTTATAAAAGATAACCCTGTTTTTGGTGTAGGGGTAAATATGGTCGATGATTTCTATCCTGTATATCGTCACCCTTTCTCAGTTGAGATAGTCGTTCCTCATCTTCATAATGCGTTTCTACAGATTGCCGCTGAAAGAGGGTTGATCGCTCTGTTTTTCTACCTGCTTTTGCTGTTGTATATAATTTACTATTCTCTAAAGAGTAAAAAGAGTGTTCCAATCGCCTTTACTACTACAATAGCTTTTGTTGTAGCGGGGTTGTTTGAGGATAACTTCGGTGACACAGAAGTCCAGAGAATATGGTTTTTCTTAGCTTCGTTACCTTTTATTACAGAATATGAAAAAGAGCGAGAGAATCGACAAAATCTTAGTGGATAAAGGTTTCTTCCCCTCACGTGAGAAGGCTAAACGTGCAATTATTGCCGGAGAAGTAAAAATAGGTACTAGAAGAATTTTAAAACCTTCCGAATTGGTTGTAAAAGAAGAAGCCGATCTTATAGTTGTAGAAAATTCTTTTGTTGCAGTATCTAGAGGGTATGAGAAGATAGCTGGTGTATACGATAAATTTAAACTAAATTTCGAGGGTAAACTCTGTTGTGATTTGGGTGCTTCTACAGGAGGTTTTACTCAATTTATGCTTGATAAAGGTGCAAAAAAAGTGTTTTCTGTAGATGTTGGCAAAGGTGTCTTGCATTATAAACTGCGTACAGACTCCCGAGTTGTTGTGCTGGAAGGTGTTAACGCTAGGTATCTAAAAATTGAGGATATAGGTGAAAGAGTTGATTTTACAACTATCGACTTGTCGTTTATATCTGTTCTTAAGGTTATTGAGAAAACTAAAGAAATTGTTAAAGGGGGAGGAGAGTTGTTGGTTCTTATAAAGCCTCAATTTGAAGTGGGAAGAAAATTCCTTAAAAAGGGGATAGTTAGGGATAAACAATTGGGTTTAAAAGTGGCTAGAGATGTTGCTGATAAGATAGAAAAAGCAGGATTTTGTATGGAAAATTTTGCCCCTTCTCCAATAAAGGGTACAAAGGGAAATTTAGAGTATTTTGCCTATTTTGTTAAAACAGAGTAAAACTAATGAGCAATAGTGCACTGAGTTTTGCTATAGTTGCTAAATATTCTCAAAAGGATGCAGTTCGGTTGGCTAAGCAGATAGCTTTGTGGCTTGTAGATAGGGGTCATAAAGTGTTTTTGGATGATGCACTTATAAGGATGTGGCAAGATTTTGCTCCTATTCCAAAGATACAAAAAGAAATAGATTTTTTCATAGTAATAGGAGGTGATGGTACTCTTATGTCTGTAGCTAGAAAGGTTAAAGTACCTATCCTAGGAGTAAAGATGGGTAGATTGGGATTTCTTACAGAGATATCTGCAGACGAAGTTTTCGATTCGCTGCATTTACTTGTAGAAGGAAACTACAAGTTGGAGAAAAGGTTCTTGCTTAAAACAGAGCTGAAAAAAGAACGTGGAACTGTGAACAGCTTTTTCGCTTTTAACGACGTGGTAGTGGTAAAATCAGCTCTTGAACGGATAATAGATATAACGGTAGAGATAGATGGAAGTAAAGTAGCTGATTATAGAGCTGATGGAATAATAATAGCAACACCAGCAGGATCTACTGCCTATAACCTTTCAGCTGGAGGACCGTTAGTTGCTCCAGAATTGGAAGTTTCTGTAATAACACCAATATGTCCCCACGCGTTGTACTCAAGGTCTTTAGTTGTACCGGTGTCCTCCACTATAGGGGTGAGTGTGGGAAGTAAAAGTGCAGAGGTGTTCCTCGTTATTGATGGTCAAGAAGGTTCTGCTATAGCAGCGGGTGATAGAGTCTTGATTTCAAATAGTGAAAAATACGCTTATTTGGTTCGTTTTTCACGTAGAAGCTTTTACGATCATGTACGTATGAAGTTTGGATGGGGATAAACTGAAAAAGTTAATAATAACCTTACTAATTTTAGTATCAATTCTGATACCCAAAGTGGTGGTTTCTTCCTCTGCGTTTAAAAAATTGTTAAAAACGTATATAAACAATCTTATAGCTACCTATCACCTATCTGTAGATCTAAAATCTTTAAATTTGTATTACATGTTCCCGCGTATAGAAGTTACGGGTCTACTTTTAAGATCAATCTATTTAGAAATAGTTGAAATAAAGAAACTCTCTTTTTTCTTTTTTTCTTCCCGTATTCTAGTTTATTCGCCGGTTCTGTATCTTGATAGGATAGTTGAAGTAGATGTTAAAAAAAATAGATCTAGGAAAAAAAGTAATTTGCAAATAGATTCATTAAAAGTAACTGTTTTGGATGGTAAGTTGTTGTATCGCAATGTACGGAAAGATTTCTATTTTGAAATAGATAAGCTGAGTTTAAACATTACGAAAAATTCTGTCGTCTCTTATTTAGAGGTAGGAAAACTTTATTTAGAAAACGTTTTTTACCCTTCCTTCATAGCAGAAATAAAAGGAAAGCTATCTCCTATTAATCTTAGAATATACTTTTTTGGCAAATGGATAGATATTAGAACTACAGTTACAAAGCAACGAGTAGATAGAATAGAGGTTGCGACCAAAGCAAGAATAGATCTCCCTTATTTCAAGGTGGAACCTTTAGAAGGAAAGGTTTATTTTGATCCACGGAAACGTTTATATTTTTTCGACTATTCTTTTAAAAAATTGCAAGTAGATAATTTTTTTGTTGCTAACGGTTATTTAAATGCAAACGTAATAGGCACAGATCTAGATCTCTACCTTACCGCTTATTGCGGTGATGGCAAAATTGATCTTTATCTTAACAAAACAGATAGAGTAATTAACTCTATATTAAATGCTGAAGCCCTGTATCTACCTGGTTGTGTAGAAGAAAATTTTTACTCTCGTAAGGTCAAATATCCTTTGAGAATAAAATTTTTATCTTTGGAATACTCTTTTGCTTATCCATATTTACTGTTTGGCAATGGCAAGATCGATACAGTTCTATCTTTATATGAAGGTAACGATGAGTATCTGGCTGCTGGTTGGGCAAGTTTTTTATCTGGTAAAGTTATTGGTGGTCTAAGCGTTAATAACGGTGATAATACAGTTAACGCCTCTGTGTGGGGTTTATCGCCCCTGAATTTTTCAGTGCTGTTAGCGGGAAATACTAAGCTAGATAGGTTAAGAATTGTCAGCAGTTTTAAAGATTTCCCTATTTATAAAGGAGACGTTACTATAAACTCTGTTGTTAATATTTCTCCTCTTTCCATAAAAGGAGAACTATTTGTATTTGTTGACCGTATAGTATCTTACTTTTTATTAAGCGATTCGGTCTTAATAGGTAAAACATCTTTTACGTATAGAGCGTCAGAGTTTGCTACTTTAGGCTACGTTAGCTATGGTGAAAGCAAGTTTTTTTTTGATATAGGTAAAGATAGATGGAAAATTGACGCTCACGCTGTGGACTCCAGATATTTTATGAATTCACATTACTACGCTTTAGGCGATGTAAAAATAGTTTCTGGAGATAAAAAAATAGAGTTTTATACACGAGGAGATCTGTTTTATTCTTCTTATAAACTCTGCTCATTTAGCGGATATGGACAAAGTAGAAGCAATGCTGTACAACTGTCCAATATCAGTTGCGCTTCTCCTACCTTACAGCTAAGTGTTGATGGTTTTGTAGCTAGAAACAGATTTGACTTCAACGTTCATCGGTTTGTAATAAATCTAGGATCTGAACCTCTATATTCTGCTTTAAGAAAAAAGTTATACGGTAACTTGATTCTAAATGGTAGATTTGGCAAGGATAACAGCGGTTACTATTACAATCTGTTGCTTTCTGGTAGTGGAGTATATTTTGAAAGAGAACGTCCTCTAAATGTTAAAGGAGTTTTGTATGGGACAAAAAATCGACTTATAGGTAATATTGAAGTACCTACGCTTTTACATGGTAGTGTAAAAGGCAAAATAGGTGAACAGGTAGAGTTGTTGTTACTACCCTCTACTGAGTTATACGATATTATTTTTGGAAATAAATATTATTCGCTAAGTACCGGTTTTATACGTGCTTATTATAGAGGAAATGGATTGCTAGAAGGAACGATCGATAAGGTAGTATTTAAAATTGCTGGCTCTACTTTTTTTAATGATACACCTGTGACTTTTAAGCTTGGTAAAAGCAGAAAAGAATTAACTTTTTCTCTAATCTCGGAGAGCGATCAGTATATAGCTGGAAAGCTAATAAGCAAGAATGGGGGAAAACTTAGTGGTGGTATTCAAGCTAAGTTGAATATAGATAGTCTCAACGAGTTACTCGATAGATCGGTTAAAAATAAGGCTAAAATTGGAGGAACACTTTCTTTATTACTCTCCTTGGTTGATGACGATAACAGATCTGGAGTTTACGGGCAGGCTAGGTGGGATACAGGGTTTGTTGAGATAGATTCGTTGCCATCTATAAAAAATATCGAAGCGATCTTTTACATAGACGGAGGTAAGATTACTTTGGAAGAACTGCATGCTTTGTTTGGAAATGGGTATATGTTGGCTACTGGTGAGCTTTTAGATTTTCAAAAAGGTAGTCTATTGGTAGGAATCAAAAATATGCATCTTAAAAATTTATATGGATTGGATATATCAGGGGATGCAAACCTAGCATTTTATGTAAATGGTAACGATGTCGATCTTACAGGTAATTTGGAACTTGAAAAAATTGTTTTCTATAAAGAGATACAGGTTGGTATAACGGATATATTAAGATCTATTTTGGAACGTAGGGTTGAAAATGTGGTTGGAGAAAAAAGCGGTATAGATCTTTTTCTTAGAATAAATGTTAATAACTTGATAGTAGATAGCAATATAGCTACTGTAAAAGGGTCTGCAGAGCTCGTTGTGACGGAAGATCTGTTTTTACCAGAATTTATTGGAACTATCTATTTTCATGAAGGTTCAGTTAAATATATGGCAACAGATTACGATATCAAGGAGGGGTATTTAAGATTTATAAAGAAAAGATCATACGATCCTTACTTGTATTTTAATTTGGAAACGTCAAAGTTAAATTATCTGGTTAATGTAACTTTGATTGGATTTTTATCCCAATTTAAAGTTTTTTTTACTTCAACTCCCCCTTTAGCTAAAGAAGAAATAGTAGCTATTTTGCTTGGAGGAGAAGAGGAAAAGGGGATTTTGGATTTTTTAATACAACAGACTGCAGAAGTTGCTACTAAACGCATAGAATCTATTGTAGGAGTAGATCTTTTAAGAGTAGAACCAGCAACAGAAGGTGGTGAGATAGGTGGTACACGTGTAGTGGTTGGGAAAAGATTAACAGATGATGTGGAGTTTGTTTATACGTATAATCCTTTACTTCCTGAGAGAAACGTATATAAGTTACGTCTTACCTTGGGGAAGAATACTCTACTAGAAATGGCGGATGAAGGAGATGGTAGTTATTCAGCTTCCTTGAAGTGGGAAATAGATTTCTAGTCAACCGTGTGGTGTGCGTTGACTTTAAAGATAGAGTCAAAAAACTCTAGAGTAAGTAAAAAGTTATTTAAAATAGGTTACTTTTCGCTTATTAATATCAGTTTGATCTATTTATCAACAGTTTTTTGTTATTGGTATACTTAACAGTTGAAATGCGAGTGGCAATAGTTTGTTTTCCTCACTTTGGGGGATCGGGCGTTGTAGCTACGGAATTGGCCATATATCTAGCAAAAAAGGGTGTAAAGGTTTTTATAGTATGCAAAGACAAACCTAGAAGATTAGGTGATAATAATGATGTACACTTTGTTAAGATAAACCTTCAACCGTACCCTTTGTTTTCTCAAGGACTTTATACCTGTGCCGTCGCTGAGTCTATCGCTAAACTTATCTATAGGGAAAAGCTCGATATTGTAAATGTTCATTACGCATTGCCACACGGTCTCTCTGCCATCTTAGCTAGGGATATAGTATCTAATACGGATATAAAAGTGGTAACCACAGTTCATGGAACTGAAGTGGCACTGGAGAATATAAGAGAAGCCTACAAAAATGTAATATCTTTTATATTACGCTCGAGTGATAAAGTTACTACTGTGTCAAAAGATCTAGATAATAAAATAAAGAGCTATTTTCAAATAGATGATACAGTAGTTATACCTAATTTCGTAGACTATTTCAGATTTAAACCCTATCCGCCTGATAAAAGAGAAAAAAGTGTAGTTTACATATCAAGTTTTCGTGAAGTTAAGAATCCTCTAAGGGTTGTACCTATTTTCGAACGTGTTGCACAATTTGTTAACGATGCAAAACTTGTAATAGTTGGAGATGGACCGTTGTTAGCTAGGGTTAAAGATAGTGTGGAAAAATCGAAGTTAAAAGATAAAGTGTATTTCGTTGGTCAAGTAGTAAGAGTAGAAGATATTCTGAGTAAGGCTAGGGTGCTTTTACTCACTTCTGCTTACGAATCATTTGGATTGGTTGCCTTAGAAGCTCAATCGTGTGGAGTACCTGTTGTTGCTTACAACGTTGGTGGGCTTCCTGAAGTTGTTATAAATGAAAAAACGGGGTACCTTGTTCCTTATAGCAACGATACTCTTATGGTAGAGAAGATAAAAAATTTATTGTTAGATGATCAAATTTTTACAAGTTTTAGTAAAAATTGCAGAAAACATGTTGTAAACAATTTTGACTACTCTAAAACCGCGTACAAATATTTTTCTCTTTTTAATTCTTTGGTAAAGTGAAAAGATTTTTTATTCTACTTTTTGTTGCCAAAACTTTAGTATGTAGTGATTTGCCTATAATCTCTGATGTAACTATTTTTACTCCTCACAAGTTAATCAGTGACAATGAATTTTTATATTTGCTATCTTTGAGAAAGGGAACCCCCTGGGACGAATATAAACATTACCAAACGGTTTATAGATTTTTCGCTACTGGTTTTTTTAGAGATGTTCAGACGTTTATAGCTTACGATTATTTAAATAATCGAATAAAAGTAAAATACAATCTTATACCTAAAGATTTTATAAAGAAAATATCTTTTGTAGGGTTACCCGTCAATCTATACCTCGGTGCTTACTCTTTGGTTAGCGATCTTCTAAATACACCTCTTGAATCCTCTAGGATACTTCCGAAAGTCTATAGGTTGAACGATTTTCTAAGAGATAAAGGATACATAGATTCTCACGTAAGGGTGATAATTAAAGATCTAACAGATGGTAAAGAGATTAATTTTAATTTCTATGTAGGTAAGCGCTATACGTTAAATAAAGTAGTTGTTGAAGGAATCGATTTCACGATCCCTGGAATGTATAAGTATAATTCACGATATTTGACTAGAGAACTCCTCGAGGATATTGAACTGTATATAAAGAGACATCTTTATAAAAACGGGTATTTCAAAATTGAAATCAAGTTTTTACGTTTTGATCCTGTTAATGGTGGAAACGAGGCTACAGTTTTCTATAGGGTCTCTTTGGGTACAAAGTACACCGTTAAAGTACGAGGTATCCGTAAGGAGAAGCTTAAAGATATTATAGATTTTAGTAAAGTAGATATAACAGGAGATACAATTTCCACTCTGATAAAAGATTATTTTCAACTTAAAGGTTTTTTTAAAGTAAACGTCGTTGTGTCTATCCAACAAAAAGGAGATATAAAAGAGATAGATATATATGTTGATAAAGGTAGAAAATTTTATTATGGAGAAGCTAAATTTACGGGTAATAAGAACGTTAGTTCTAATGAATTAAGTAAATTGGTTGTTACATACAGATCGTTGGGTAAGAAAATAGTTACTGATAAGAGTATAAAAGATACTGAAAAATTACTTACTAACTTGTATATGTCTAAAGGTTTTTTGGAAGTTGAAGTTGGGTGTTTACCTATTGCTAATAAAAAAGTTGTCAATCTACATTGTACAGTATCTGAAGGAGACAGATATTTAATAAAAAGTGTAAAACTTGAAGCAGAGCAGAGTTTACGTTCTAGTCTGGAAGATATAGTTGCTACTATTTCGCCTTTAGAGCCTTTTAATATTACTAAAATTGAGAAAGTAAAACGAGATCTACTTAATGCATTGGAAGAGCTCGGATATCTGAATGCGGAAGTACAAGTCCAGTTTACTGGACAAACGGAAAAAGACGTATCTTTTGTTGTTAAGAGTGGGGATAAAGTTAAAGTAGAAAAAGTTATATTTTCTGGTATATACGATACCGATTTCACGCTGTTACGCAGTTTAGTAAACGACCTGGTTGACCGAGAGTTTAGTTTGCATTGGTTGCGTGAGAAGTTACATGAACGGTTAGCTGATATCAACTTAACGCTTCGTTCGCTTGAACTGATAAATACTATCGGTTCTGACTCTTTTTCCGATTTAATAGTAGAGGTAGGTAAGCAGAAAGATAAAAAAATATCGTTATCACTTGGTTTCGATTCTATAGAAGGTCCTAGAATAGGAGTTTCTTATTTCGATTACGGCTTTGGTTATAACCGCAATAGGTTGTTTCTATCTGCTAGATATTCGTTAATAGAGAAACACGCCGTGTTGTCTTTAGACTTTCCGCTCCTTGGTAAAGGTATATTTCTTGGAATTAATTCTAGCTATAGCAGTATTATAAGAGATAAGTATACCGTTAATTTAAACGAGGTATTACTCTCGGTAAGCCATGATTATTACAAGAGGAGAAATTTCTTGTCTGCTACTTTGAGGTTTAGTAATAGCGGTTTTTTTCTCGGAGAAGGTGTTAATCTCGAAGATATTATAGCTGACCCTAACGCCAGAGTATATATTACTGCTCCTTTTGTGGGGGTCGGTGTGGAGATGGAATTTGATAGAAGGGATGATAGATTGTTTCCGATGAGAGGTACTCGTGTTTACACTTTTATCGATAAAACGTTTGCTGTGCAAAAAGATTTCGCTGATTTTTTTAGGTTTTTTTCTCAAATTAGTGTATTTTATACAAAAAACAGCTTAACTGTAGGGACTAATCTGCGTAGTGGCAAGATAATAGGAGACAAAGTTCCTGTAGCAGAACGGTTTTTTGCTGGTGGAAGCAGTTCGCATAGGGCTTTTAGAAGAGATAAATTGGGAATAAAGGGTGACACATTAACTGATGAATTTATTCCTTTAGGAGGTACAAATCTATTAATAATTAATTTTGATCTTAGATACAGTATCTCAAAAAAGTTAGGTGTGATTTTATTTGTGGATGGGGGTAACGTTTGGAATAAGAAATTCGGTATATCTAACATGCGGTGGGGAGTAGGAATTGGGGGATGGTTTTTCTCTCCTATAGGACCTCTTATTTTGCAAGTAGCCAGGAAGCTAGATTCTACACCAGGAGAACCTAGAAATAACGTAACTTTTAATGTTGGATTTGCTTTTTAGATAAGTTCTGTTTGAATTAAATTGGAAAATAAAGTAAATAATATACGAGAATCTTTTTAATAAAAAGTGGGAACTATCCTAGATATTGGGAGGAGGGAAAGAGATAAATGTCTGTATTGTTATCGTGGTCTGGAGGGAAGGATAGTGCATGGACCTTCTATGTACTTCAACAGCGTGGAATAAGAGTGAAAGCGTTACTAGTTGTTTTAGATCCTAAAGAAGGTATCCCTCTGCATGGGATCGATAGGGACTTAGTTAGAATGCAGGCAAAAGCGCTCAACGTTAGCCTGATAGAGGTAAATATTCCGTTCAATTCTCCTTTGAGTTTATACAGAGAAAGGATTATTGCTGCGTTAACAAAGGCAAAAAGAAGTAAAGGTATAAAAGTAGTTGCTTTTGGAGACATTTTAGGTAATCGCCGTAAGACTATACGTTCTGAAATAGTTACTGATGCTGGTCTTACATCACTTTTTCCTTTACAAGGATTTTCTAGTATTCAACTTGCTAAGCAGATGATAAACGGTGGACTGCGTGCTCGTGTAACATGTATAGATTCCAGAATATTGCCTGATGACTTATTGGGTTCCCACTATGATCTTGAGTTCCTGGCAAATCTGGATAGAGTTAGCAAAGAGAGCGGGAATAAAGTGGATTATATTGCTGAAAACGGTGAGTTTCACACCTTTGCTTTCGGTGGCCCCCCGTTTAACGAGGAGATGGACGTTACTTTGACCGATACCCCTATATCTATGTACAACTTCAAGATTTTAAAACTAGTAGGTCGTGAAAACGCTGTGTGCAGAGAGAACTAATTTGTTGCTTTCAATATTAGTTGAAACTCTTTCTCTTCCCAAGTTGCAGGACCTTTCCAATGTATTTTTTTATTTCCTTTTGATACAAATATCGTCTCTGGCAGTTTTTCTACTCCATAAATAGCAGCTATTCGACCTGAGTTGTCTAACAATATTTCAGGAGGTGCATTGTTGAAAAATTGTTCAATTTTATCTTTTGAATCGTTCACAGCCACTAGATAGAGAGGTATATCCTTTTCCTTTAATCTTTCTCTAAAAGCTAATATCTTAGGTAACTCTTCCCTACACGGTATACACCAAGTAGCCCAAAAGTGGATCAAGTAACTTTCGTTTCTTAGTTTATAAAGATTTACCTTCTTACCGTTTAAAGTCTCTATTGTGTAGTTTCGATAGGTTTCTTGAACAACGTTCGTAAGGAAAAGAACGAGGAACCCTGTAACAAAGATTACTGCCCATAAAGTAGCGTTTTTCTGCATTTTCTTTACAATTATGTATGTTATCATAGTTACAGAGACTGTATGCTAGACTTTCTTCCGAAGATTGAAGGTAGAGTTTGTTTGATAGCTGTTTCTAAAAATAAGAAAGAGCGGTGGAGGGCTGAAGACTACTTAGATGAGCTGGAAGAATTAGCCAAAAGTGTAGGGTGTTTACCAGTTTATAGAGAGATAGTAATACGTAAAAAAATAGATTCTGCAACTTTCATAGGTAGAGGTAAAGCACAGGAAATAGGTGCAAAAGCACGTTGTGCTAACTGTAAAGCTGCTATATTCGATGAGGAATTATCCCCTTCTCAAGTGCGTGAGTTGGAAAAGTTAATGGGAGTACGTGTTATAGACAGAGATATGTTGATTCTCCAGATTTTCCAAAAGCATGCTAGTAGTAAAGAGGCTAAAACGCAGGTAGAATTAGCCAGTTTAGAATATATAATCCCTAGGTTGGCTAGATACTGGACACATCTTTCTCGCCAAAAGGGTGGTATAGGATTACGTGGTGAAGGTGAAAAACAGATTGAATTGGATAGAAGAATAGTAAAGCGTAGAATATCCCGGTTGAAAAGAGAGTTGGATAAAATCCATAGTAGGAGAATCGTTCAAAGAAAAAGTAGAAGCGGAAGATTTGTAGTGGCTCTAACTGGATATACTAACGTAGGGAAAAGTCAACTGTTTCGTATGTTAACTAAAGCCGAGACTCAGGTCAAAGATAAAATGTTTTCTACTTTAGATACTAAAGTGAGGAAAAGTTATCTAGGAGAAGGTTGTGAGGTCCTTGTAAGTGATACTGTAGGATTTATAAGAAAACTACCTCACAATCTTGTTGCTTCCTTTAGAAGCACATTGAGCGAAATAGAACATGCAGATTTAATCTTGCATGTTGTGGATATATCTCACCCAAATTGGATGGAACAGAAAAGGTTAGGAGAAGAAATTCTAATGGATTTTGGTATCAAAGAAGGTAGTATACTTACAGTTTATAATAAGATCGATAAGTTAAAAGGTGAATTGTATAACAATTCCTGTAATGAATGTTACGTGTCAGCTTTATTGGGTACTAATCTGGAAGAGTTGAAAGGAATAATTAGAAAACGAGCTTTACAACATAATTGTTTAGTGTATAAAAATGAAGTTTAAATCTGTTTTAGATCGTGTAGAGATCGATAACGAACGTTACTTAACTGAACTTGAGAAGTTTATAGGAGATTTTGTATTAGAGAATCTAATAGCTGCCACCCCTAAATCTTTGGTTTATAAGATAAGATCAGCTAGATGGGACGAGACTGCAGCTTTGAAAATTTCTCTTTTACCTTTGTCGCCTGTGGATTTAGAAAGATTTCAGCATGAAATAAGGCTCTTGAGCGAAGTTTCACATCCTAACGTAATTAGGCTACTGGATTACGGTGTATTGAGTGGTGGTTTGCCTTTTATATGCAGCGAAGCTTTGGATGATATCGAGATAACAGCATTTGCTCTAAATGCCGATTGGAACACTATCTATGATCTTGCTATTCAGATAGCTGCTGGACTTGTGCAGATACACAGATACGGTCTTGTTCACCTAGATATAAAACCCGCCAATTTGGGAATAAAAAAAGACACTGAAGGAAACACTGTTCTCAAAATTATGGATTTTGGACTATCGCAATATGTACGTGATGAAGTAGATAGTAAAATAAGGGGAACTTTAGCGTATACTGCACCAGAAGTGATCCTGAAAAACAGGTACGATCATAGGGCCGATCTCTATTCGTTGGGTATGACTCTCTTTCAGCTCACTACAGGTATTCTTCCGTCTGCAGGTGATGATGAAAGTGCTATAAGATTTCATCTACAACCTGATATCCCTGATCCTCTGACCTATCGTCCTGATATACCATTACCACTTGCCAACATTCTAAAAAAATTATTAGCTAAAGATCCAGAAGATAGATTTCAAAATGCTGGAGAGTTATTAGACGCACTTGTACGTGCCAAAGGAGAAAAAATAGATGTAACCTATCTATCTCTTGCGAGAGGTAAAATAATATCTCCACGTTTGGTAGGTAGAAAAGGTATCTTGTCTCGTCTAGGCAAAGCGTTGAGAAAAACTTCAGAGGGAGAGAGTAAAGTAATTGTAATTGTAGGAGAAGAGGGTATAGGAAAATCTCGTCTTTTACGGGAATTTAAAATAGAAGCTGCTCTTAAAGGGTTTCGTGTAGGATTAGGAGGCGAAAAAGGAATAAAAAACGAACCCTTTAAATCCCTTAAAACTGCTCTAGAAAAATTACTCAGTTCAGTTGAAGGTGGTTTCTCCCAATTTGTAGATGAAGAAACGGTAGTAAATTTATTAGAGAAAATCTCTTTCGAAGGACCTCCTCTAGTGCTTCTTTTGGACGATCTCCATTTGGCACATGAATCCACTTTGAATTTCTTACAGATACTTTCTAAAAAGCGCTCCTTACGTGTTTTAGTAGTAGCAACTGTCAGAGGTAGAAGCATTAACGATTCTCCTTTCTCAGTTGACGTAGAGCATATAGAAATTCCTCCCCTTGATCTAAAAGAAACCGAAGAACTTATAAAAGCTAGTGTAGGTATAAAACATTTAGACGATAATTTGTCTAAATGGTGTTTCAAAGTAACCAGAGGAGTTCCAGGAGAAATTTTGCGATTGATTAGACATTTAGTAAATAGCAAAGTTTTATCTCTACTAAAAGGACAATGGATATTTGATAGGGAACGTTTTGAAGAACTTAAAAAGGAGGTTCCTAGACTCAGTTTTATAGAACAGTCGAAAATAAAGCTCCTTGACGATACACAGAAAAAGTTGTTGGCACTTTTGTCAGTTGTTAAAGAAGGTATTACAGCTAAAGATATGGAAGCTATACTAGATATTCCTTTAGAGAGAATTCTTGATGTTCTTGAATCTCTGTTGGGAAGTAATTTTGTTGAGGTTACATACGTTGATAATGAGGAACGTTTTACCATAGCTTCACAAGAACTTGAAGAATGGATATACGGTAGTATAAAACCTAATGTCCGTAAAACCTTGCATTTTAAATGGGGTGAATATCTTCTTACTAAGTATCCTGGTAGTAAAGATAAAGAATCTATAGCTGCGGAACATTTATGGCAGGGAGGCGAGTTTAAGAGAGCTATCCCTATGTTGTGGAGAGAAGTTGCTAGATTGCGAATTTCACATAGATACGAAGAAACCGCAGCTATACTGGATAAAATAGCAAGAGCTTCACTTGCTGTTGGTGATACGGAAGGTTTTGTAAAGTCTCTTTATACACAAGCTGAAGTATATGAATTGGGAGGATTTACTAAAGAAGCTATAAATATATATCTTAGAATCTTGAATGAGTTGGACAACCTTTCTAGTAAGAAAGTGTCGATTAGAAGAGGAAAAATTTTGGTTCGGTTGGCTAGTTTGTATCCTATAGTGGAAGAGTATGAGAAAACTTGTCTGTATGTTGAGGAAGGACTTAAATACGTTGATGAAATAAGTTTGACGGAGATTCTGCAACTTAAAATTGTGAAAGCGTATTCTCTTTTTAAGCTAGGAGAAGCACTCGAAGGATACAAAATAGCAAGAGAAGTTTTAAGGAAAGCTACTAAGAATCAAATAGTAAGAATTATAGCCGAGTCTCTTTTTACTTTGGGATCTATAGTTAAGAAGAAAGATAGCAAAAAAAGCTTAAGGATAGTTATACGAGCACTTAAACGCGCTAAGCAAGTTGGAGATCGTCGTATAATAGCTCGTTCTAGATTGCTTCTTTCAAGGATTTTCTTCGATTTAGGTAATTATGAAGAAGCTAGAAGGTTATTGGAAGAGAATCTTTCGTTGGCAAAACAGTTAAACCACAACAGAATCAGGGTTGTAACTCTACAGGAAAGAGGTTTTCAATATTTCGCTAGAGGAAGGTTTAAAGAAGCTTATAAAGACCTCGTAGAAGTGTTACAGATGCGTAAAAAATATGGTATGCACGATGGCGAAGAGAAGAGTCTGTTGCTTTTAGCTGCTACAGAAGAGATGCTAGGTTTTTGGAACGACGCTGCAAAACGTTTTGTAAAACTTACAACTAGCGTAAATAAGCGTTATTCTCTTTATGGGCATCTGGGTTTGGTATCTCTTGCACGTAAAAGAGGAGAGTGGGAAGAAGCAGAGGATAGGGGCTTATGGGTTCTTGCAAGAGCGGAGAAGTTGGGTGATAAAAAACTTATAAGTCTAGCACATAGACAGCTGGGAATACTAGAAAAAGATAAAGGTAATTTAGGTCCTGCAGCGGCACATCTATTTAGATCGTTAGAGCTTATAGATGCGATTATGCCTCCTTTGAGAGTTTCTGCGTTTGTTAGTTTGGGAGATCTTTTTATAAAAAAGGGTGATTTAAATAACGCAGCTATTTATATAGAAAGGGCGCTTAAGAATGCTAAGGAGATAAACAACCCTTTTGAAATAGGTAAATTACTTATGTTGCAAGCTACTTTGACTTTTGCAAAAAATAACCCTTCTGAAGCTGATGACCTTTTTGATAAAAGTGTAAAAATCCTTGAGAAAATAGAAACTCCCTATGAGTATGCACTTGCCTTATATAATTGGGGAGTGCGCAGTTCTCATCCTGACCAAGCTATAGAAAGATTAAGAAGAGCGTTAATAGCTTTTGATAGATTGGGAGCTGTAAGTGAAGTTGAAAGAGTTAAAGGAGCTATAGATAGTATACGAGAGCGACGTGTATTGGAAGGTAAAGCTTCTCTAGGTAGGCCTGGACTTTGGGAGATGGCCAAGATAATCAATTCGACCTTGAACCTCCAGGAGGTACTCAACAGAATATTAGATATAGTCATAAATCGTATTAAAGCTGAGCGAGGTATGATAGTTTTTGTAAATCAAATAACAGGGGAACTTGAAATAGTATCTAGTAGAAATATTCTCGGAGGAGAAGAGAAAAATCTATCTGAGACCGTTATAAAAGAGGTTATAGAAACCCGAACCCCTCTCATGTCCATAGACGCTTTGCGAGATCCGCGCTTCAAATCATCAGATTCTATAGTTGCTTCTCATATAAGATCTATTATCTGTGTACCTCTTCTTATAAAAAATAAGTTAGTGGGGGCTATCTACGTTGATCACAGAAAAAGCCATTCCTTATTTGGTAAAGCTGAGCTCGAATTTACAGTTGCTTTTGCAGATCAGGCTGCTATAGCTATCGAAAACGCCCGTTTGTACGGAGAGTTGGAACAAGCTAGAGCACGTTTGTTTGCAGAAAATGAACAGCTAAAACGAGACTTATTAGCAACGCATCACTTGGATAACCTTATAGGTAAAAGTAAACCTATGGTAGAACTAAAAGCGACTATACAAAGAGTTGCACCCAGTAATTCAACCGTTCTTCTTACAGGAGAAACAGGTACAGGTAAAGGGGTTGTAGCTAGAATAATTCACTATATGTCTCCCAGAAAAGATAAGCCTTTTATACATTTTAATTGTGCTGCTCTCCCTGAGAGTTTGATAGAAAGTGAACTCTTCGGACATGAAAAAGGAGCCTTTACAGGAGCAGTTGCAGCTAAACCTGGTAGGTTTGAACTTGCCGATAAAGGAACTATTTTTCTAGATGAAATAGGAAAAATATCCCTTAGCGTTCAATCAAAACTGCTTAGAGCAGTCGAAGAAAAGGAGTTTGAACGTGTGGGTGGAACTAAAACCTTAAAGTGTGATGTAAGAATAGTAGCAGCTACAAACATAGATCTTCGTGAAGCAGTTAAAAGGGGAGAGTTTAGGGAAGATCTTTATTATAGATTGAACGTTGTTCCCATCTTTATTCCACCTCTTAGGGATAGGAAAGAAGATATTCCTTTCTTAGTAGATCACTTTATCAAAAAAATTTGCAAAGATATGGGGAAAGATCCTATGGAAATAGAACCGCAAGTATTAGAACTGTTTATGGAATATGATTGGCCAGGAAACGTTAGAGAACTTGAAGCTGCTATCCATAGAGCAATCGTCTTAACAGATCGAGATCGCTTAACGGTAAACGATTTTTCATGGATTGTAACAGGTTCAAACAGGGGAGTAGTGTACCACGAAGTGGAAGATGAATTAAAACCGGGTTCTTTTTATCCCCTTATAGAAAAATACGAAAAGATGATTATAGAGAAAGCTCTAGTTAAATGCGGTTGGCGTATACGAGAAACCGCTAAATTTTTGGGAATTTCTAGAAATACTCTCAAAGCTAAACTTAAGAAATATGCTATTCTTGTCCAAAGGATTAATTGAAAAAGTTGTTGTAGAAGTAGGTTTCCTTCTAATTTGGATATTATCAAAAACAGTTAGTTTTTCCTTAAAACTTCCTGATCCTACTAAAGATTGGACAAAAAATCGTAAAGGAATAATAGCTATATGGCACGAAGATGTACTAATAGCGGCCATTTTTTTTAGCAGATATTGGACTTTTAAAGGAATAAAAATATATGTGTTAGTAAGTAGGTCTAGAGACGGAGAGATAGCAAGTAAAATTGTAGAAAGGTTAAATGCAGTAGCTGTACGAGGATCATCCTCTAAAGGTGGTAGCAGCGCTTTGATGCATCTAAGGAGAATAATAGAAAGAGAAGAATGGGTTATGGTAGTTATGGATGGACCTAAAGGACCGGCTAAAGAATGTAAGCCAGGTATAGCTTATCTTTCAATCAAACAAAATGTACCTATATACAAATTTACATTCGAAGGCAAAGTTGTTAGGTTAAAAACGTGGGATCGTATGAAAGTGCCTATCCCTTTCTTTAAATTAGAAGTTAAAACTGAAATTGTGGATAACAGCATTAACAAAGGTATAGAAGAAACTATCCAAATATTAGAAGGGAAAGGAAGATTAAAAAGTGTCGGCTAATAGCAGAGTATGCTCCAATTGCGGAAGATTAGTTAGGAAAGATAGAAGAAAGTGTCCCCATTGTGGAGTATACCTAGGAGGACGTTTCTCTATTATGAACGCCGTTAATAATTTAAACTTTCTGGAAAAGGAGCACGCTTTTTTCTTTTTTTTCTCTACAATAGCTACTTTTTTGTATCTATTCTCGTTGTTACTATCTTATCGCTATGGGAATATAAGAGGGTTGCTAGCTCCAGATATAGAAGTACTGTATAGGTTAGGAGTTAGTGGAGCTTATCCTTTAATAAAAGAAAAGCGTTTCTGGAGTGCTTTCTCAGCAATTTGGTTGCATGGCAATCTTTTACATATAATTTTTAATATTCTATGGGCTAAGATCCTAATTAAACTCCATTCGCAACTTTTTGGAATAGGTAGAACCGTTGTTGTTTTTATAGTAAGTGGATTTCTATCGTTTTATTTCAGCGCTCTGGGCGCTTTTGCACCACTTCCTATAAAGTATATTATGGGAGTAGGTTTGTTCTCTCTGGGTGCATCGGGAGCTCTACTTGGACTTATGGGAGCTATAGTAGCTGCGTCTGGGGAAATCTCCTACAGTCTAAAACGTTCGTTAATTTTAAATTGGGTTCTACCTATAGCTGTATTCGGGCTTATAGTACCAGGTATAGATAATTGGGCTCATTTGGGAGGGTTTGTAATTGGATATTTCTTCGGTAACCTCTATAAATCACCTGAAAAAGAGAAAGATTATATAATAGCACTTTTACTACTTTTAGCATCACTAGCATCGGTTGTGTATAACTACAACCTTCTTTAAAAAACGTTGTATAAGGATAGTATAGTTAATTGGGTCTGTATTGTAATATTTCGTTTTTATAAAAACAAACGCTATGAGAGAAGAAAATCATGGTATTTAACAGAAACGTTAAAGTAGGTGTCGGAACCGGATTTGTAACGCCGTAACTTATATATGAGAATCTTTTTAAACTTAAGGAAGTGTGGTCTGGATGGTGATAATTCTAACGCTTTGTTAATTAAATCTAAAGACTTCTTTAGATTTTCTAATTTTTTGCCTTTGGATAACTGATAAATAGATTGATAGTATAGAAAATCTGGGTCCATACGTTTTCTTTTGTATCGCTCCAAAAAAGATTCTACTTTGATACGATATTTTTTATTCCCGCTTTTTATTTGCCCAACGTAGTATATAAAAACGTCTAACGGATAGGATTTTTCTAAGAGATTTAGAGAGATAGAGTTATCTAATATTTGTTGTACAGATTGTTCTACCAATTTTTGCATTTTTGGGTAGTTAAGCAGATATTCTCCTGCACTTCTTACAATACGTGCAGCTCTTTCTAGAGCGAATATATTGTTGCTATCAGTAAATGAACCACAAATCTTAACTATATCTTTAAATATAGTTGATAGATCTGTATGATAGTTATGATCAGTATCGAGAGCGTATTGTAATTCTAAGCTCTTTAAGCGACATAAATAATTGTAATATATATTATTTCCTAGATCTTCAATAGTTTGTAAGTAGCCATTTGCCTCGAGCAACTCTTTTTCTTCTGCACTTTTCCATTTAATGTTAAGTTCTATCTTGTTCATAATGGTCCACAGCAACTCCAGTTTAGCTACTATAAACTTATCTTTACTACTAGATATCTCTTTTAAAATGGTTAAAGCTTTGGATATATACTTTCTATATTCCTCCTTACTGTATTTACCTAGGTATAGTGCGAACCTGTTGTAAGTAATAGCCAGATAATATTTTATCAATCTGTTTTCTGGATCGTATCTAAGAGCTTCTTTAAAAAGTAGAATGGCTCGTTGGTACTTCTCTTTGGGGTTTGCTTCACCTACGATTTCAATAAATTCTCCCCATTTAGAAAACAGCATTCCTGAAATAGCCATAGATTCAGCATCTACTTTGTTTATTTGTATTGCTTTAGAGATTGCATCTATCCCTTCTTGTAGTAATTTCAATGTACTGTCGCTATAATCACCCCTGTTAAATAAGTAATCTAGATAGAAATAAATTATAAATGCTAAGGCTTTTTTGAATCTTGGAGGGTCAGGGAATTGAGAAATTTTAGATTTTATAAGTTGATAACTTTTCTTAAAGTTGGCTTCTACATTGCTATCATTTTCATAAACGGTTCGTGCAAAGTCAAGGCGGACTAGTTCTATAAAGTTTTCCCAAATATCAACACGTGAACCGTCTATAAGGACGGCTTTGGAGCATACTTCATATGCTTCTTGTGCCAATTTCTCTACATTGGACAGTTCTTCTATAACGGATTTTAGCAGCAAAATAGTTTTAAATTCACAAAATTCACTCCATACTTTGGGGTCGCTACGTGCAACAGCTGAGAGACTGTTAAAGAGAGATTCAGTTTCACCTACCAGTTTTGCATAAACATGAAATTTACCTTTTATTATAGAAGAGAATAGTGCGCTTTTGTATACAAGAGCTTTGAGTAGATCTGGAAGATAAAATGTGGGAACTGAAACATTTGGATTTGAATTGGAAAGAAGCGTAATAGCTTCTTCAAGTTTGCCGGTCGCGTACAGTTTTAATGCGCGAAGGAAAAATTGTTTTCCAGGGTCATCTATATTTGATATACCTTTATTTATGTACGGTATTGCTGGTATAAGATACTTTTGTTCTATAGAGGCTAGCCGTTTACTTGCTAATGTGGGAGATATGTGTAAAAGAGGTTTAACATTTTCTATATATACAAGTAGGTAAGATGCTGGTAGAAAGAAGTATATATCTTTTCTTCTATAACCTAGATGGAAGGATTTAACAAAGTTCTCCAATGCGCGAGAGTAATCGTGTAAGTCAAAGTAACTTTTACCTAGTGAGAACAAAACTACGGCTTGTAGTTCGTTGGGTAAATAAGGTATATGTTCTTCTATTTTACCTATTTTTGCAAGGCTTTTTATTTTGTTTTCGGTTATAGAATGGGTGGGCAATAGATAGGAAGCGTTAATACTTGAACGTACCTCTTCTAATTGATTGATTATTTCTTCTAATTTACTAACCATTTTTTCTGTGTTTTTGATATATTCTCTAGTTCTCTTCTGGGTAAATAGATAGCTTGCTATATATATGATTAAAGACGACAGTATTATAGTTAATATCGTTATATTTCTTTTGCGGTATCTGGACAGAGTTCTAAACAAGTGTGGTATTGACATATTTTTTGTTGTTATAGGTTTAGAATCGAGAAAATTTTGTAAGTCTCTTGCAAATTCTTCTGTGGTTTGATATCTATCTTCCGGGAATCGTGCAACAGCTTTGTCTATTATTTTTGCAAGGTCTTTGTGTAATAACGGATTCTTTATATATACCGGTGTTGGGTCCTGGGTGGCCATCTTAGAAATAACGTCTAAAGGATTGTTACCCTCATAAGGAGTAGAGTTGGTTATTAAGTGGTATAAAGTAGCTCCTACTGAGTAGATATCTGCTCTTTCGTCTACTGTGCTGGAGATTATCTGTTCGGGAGGCATGTAGTAAGGTGTTCCCATAACAACATCGCTTGCAGTCAAAGTTGATTCGTGCAAAACTTTTACTAACCCAAAGTCTACTATAACAGGTTCTAACCCATCCTCAGTATTTTTAACTATTATGTTAGAAGGTTTTATGTCCCGGTGAATTATCCCACTTTGATGAACGTAGTTTAGAGTTCTAAGAATTTTTATAGTTATTTTTATTTTCTCCTCTATATCTAGGAAATCTTTGAGTTCTTTTAACGTTTTTCCCTCTACATACTCCATTACAATGAAAAACATATCTTCTACGCAACCAAAATCGTATATTTTTGCTATATTGGGATGCTTAAGGTTAGCTTGAGCGGTTGCCTCCCTTTCAAATCTTTGTAACTCGCTCCTTTCACCTTTGAAAAGTTTAATAGCTGTGTTTCTTTTAAGAACAGTATCGTAGGCTAGATAAACTTCTCCTCCTCCCCCTTCTCCTAACTTCATAACGGGCAAATAACGTTCCTTCTGAGAAAAAAAAAGTTTTCCCCTATAAGAGGTTAAACCTAACTCGTCTATCTCTGCTAACCTTTTTACGTAATCAGATCTATCTTTTACCTTGATAAAAGCTATTATGATATGTTCTACAGGGATAGTTCTTTGCTCGATAATTTCAAGAAGCAGATCTTTGTACCTATTATGATAATGATCGAGTTTTTCTATAGATGATAGATAATCTAAAATTCTCTTTGCCGCTTTGTCGTCTACACTGTCTTCTAT
>JALWYX010000047.1 GCA_027078415.1 Thermoanaerobaculia bacterium
AGCATCTCCTCATAAACAGTCTTTAATATCTGTTGGTCGAGATCTGGCGGCACCTCAGGAAGCGAAGAGCTGTAAAATTCCTTTTCTTTAAGAAAATCATAAAAAGTAAAAATCTCACTGCCTACACTCATAATTATCCAATTTTCCAAAGCTAAAATAGGAACAGATGAAATAAATAGCAAAAAAAATACTCTAACCATCAACACTCTCCTTTAAAAGTTGCAAAACCTTATAACATGAAATTAACTCTTCTCCCTTCCTACAAAAAACACTCAACATCTGTTCTTTTATACAGAAATTTTCTCTATCTAAACCTTTAGAAAGCAAAAAATTTGTTCTAACAGGAGAATCTATTCTAAAAACCATTTCTATTTTACCATTTTTAAAAGATATACGCCCAACTTTCAGATCTATCGCTAACTTTCTTATCCTACCGTAGTAAAAAAGATCACTTACTTTTTCGGGAGGCGTTCCAAAACGATCTTGTAATTCTTCCATAATACCGTTCTCACCGTTAAGTAACCGTTTGTAATTCTCCAATCTAGCTTCAGTTTCCTCTATATAATCTCTCGGAATGTTTAACTCAAACGGACAATCTATAACAGGTGCCACTATTTCGTCTACCTGCTCACCCCGAAGTTGTTTAATTTCTTTTTCCAAAAGATCAATATAAGCATTTATACCTATTTCACTTACAACACCAGCTTGCTCTGAACCTAACAAATTTCCTGCTCCTCTCATTTCTAGATCTTTTATGGCAATTTTATAACCTGCACCAAGTTCGCTATTCAATTCTATTATCTTAACTCTATCGAGTCCTTTAGTTCCCGAAGAATAATCTACTAAGAGATAGCAAAATCCTTTTACATTAGAACGTCCCACTCTACCTCTAAGTTGATGTAATTGAGCTAACCCAAACTTTTGTGCGTCGTGCACTATAATAGTGTTAGCTGTAGGGATATGGATTCCACTCTCCAATATAGTTGTAGTTAACAGAAGATCGTATTTTCTATCTATAAAATCCAAAACTCTTCGCTCCAATATCTCTTCGTTCATTTGCCCGTGTATTACAGTCATTCTAACGTCTAGAAAGCTGCGTAACCAACTTGCTATTTTCTCAATATCTTCCACTTTGTTATACACGTAGAAGACTTGTCCACCTCTCGAAACCTCATAAGAAACTGCTCTGTATATCACATTGGAATCGATCTTATCTATTATCGTTTCAACGCCAACCCTTCCTATAGGTGGAGAAGTTATTAGAGAAAAAGTTTTTACTTTTCCTAACGCAAGCTCCAAAGTGCGCGGGATAGGAGTAGCAGACATGCTAAGTATGTGTATAGAACTTTTCAACTTTTTAAACTTCTCTTTCTGCTCAACTCCAAACCGGTGTTCCTCATCTATTATAAGTAAACCAAGGTTATAAAACTTTATATCATCATTCAAAAGTCTATGAGTACCTATAACTATATCTACCTTCCCTTTTGACAAATCACCTTTTACCTCCTCTAACTCTTTTTTTGAACAAAAACGAGATATCCTTTTAATTACAACAGGGTATTCTTTAAATCTTTCAGAAAACACTCTAAACAACTGCTCTACTAAAACCGTAGTAGGTGCTAAAACCGCAACTTGGTACCCACTTAACACCACTTTGAACGCGGCTCTCATAGCAACTTCGGTTTTACCAAACCCAACATCACCGCAAACAAGCCTATCCATAGGTTTACCAGATTCTAAATCTCTCTTTATATCCTCTACAGCCCTAAGTTGATCTTCAGTCTCAAAGTATCTAAACTCACTTTCAAACTTTCTCAAGATATCGCAATCAGGGAATATGTAGGGTGCTTTAGATAAAGCTCTTTCAGCTTCAAGTTTTATAATATCTAAAGCAAACTTCCTAACCTTTCTCCTAGCCCTACTTTTTCTTCTATACCAAGAGCTTCCACCCAATTTATCCAGAACAACATTTTCTACTCCAATTAACCCAAAAGGTTCGATCTCATTGAGCCTATACACAGGAAGTAACAGTTTTTGCCCATCCCTATACTCTATTTCTAATACTTCAGTATCTTCTATCACCCGCAAGCCTAAAAATCTACCGACTCCATGATCCTTATGAACCACAAAAGTACCAGGTATAGGAACAGATCGATCTGTACCAGAATCTTCAGTAGCAATTTTCCTTTTCCGTAAATCAACATAAGGAAACAATTGATAAACGGATAAAAGGTAGAAATCTATAGCCTTTACAAAAAAACCTCTAGGTAACAAAAAATCTAATTCACGGAATTTAAAAATCTTATCTCCTTTAGATAATTTTTCTATAAAATTTTTTCTGGCATCCTCCGCACCACACAAAAATATCTCTTTCCCCTGATCGGCAGAAATCCGCTCTAACTCCATCCTAAGGAGCTCTTCTCTACCTTTATACAACAACCCTTCCTCACCCTTTAAATTAAAGCAACCAGGGAAGTGGCCTTGATAAATCTCAAGTAAACGGTCATTCTCTATAGAAAAGAAATCCAACAACTTTTTTCTTTCATTAAGATCCACAACATTAGATTCATTAGGATTAAAAAATATTACCATTTCGTAAGGAATAATCTCTTTCAAACTTTTACTTTTTTCCATACTTTCAAAAGAAGGAAACAGATCTACCTCGTTAGTAAAAGATAGAGATTTCTGCGAAATAGGATCGAAAAAACGTATAGACTCAACCGTATCACCAAACATCTCTATCCTGATAGGTTTTGAATATATTGGAGAAAAAAAATCAACTATACCGCCACGTACAGCAAATTCACCTACTTCCTTAACAAAGTATACCCTTTTATAACCTAACTCGATAAAAATCTGCTCCACTCGAGGAAGATCCACACCCCTACCTATTTTCAATGCTTTCTTCCTAACTGTTTCAATATCAGGCAACAATAAATTAAGAATATCGAAAGTTGATACGAAAAGTTGGATTTTCTCTGCCACATCAAAAAGGATCACAGGAAAATTGCGTCTACTTCTTAATACAACATATTTCTCAAAACCAAATTCTTTTAAGTATTGGTCGAGTATATCAGCTTGGTATTTCCAAGGAAGTATTACAAGAACTCTCCTATGTCTATAAATTGCTATAAGCAAAGGTAAAGCTTCCAAAGGGCAATTACCCAAACAACGAAATTTTAAGTTAGTTACAACTCTCTTTAACTTTTTTACGTATCTATCAAATGTATCTACCTTACTCACCTAGTCTACATATGAAGAGTTATGATAAATTTTAATAAAATTTAAAGGGAGAATTAAATGGGGATCAAAAACAGCAGAAATAACAGATTATGGATATTTTTCCTATTCCTTTTCCTAGTATTTTCTCTCTACGGTGCTGAAATTACCAATGGTAAAACAGAAGCAGCTCACGCTCATGGAGGTCCAGTTATTCCTGTGCTTTTGGGTATATTTGTAATCCTAGTAGTAGGTAAATCTCTAGGATTATTAGCAACTTCATTCGGTCAACCATCTGTGTTAGGAGAATTAATAGCGGGTGTAATTTTGGGTAACCTTTATCTTATAGGAATAGATTGGTTCGAGTTTATAAAGACAGACACAGGCATAGAGGTTTTAGCAGAATTAGGAGTTATAGTATTACTATTTTTCGTCGGACTGGAATCTAGAATAGAAGAAATGTTATCTGTAGGACTTTCCAGTACATTGGTGGCAGTATTAGGAGTAGTAGCACCATTCTTATTTGGCTGGGTAGTATCAGCTATTTTTATCCCTGAAGAGGTCACATTGGTACACGTTTTTATAGGAGCCACCTTGTGTGCAACAAGTGTAGGAATAACGGCTAGAGTGTTGACCGACCTAGGAAAAATAAAAACCAAAGAAGCGGGTATTATATTAGGTGCTGCAGTTATAGACGACGTTTTAGGACTTATTATTCTATCTGTAGTATCAGGAGCTATAATAGCGGCGAATGCTGGTACAACTCTCTCCTTAGGCTCTATAACAATTATTATTATAAAAGCGTTAATATTCCTTGTACTATCTATCTTTTTAGGTCTAAAAATTGCCAAACCACTACTTAAACCCATAACAAGTTTACACCAAGTTGGATTATTGCCAGCGTACCTACTGGCCTTCGCTTCTATAATGGCTTATCTAGCTAATCAAATAGGTTTAGCAGCGATAGTAGGAGCTTTTGCAGCAGGGCTAGTACTAGAGGAAGTCGAAGTAGAGGCTACAGACAAACCTGAAAAAACAAAACACATTTACGAGCTTGAAGCTGTAATATCCCCTATACTTTACTTTCTTACTCCTATATTCTTTGTTAGAATGGGTTCTTTGGTAGATATAACAACCTTTGCCAACGTGTCTATTTTAGGATTCGCATTTGCATTAACTTTAGTAGCTATTCTAGGTAAAATGGCATGTTACCTGGGAGTTGTCACTCCTGGTGCAGACAAATTATCTATAGCATTAGGTATGGTTCCCAGAGGAGAAGTTGGCTTGATCTTCGCTAGTATAGGAGCCTCACTCAAAATTAACGGGCACCCAGTTATCTCCTCCGGCATCTACTCCGCTGTTGTTATAATGGTTATAGTTACAACTCTTATAACGCCGCCACTGCTCACTTGGAGTTTTGGAAGAAAGAAAATCTAAAGCGCATTCTTTAGGAATCAATATATCACCGGGATAAATATAACCTAATTCTCTTATTAGAGCACTTTCTAAATAATCAGATGTATCAATTCTACTTACGTTATAGTCTAAAATCTTTTTTCTCTTCTCGAGAATTTCAATTTTTCTTTCTATTTCAGCTGCGACAGCTTTATAGGCCTTTATTTTATATAAAGTAAGAATAGCTGCCACCCCCAAAATAACTACAACCACTACTCCAAAGTAGGTAACTACGTAAACAAAGCTATCGTCGTTATCGTACATCAAAAAACAGCTCTTCCTAGGTAAACAGCATTCTCTCCTAGCACATTCTCTATTTTAAGCAAACGATTATACTTTGCATTTCTATCACTTCTAGCAGGCGCACCCGTTTTTATTTGTCCAACTCCTAAAGCTACTGCTAAATCTGCTATAAAACTATCTTCAGTTTCCCCCGACCGATGAGAAACTATACATCTATAACCACTCAGCCTCGCAGTTTCAACAGTTTGCAAAGTTTCACTCAGTGTTCCCACCTGATTAAGCTTAATGAGAACGGCATTAGCAACCTTTCTTCTTATCCCTTCTCTTACTATCTTAGAATTAGTTACAAAAAGATCGTCCCCTACCAACTGTACCCTAGAACCCAATTCTTTTGTTATAAGTTCCCAACCCTCCCAATCATATTCACTCATAGGATCTTCGATAGAAACTATAGGATAGTTTTCAACAAGATCTACAAAATACTCTACCATCTGTTCACTGCTAAGTTTCTCCCTCTTTTCTCCTGGCAAAGAGTAAAACTTCGCCCCTTCATCCTCGTAATACAGCTCAGAAGCCGCTACATCTAGAGCTAGAGCAAAATTACTCCCTAATTTATAACCGGATCTTTCTATCGCTTCACTTAATATATCAAGCGCCTCTCTATTGGTATTTAAACTAGGTGCAAATCCGCCTTCATCCCCTACAGCTGATGAATAACCTTTACTCTTTAATATTGACTTTATTTGATGATACACCTCAACCCCAGCCCTCAAAGCATCACTGAAGCAGCTAAAACCTACAGGTACTATCATAAATTCCTGAATATCTAGCGAATTATCTGCATGCACACCTCCGTTTATAACGTTCATTAAAGGAGTAGGTAACAAGTTAGCATTACTACCTCCTAAATATCGGAAAAGAGAAATCCCCAACGCATTAGCAGCTGCTCTTGATACAGCTAACGAAACCCCTAAAATAGCATTAGCACCTATCCTCGACTTGTTATCAGTTCCATCAGTAAAAAGTAATCTCTTATCTATAGCTATCTGTTCACGAACATCCATACCAACTATCGCTTCAGCTAAAATTTCATTTACATTGGAAACAGCTTTTCTAACTCCCTTTCCCATAAATCTAGTCCCACCATCTCGAAGCTCAACCGCTTCCTTACTGCCAGTAGAAGCACCTGAAGGAACCATTGCGGACCCAACGGTTCCATCTTCCGTATAGCACTCTACTGCTAAAGTCGGATTGCCCCTTGAATCTAACACCTCATACGCAAACAACTTCGATATCCTAAACTCCTTACCCATCTAATTCCCTCCTGATAGTACTTCTATTTTATACCCCGCACCAAAAAATAAAATATACCCCCGTATTAATACTACACTTCCAACTACTCTTATTAACACAGCAAAATTTAACAGTAAACTGTTCTCTATAAATAAGGAAACAGTTAGAAAATAAAATCGTATTGACTAATTCTACCAAATTAATCCATATTATTTATATGAACATTCAAGAAGGAAAAAAAGCTCCCGATTTCACTCTAAGAGACGAAAATGACAATCTGTTTTCACTTAGCAATCTCAAAGGTAAAAACGTAGTTCTATACTTCTACCCTAAAGATAACACTCCCGGTTGCACAAATGAAGCTTTACAATTTGCATCGCTTTACGATGACTTCAAAGAGATAAATACAGAGATAGTAGGAATAAGTCCCGATTCTCCCAAAAGTCACAAAAAGTTTAAAGAAAAATTTAAATTACCTTTTAAATTACTTTCAGATGAAACTAAAGAAGTTGCAAAATCATATGGAGTATTGAAAGAGAAAAAGTTATTCGGGAAAAGTAGACTAGGAATCTCAAGAACAACATTTTTCATAGATAGTGATGGAGTTGTAAAAAAAGTATGGCGTAACGTTAAAGTACGAGGTCACGGTAAAGAAGTGTATGAAACGGTATCTGAAGAATTAAAAAAGGAGGATAAAAATGACGCACATAATATGTGAACCGTGTATAGGTGTTAAAGATACAGCATGTGTTGATGTATGTCCTGTAGATTGTATATATGGAAAAGATGAAGAGTGGGAGCAACTATACATACATCCCGAAGAATGTATAGATTGTGGCTTGTGTATAGACGCATGTCCTGTTGAAGCAATTTATCCTGAAGAAGAAGTACCGGAAAAATGGAAAGATTTCATAGCTAAAAATTACGAGCACTTTGGACTTACTCCTCCCTAAACTTGCGGACTCTATAAGTAAAAAAAATCATCTCTTCTAGTGAAGAAGAATTAATATTACCTTTCTTAAGCAAATAGTGCAGAAAAGTAGAATGCTGAGGTAACTGTTCCCAAACAGAAGGTAAAAAAGTAGCTTTTTTCAATCCATGCTGTACAACCACACCATCCTTGAAGGGTTCTATTTTTTTAACAAAATCATCAAAATCTTTTACCTCTATTCTCTTTAAGGGTGTAAGGATAGAAAGCTCTATTTTTACTAAACCCAACTCTTCCACAGACAAAGGTGGAAATCTTGGATCTTTAAAAGCAGACGATACAGCATTCTCTCTTACATCTATTACTATTCCTCTGTATGCTGCCAGTGAACCTATACAACCACGTAAAGATCTATCCATTAACAATGTTACAAAACTAGCACCTTTTTGATCACCCCACTTAGGAAAATTTGGATTTAAACCTGGCAAATTAAGCTCCTTCGCTATAGCATCTCTAGCATGCAAAATAAGTAATTTTCCATCTCTTTCAGTAAGATCATAAGGATCTAAATTACACACTGAACCCAAATGCCCCGTAACCTACTACCCTATCTTTATCTCCTGCAGTATCTCCAGAGTTGCGAAGATCAAAACATTCTCCTTTAAATCCATATTTTCTAGCAATCCATAACAGCCCATTTATAGCTCTAGCACCACAAGCTCTGTAATCTTCTAGGGGGATATCAAAAGAAAGTATTTTCTCTTTAGTCTCTTCATCCAAATCTTTAGCCGAATTGTAAGTCAAATAGTGAGACAAATCGGAACTTACCACAAATATAAGGTCCTGGAAAGAATAGAACATTTCCAAAAACATCCCTACTTCTTCAGGTACAGCTCTTCCCACTACCACTGGAAGAACTGTAAAATCACCTAAAACGTATTGCAAAAAAGGAAGTTCAACTTCTAACGAATGCTCTCTTAAATGAGGTTCACCATCTATAGAAACGGTCTTCATAGAGGTAGCATACTCTACTAATTCCTTATCCACAGGAACAAGTCCTAAAGGTGTAGCCATGTAATCAACATCCAACACAGCTAGTCCTCTAATAAGAACGTAATGAGCAGGTCCTATAAGCAATACTTTTCTTACACTATCTTTTATCCTTTCTAGAGGTTTAAAAGCGTAAGCAGCCGTTATTCCCGAATAAACGTAGCCTGCATGAGGAGCTATTATAGCTTTGTAGTTACCTTTATAGAGATAAACAACCTCATCTAATAGAGTAGCAACAAACTCTTCCAACTCTCTAGAATCGGCAGGGTAAAAGTATCCAGCAACTGCAGGTTCACGAACTCTCATAAATTCTCACTATTCTCCAATTTATTTACAACAGGCAAATCACCCAGAACGTACATCTTCGCTATTCCCATACCTAGTGAATCTGAGATTGCAACTATCTCTTTTTTTTCCAAAGAAGGTTCTTTACCATACATAGATCGACCCATAGCTAAAACACGAGCCCAACTGATCAATTCTCTTCCTTTAGCTCCTATTCTTTTAGCCATTCTAGCAGCATTAACTAACCTTAACCACGCTTCACCATCCTTTTTAAGCACAATGGAAGCTTCAGATGTATTTAAAGCAACATCTATGCTAACTATCTCGTTTGGCAGTTCAGATGCAATATCTATAGCTTTCTGCTTATACAAATCGGCACTCTCTATATCGCCTCTAACTGCTTTACTCCACGAAGATAAAGAATACAACAACGCCAGTAATTCTCGATAATAAGCTTCCTTTACTAAATTTTCAAGCTCATCAAGAATAGCTTCAGCAGATACCACATCCCCTTCTTCTAACAAAATCTTACACAGCAAAAGTCGAGATTTGGAATAAATATACGAATCATAATTGCTTTTAACTTTATCAGCTATTTTTTCCAACAGTTCCTTTGAATTTATTATGTTACCCGCCCAATAAAGAAGCTCCGCTTTACTTAGCAAACGTCTATTTTTAAGAAAAAGTTTACCTATATTTTTTTCATTCTCTATCTCTTCCACTTTAGACAAAATCTGTTCCGCTTTATCTAACTTCCCTAGACTCAGATATATATCACTTAAAAGTAAAAGAGCCTTTACCTCCCCTACAACCGTACCTATTTCTTTAAAAATTGCAATACTCTTATTACTCAACTCCAAAGCTTTTTCAAGTTCTCCAGATTTAAATTTTATAACGGCATCTAAATAACCAATCTCGCCTTTTAGTAGCTTATTACTTTTCAGTTCACTGTATAATTCTTCAACCTTCTCTAACAACCTTTTTGCTGAATCAACATCACCTCTCATCAAGTAAAGTGCCCCAAGATTTATACTAGCAAAAGTTTCAGCTATTCTATTCTCCAGTTCTCTAGATAAGCGAATCGCCTTGTTATAAAAATAGACCGCTTTCTTAGTATCCCCTACCCTTCTTTTAATAACAGCTCTAGAATTAAATATCTGCAACAGAAGTTCCTTATTACCGCTAATAAACGCTTCTCTCTCGAGAGAGTAAAGAAGATTATCAGAAGCTCTTAGATCGCCCTGCTCAGCCATTATATTTGCCAATAAGAAATTTGTGCGCATTTTTGCTTCCACATCGTTTATTTCAGAAAAAATCTCGTAAGCTCTCTCTACGTTCTTTTGCGCCTTTAGGTACTCTCCCGTCAACCTATAACAAATTCCCAGGAGATATCGAGCACGGGCTTCTACAAAGCTCATTCCCTTTTTCTTAGCATCTTCTAGCACAGAAGTTAGTCGCGTTATAGCCTTAAGGGGTTCTCCTTTTACTACAAACAGTTGAGCATGAAGCAATTTATAAATGTAAGATTTTTCATCTTCTAAGGATTGCAAATAAAATTCTGCTTCCGTAACTTCTCCTAAATCCAATAATAAATTTACAACCTCCCATCTCAAAGATCTATCGTCAGGACGCATCTCTAGCAATTTCTTGTACGTTTCTACAGCTTTTTTGTAATCTTGCTGCACCAACGCCAGCAAAGCTTCAAACCTCGCTTTTGTTTCTTCATCTTCCTCCAAAGAACCAATATCTATAGAATTTAGCACGTTTAAAGCCTTGGTTTTATACCCCATAAGATAAAGTAATTTAGCAAAAGAAAGAGCAACTTTAACATTCTTACTTTTACCTGCATATACCCGTTCAAATATCCTATAAGCTTTGGCATAATTTCCTTCATGCATATAACTTAAAGCCTTGTAATACTCTATATCCTCAAAATAAATCTTCTCTTTACCTATACTACCGAATACTTCCTCAGCTACCTTCAAAAGATCATTTTCTAAAGATTTTAGAGAGGTTTTAATTTGCTTACTCTCATCAAGTACTATTTCCCCATTCTCATCCACTCGCACCGAATAAAAACTTACTACTATATTATTATCGTTCAAGTAGTCCACTTTACCGTAAACTACTGCGTCAGCACCTATGTAATCAACTAACTTAGAGATAGCGGTTTCGGAAAAGGAACCTTTAAAATTTCTAACTATACGAGTAACCTCCTCAGGGTTAGATACACTATATCCTCTACCGCGCAGATATTCTACAAAAAGATCTTGAATAGCAGTTGCCAACCACTTTTTATTTTCTTCAACACTAAAAGGTGCTATAGCAACAACAGGAGTATAGGAGGCAGTTCTAAAAAACCAAGTTAAAAACGTTACAAAAAGCAAAAATAAAACTGTCCCTATGACAAATGCATTAAATCCAGACAGTTTGATATTAGCTATCTTACGCAACCCAGATAATTTGTTTAAGACACCGTATTTTCCTTTTTTTTCGTCGTCCAAATATTCCAACACTTCGGTTACCGAAGAAAACCTTTTATCTTCGTTTCTATTCAAACACTTAAGAATCAATTTCTCCCATTTCTTGGGTAGATCTTTTACAAAAGTAGAAGGGAGAACAGGGGCAGCAGTAAGTCTCATAAGAGCTGTTTGAAACGGTGAATCCCCTTCGAAAGGAAGTCTACCCGTTACCATTTCATAAATAACTACACCTAGGGAATAGATATCAGATCTAGCTGAAGAAGTTCCACTTTCCAGTTGTTCAGGGGCTATATATGCAGGGGAACCTATAAAAGAATCACCCAGCGTTGTAGTTATATTGTCAAGCTCGTTATCTCCTTTAGCTGCTGGGGCAGCAAGACCAAAGTCTGTTACTTTAACTTTAAGGGCTCCGTCACTATCCTTTGTTAACATAACGTTACTGCTTTTAAAATCTCTATGTACTATATTCTCTTTATGAGCAGCGTCTAACGCTCTTACCATCTGTTCAACTATAGGCAACGCTTCTTTAACCGAAAGGCGTCCTTTACGATTTATATAATCGTAAAGAGTTTCTCCTTCGAGAAACTCCATAGTAACAAAGATAGTTTTAACCTTAGAACCGCTTTTAGAAACTTTTATATGAGTACCGATATCGTATATTCTACACACGTTAGGATGAGATATTTTTCTAGCCAGTTGTACTTCACGTTTTATTCTGGCAACTACTTCCTCGTTAGAGGATAGACTTGGAAGAACACTTTTTAAAGCAACCTTAACACCTAACAAAGTATCAAACGCTTCATATACTTCTCCCATTCCACCTTTTGCCACTAAACGCACTATTTTATACCGTCCAGCTACTACTTCACCATCGGAAAAACTTTTATCAAAAGTCTCTTCCTCAGTTAAAAACTCTGATGGAACTGTATCGCGATCGCTTTTGCTTCTTTCATCTTTTATCAATTCATCTATAGGCACAGTAGCTCTAGGATCTAAAATCTTTTGTTTAGGACGATCAGCTCCCGGATTTTTAGAATGTACCTTTAATTTTAATCTCCTACCACAGGAGGGACACGATATAACACCTACCCCTTTCCCCTGTTTTATTATCGAAGAATCTATAAACGCTTTACATCCGGGACACTCTATACCCTTTTTCCTCACAAGATACATTTTAATCTAAAAAAGAGGGAAACCTTAAAAAGGCTTCCCTCTTTTATGAGAGTACAATCGATTTGATCAAAAGATTACATAGGATTATTTAGTACAACGAAGCTCTTGACTCCAATTATAGTAGGTTCACCGGCTGCATCAACCACTCTGATAGCTACCTCATGTTCTCCATCGGAAAGTAGAGTAGTATCTAACACAAAAACGAACCCTGGTGCTGCGCTATCTGGGTATCCAGGAAAACTTGCTGATATATCTGGTCTTGGTGTGCCGTAAGTCGCGTTACCCATATACATACCATCTACCCAAACTTCTACATGATTAACGCCTTCCCAGTCGAGAGCCCAACCTTCTATTTCCATCAAGCCACTCTGCATGAGACCGCCGAGAATATCAAAAGCTCCAAAAGATTCTTCGTTAGCAGCGGGTTCAGCACATTTAAACACAACATTCATATTTGCTATTTCAGACACTTGGTCAGATATATCACCTGCTCTTATAGATATATGATGATTTCCTTCGGAAAGACCAAAAGAACTTATAAGCACACCTACATCTATAACAAACCTAAATCCTGCATGGGTAGCGTTAAAAATCATCGGGTATCTCTCAAATACGTCGAGAGATTCTAATCCATAACAATTAGTAAAACCACCTAAAAGCGGATCAAAAGTACAATGTAAACGTGTATTTGCGTGTATAACACCGTCTATCATAAGCTCTACATATCCAACACCGTTATCCTCTGGAGTAAGCCCTAGATCCAAAACCCACCCACTTATCACCGCATACCTACGGTTAGGATCGGTAAGATCACAAACACCTTTCATCTCCACATCAGCTTCAGGGAAGGTTATCTCTCCAAAAGGCTTTAACATATTAGAAGTATTTGTAAATTCTACTTCTTTTTGCTGTAACCAAACCTGCTCTCCACTTAAACTCACACATTTAGCACTTATTGTATGAGTTCCATTTGGGAAACGCGTGGTATCCAGAAGAAATCCAAACCCAGCAGCATCTGAATCTGGATATCCAGGATACATCTGAGCTACTCCTGGACGATTCCTTCCATAATCAGCCCTTCCCACTATTACACCATCTACATATATATCCACGTAAGCTACTCCATCATCATCTAAACACCACCCATGTACTCCTACTACACCACTAGCACCGTTAGTACCCGACACGAGGCCTCCAAAACTTCCAAAAGGCATAGCACCCCACACACTAGAAGCCAACCCCACAGTCACAAGAAAAGCTGTCACCTTCTTTCCCATCATATTCTCCTCCCTATCTAACATCGTTAGCTTCAATTTTAAATGAAAAAACACAAAATACGCAAGATTACAGTAGCTAATTTTATATTTAACAGTTCTTTTATAAAAGAGGTCTCACAAAATTAAAAACAAGCTTACCTAACATATCAGTATCGTATCCTCCTTCTAACAAACCTACAAAAGGTATACCTTCTAAGTTTTTCAAAAGTTCCATAAACGTTACTCCAAATCTAAAAAACGCATTCTCAGAAAGTTCCATTCCACCTAAAGGATCGTTTTTCCAAGCGTCAAAACCGGCGGAGACCACAACAGCAGAAGGTGCGAAGGAAAGAAGCTCAGGAATTACTTCTTCTTCAAAAGCAGCAATATACTCTTTATCACCAGAATAAGCAGGCAGAGGGATATTTAAAGTATAACCTTCTCCTTCACCCCACCCTCTTTCTTCTCTACTACCTGTACCTGGATAAAAAGGGTATTGATGAATACTTACAAAAAAAACCGATGGGTCGCTATAGAATATCTCTTGGGTACCATTACCATGGTGAACATCAAAATCCACTATAGCTACTTTGGTAAAACCCTTGCTCTGAAGAAATCTAGCTACTATAGAAGCATTAGAAAAGAAGCAAAACCCCATGGCTCTATCCGATAAAGCATGGTGACCTGGAGGTCTTGTAACGGCAAAAGTACAGTCCCCACCAAGAGTTGCATTTGCAGCACTCAGAGATGTAGCAACCGAAGCAACAGCCGCCTTAAAACTACCCCCAACAATGGGATTATCGTATGAATCAAATATGTAATCTCCCCTTAAACAAGAGGATTTGAATCTCTCCATATAACTAGAAGAGTGAACCTTACCTATCCATTCAAAAACCTCAGGAAAGTGCTCAACCCACTCTATAAACAGACCTTCTTTATCTAAATAACTAACTATACTTTTTACTCTCAGCTCATTCTCAGGGAAATCAAGAGGCAGATCGTGTAATCTAGATAAACTATTCGCGAAAAACTTCATCTAAGCTAACCAAAATCGCTTTTCTTTTCTTAGCATTTATCTTTCTAAACCAATCGTTGACAACCGAATTAGCAACGTACGATACGTATTTAAAAGAAAAACTTTTGTTATTACTCTTTAATAACCTAACAAAAACCTCTTGTACTAAATCACAACATAGCTCACTATCCTTACACCCACCCTGCAAAAGACGCTTTTTCACCTTTTTTTCAATATAACACTTGAAATTGAAGATACTCTCTTTTTCAAACACCTCTCTCTCCCTTCCGGGAGAGAGAGTACCCACCTACTTTACACCCTACCGCAGTTTAGATTCTACAAATTCTACATGTTTACGTACAATAGGATCGTATTTTTTCAATCTCAATTTCTCTTTTTTCAATTTTTTATTCTTCTTAGTTGTATAGAAATATCCGGTACCTGCACTAGATACAAGCTTTATCTTCTCAGCACCTTTACCTTTCTTAGCCATGTTCCACCTTTTTATTTTGACAAATTGGCGGAGCTGACGGGACTCGAACCCGCGACCTCCGGCTCGACAGGCCGGCGTTCTAACCAACTGAACTACAGCTCCAACCTGAAGCTATTTTAAAACAAACTTCCCCCGAAAACAATACCTCTCGCAATACAAATACGACTCTGGTGGGAGGTGAGGGACTCGAACCCCCGACCCCCTGCGTGTAAAGCAGGTGCTCTGACCAACTGAGCTAACCTCCCCTACTTCAAACCAATAATAAAAAAATACAACTGCTTTTGCAATATTTAAAAAAACTAAGTAGTTCAGAAAATTCATAGTCACTATCTACTCAGCAGTTTGGCATATAAATACTACAATCAAAAAATAGAATAGATGATCTGTAACATTAAATAGATAGACACACAAACTTTTTAAAAATACCGATTACACTTATAAGCTATTAACTCGCTAAAACTCTCTAAAAAACCGTTTATCTCTATTCCAAATGTTTTTCAAAGATTTTATAAAAAATACAGCTTTTAATCTAATACTTCTTAACACC
>JALWYX010000048.1 GCA_027078415.1 Thermoanaerobaculia bacterium
GATTGTGTTGTTAATATTCCGGGGATCGTTTTGTGTGGTTTTATAAATGTTTGATTTGCAGAAGATGGTTTAATAAATAATTGAAAAAAAAATAGCGTTCTCTTAAAATTATAACAAAAGTATAATAATAATAAAGGAACTTTTCCAGTGGGGAGGTGAGGTAATGAAATTGAAACCAATTTCGGTAGTAGGTGTAAGTTTTTTGACTGTTGTTTTAGCTTTTTCAGGGGTTTTGAATGCTACTACGTATTTAGAAGAGATAAATTATCCTGTTCGTATTGTAAACGTTGATTCTATTCCTGTTGTTGTTGAAGAAGCAAAGCTTATGAAAAATATGGATACAGGTGATATTTTTGTTTACGTATCCTTAGAAAATAAAGACAAGAAGGTAGCTCTTAAGAACGTTACATTTTCTGTAACAGAGATCGACGCTTCTAGAAAAAACGTTTTGCAGTCTCTTCTTTTGCAAATACCGTATAGTGGTAATAAGGCGGTGATAGAAAAATTTAATCTTGCTGATAGTGGAAATTCTGAAATTGTTGTTGTAGTTGAGGGTTATGAAAATAAAAATTGCAATAGTTTTCGACTAAGTAACAAGCATGTTATTAAATTGATACGTGGTTTAGATGTTTCTGAGAAAAGCAATTTGACAAACCGCCGTTGATTTACTACATGCGAAACTTGGTATAAGATGTGTCAGGATTTTGCAGATGAGAAGTGTCCCTGTGGAATAGAGAAGTTTGAATGTTCGTGTAATGGCCAAAGAGGATGCAAATATAAATGTTTCAAGTGTTCTGTGTAACAATCTGTGTGACAAAACGTTTTTTGCTTGAACAAGATGTAGAGGGAACCCAAAAGCGTGTAGAAAATCCGGTAAGTGAAACATTTGTAACGTGTGATTATGATCTTTTCATAAGATGAGATGAAGATAATTGGGTTATGTAAATGGGTAAGTAAGAGGAGGATTAGGAGTGAGAATAGGAAAGGTTCTTAATTCAGTTGTAGTTAGTCTGTTTGTTGCTGTGAGTTTTTCATGGTCCTCGAGCGCTTTTACAGGTTTTGATGAGCTTAGTTCACCTCCTGTACGTGTTATAAACGTTAAAGATGTTCCTGTGGGTGTTAAGAAAGCAAAGCTTATGAAAAGTAGAGAAGGAGACAAAACATTTGTTTTTATGTCGTTAGCTAATAGTGATGAGGAAAAGGAACTTAAAAGTGTTACGCTTCTTGTAATAGAAATTGATAGTAGAGCAAAGAAATTATTGAATATGATGAGCTTCAAAATACCGTATACAGGAGATAAAACTATAATGAAGCAATTTAACCTCAGTGGTAGCGAAGGTTCGGAAATAGTTGTTATGACCAGAGGTTATCAGGAGAAGGATGGAAGTGGTTTTGAACTAAGCATTAACGAGATTAGCAAATTGGTAGGTTTTAAAGAGAAGAGCAAAAAAGAATAGTTCCTTATTTTCGTACAATTCGTTGCTGGAAAAGCATGATAAGTAGTGGTTTGGTAAGAGCTAGTTTCTAGTATAAAAGGTGTAAATTTTTGCATTTCAAGAGAAAGCTACTCTCAGCTTGGGATTAAAATTTTCATCACGTTTTTGTATTCACGCTTTTTTGGTTCTGTAGAGCATTATTAATTTTTTCGTGGATGTTATAGATGGTTTTTGTTTGTGTTAGAAATTATCTCAAGTAATGTGTTGGATAGAGTAGGGTTTATTTTGACTTTTATTATCTTTTTTACCCTTTCTAACGAATCTTTTTCTGTTTCAAAAACTTTTTCAAAAAACATTATCCCACTTGAAAAGTAAGAGCGTAATATATTTTCGACGGTTAGTATGTTAGGAGGTTTTGCAAGTAGATACGATACTAAGTTTGCGTTTTCTATCTCTTTTAAAGTGTTGTCTTCTATAAGTGGTGACAGGTCTCTTCTTAGTTCTGGAAACGGTGTTCCTAATATCTCTGAGAGTTCTTCTTCCGATACTACGGGGTTACCTTCCAAACTCCTTTTAGCTAGGATTATACAAGTTACAACTCCTACTATAGGTGCCAAAGTTTCTTTTCTGTGAGGTACAAATTTTGTTAGAACGTTTATCCTTTGAAATATAAACGATATTTCGCATCCTATTATTATCGCCATCCAAAGCAGGTATATCGCAACTAGGAAAAATATAGCTATAGCGAAGCTTCCGTAGAGTATACGTGAAAACTCTCCCATAGTAGCCAGGGTGGTTGTAAAGCCTATACGTATAAGTTCTATAAGTGACGTGGCTACCAAAGCTCCGTAAAAAGCGTTTGCTGCTTTTACCTGGGTCATTGGTACTTGCCAATAGAGCATAGTTAAGCCACCTAATGTTATGAGAAAAGATAGAAAGATGTTTATCAGTTGGTTTTCAAAGTATATGTGGGTTGTAGGGTGATTTTTGAAATAGTATAGAATAGAGAATCCAAGCCCCATTATTATAGGACCCCAGAAAAACAGCATGGTAAAAGAGGCAAGTTTTGCTTTTATATTAGTTCTATGTTTTACTTCCCATATTTCATTTATCATGTTGTCGATAGCTATAAACAGAAATAAGCTTGAGGTTATAAATATAAATATGGCTGTCTTAGAAAGGCTTTGTGCTTGTTCTATAAATATATCTAGGTAGTTTATTATCTTTTCCTCTGAATAGGGGAGTATTATCTTAAAAATTTCAAGGAGTTTTTTTCGGTATTCGTCAAAGAATTGAGCACCGAAAATGGCCATTGATGCTAAAAATGGGACTAAGCAAAATATAGTTGTAAAAGATAGGACAGATACCTTGTCAAATAAGTAATCTCTATTGCTTTTCCAAAGAAGAATCTTGAAAAAAAGAATTACGCGTTTTGCTACATTCATTTTTCTATAGTATCGGCACGGTTTTCCCCTGTTGAGATGAAAGCTATTTTTGTTTGAAGGAAATCTTCTATAAACTCTAAGTATCTAATCGCGTTTTTTGGTAAATTCCCTATCTTTGAAATGCCGTGCGTTTTATCCCAACCCTCTAAAGTTTCGTAAACCGGTTCTATTGCTTCTAACATCCAACTGGATGATGGGAAAAAATCTATCTCTTCTCCATTCAAAAGATACTTTGTACATACTTTGATTTTCTCCATGGAGTCTAGAACGTCTATTTTTGTAATAACTAGTTTATTTGCACAGGTGATTTTTAAAGCGTATTTAACAGCTACTAGGTCTAACCAACCGCATCTTCTAGCTCTGTTGGTGGTAGTACCATATTCTTTACCTTTCTCTGCTAGCCATTTGCCTACTTGGCCTCTATCTTCTGTGGGGAAAGGTCCTTCGCCTACCCTAGTCGTATAAGCTTTCATAACTCCAAAAACTGTTTCTATATCTTTAAAAGGTATCCCTGTTCCTACTATTGCACCCCCTGGGCTAGGATTAGAACTTGTTACGTATGGATATGTTCCCCAATCTAAATCCAACAATAGGCCTTGAGCTCCTTCTAACAATATTCTACCTCTTTCTCTAAATCGATGAATCATCTGCAGACTATCAGTTACATATGGTTCTAATATTTTCCTCCAAGAAATTAGTAAGCTATAGATAGATTCTAGCTCTATATTTTTACCTAATTCGTGTATTGCTCTTTTTACAACAATCTCTACACGCTCTTTTAAATTAGGATCCCATAGATCACCTACTCGTATACCGACTCTAGCTGCTTTCGCTTCGTAAGCTGGTCCTATCCCTCTAGATGTAGTGCCTATACGTTTATCTCTGGCTCTCTTCTCTCTTTCTTGATCCAATTCTCTATAAAATGGAAAGATTATATGAGCCCTATCAGATATAAAAACTCTCCCTCTGGTATTGATGCCGTTCGCTTCTAACAAATCGAGTTCCTTTTGTAAGGCTGGTGGATATACAACCATACCAGATCCAAGAAGAACTTTGGATCTTCGATTTATTATTCCTGAGGGAATAAGGTGTAAAGCAAATCTTTTACCCTCGACGTATACAGTATGACCTGCGTTGTGTCCACCTTGATACCTTACAACTAGGTCAAAATTTTTGGATAAAAAGTCCACAATCTTACCTTTGCCCTCGTCTCCCCATTGAAGTCCTACAACTAAAACGTTACCTTTCATTGTCCCCTCTATCTTTTATAAAAGGTAAAAAAGGAATCATTATCATGTTAGGTATAGTTATAAGAAAAGTGAGTCCGAAATAGTTGGCAAATCCTATTCTGCTCGCTATAAATCCTGAAATAACACCTGCTAATGTACTACCTACGTTCATTATTCCTGTACCTATTGCAAAATGTGAAGCTTTAAACTCTTTCATCGTTGTTCTAAACAGAAAAACGGTAAAGGCTGCACTTCCCAATCCAGAGCCAAATGCATCTACTACTATAAGTGCGGTTACTAAAGGAAAGTTTGCTTTTCCTGCATAAGGGTTTTCCAAGATGTAGGAGTATTTTAAAGCCATAATCATATAAAGGACGTTGAGCGAGTTCTGAGCTAGAACAAATGGCCATATAGTTTTAGATAACCCGTATTTTGCTATAAGGTTCCCTCCTACTATAGCACCTAAGAGACTTGCTATGATTCCAAAAGTATTGTGCGCTATACCGTATTGAGTGGGAGTTATGCCTATATCTCTTAAGAAAGGATAAGCCATGTTTTGCAAAAGGGCTTCACCCAATCTATAAGTTGTTACAAAAATAAGAACTAACCAAATTTTTTCCCTATCCAAATAAGATACAAACGCTCGAGCATACAGAGATTTAGACGTGTAAAGTCTATTCTTTATAAATGGAAGAGATATCGTTAAACCGAAAACAAATATAAAAAGAGACGTTACTATAACCCTTGTCCACTTTACTTCGTCTACAAATATAAAAAGCGCTTGCACTAATAAAGTATCTTTATACTCTGTAAGTAGATAGGACAGTAAAAGCAGTGAAAATAGAAGAGATGGTAATATAATCGTTATCAATTTTTTAGCATTTTTTTGCACCTTTGACTGCGGAAGAAACACTGCATGTAACAGGAGCAGTATAAGTAGTATTGCTGCAGCTATTGAGTATCCGGTCAGCCACCCTAAATGATCGCACGCAGCCAATATTGCTCCACTGCTTACTATTAAAGCTATTCTATAGGACGCCGATTGAATACCTACAAATTTTGCTTGTTCCTGTCTAGTTAGTTTTTCTAGGTAGTAACCATCTATCGATATGTCGTGAGTAGCTGCTATAAAAGCTAGCAGAAAAAAAAGTATACTTGCCCAAAATATAGGTCTGTTGGATAACGAAGCTACTCCTATTGCGATAAAACCTAAGATAAGAATTATTTCTATAGATACTATCCATCTTTTCTTTGAAGAAAAGATATCAACAACAGGAGCCCAGATAAACTTTAGTACCCATGGTATACCAAATAGAGAAGTTAATCCTATTGCTTCTAAACTAGCTTTGTGCTCTTTAAAAAAAGGTGTTGATAATAACCTTATTAGTCCGTAAGGAAAACCTTCTGCATAATAAAGCGTTGCTATCCACCACTTTACCTTATTTATAGACATTTAAACAACGATTTTATACTTAGTCCGTTTTGCTCCCTAATTTACCTGACATTATACGCCAAGAGATCAATTTCTCGTCTATTTCCCTTAGCCTCTTTGCTATAATGTTGCATAAAATTTTAAGAAATTTAGTCCCGCTTTCCGGATTGTTACTAATCACGTTGTTTATAGTCTCTTTTTTTATTGCTATAACGGTAGCAGGTCCATCGTGAGCTTTAGCGTCTGCATTTCTCGGCTTGTTGTCTATAACCGACATTTCACCAAAGAGATGACCTCTATCTACTATAGCTAGAGCTTCCTCTCCCACTTCTTCTATAGTTCTACTTATAAGCACTTTTCCACTAGCTACTATGTACATCTCTTCTCCTACGTCACCTTCCCTAAAAATGTATGAACCTTCGGGATATATACGCTCTTCTGCAAATTTAGCTATCAATTTGAGCTCTTTTATATTCAATCCTTGTTCTTTAAATATATCCTGCGCTTTAGATAAATCTAGTACTGACTGCTTAAATACACTCTTTTCTTGTGAAAAAGGTGAATCCTGTGAAAGTTTCTCTTTTACGTCAAAAAATGTCTTTAGTTGATCAGTACTTCGACGCAACCGAGATGAGAGAAAATTCCATATAGTTTTGTAAAACTTTAAAGACAACGAAGAACGACTTTCAAGAAGAGAAATCAATTTGTTGTAAGGGAAACGAATAAGTTCACAATCTTTTTCCGCTGCTACATCTGCACTCCTTTTCCCACCTTGGATAAAATTAACCTCTCCTACAAATTCACTTTGCTTTATCTTGGCTAAAGCTATCTTTCCATACGGTGAGTCGACTTGTACTACTAATTCTCCAGATAACAACAAGTAAAGGTCCCGTGAGTCACTATTTTTGTTTATTAAAACTTCACCTTCGGAGACCCTTAATACCTCCGCAATCTTAGATAGTTCTACTATTTCATCATCCGTCAACTTAGAAAATATAGGATTTTCACGTAAAGTGTTGGCTATGCTCAATAGCAAATTTTCGTTAAATGTTCCTTTATCTCCCTCTCTCTTTGTAGATTTCGCTTCTCTATTCTTACTAAAGATGTCTTTATGCCAATTAACCCTTTCAAACTCGAACGATAGTTCATCTGCACATTTGTGAAGCAATTTGCTTAGATCGTTACCAGTTAGATCTAGCTCTGTTTTTAAATCATTTACAATCTCTCGTAACTGATAAAAGTTCTTATCCTTTATACCACTTTGAAGCATAACTATATACGCAATAAGATAGTGTTCTAAAGCAGAATAGTTATTTTTTAAAGATCGATAACAATCCCCTAAAAGTTTAGGTATTTCAGGATCGAAAGGATGATATACCCTTGCTTTTTGCAAATACAAAATGGCATTTTCATTGTCACCAACCTTCATCTGCATCTTTCCAAGTAGTAGATATACTTCAGCTAACGGGAGATCGTTTTCTATTATAGGCTGCAAATAATCGTTAACCTTCTCAAACTCACCCCTGGTAAAGAAAAAATGCGCCAAACTGCACATATTTTGAGCATCTATAATCTCTCGTTTTATCTCTTTTTTCAGCGTTTCGGTAAGCGAAGATCTCTCCTTTAAATATTGGTTCTTTCGCCTTTTTGTATCTGCTATAGCTAATTGAATACTGATCTCTTCCGGCGCTAGTTTAGATGCAAGTTCAAAAACTTCTAACGCTTCGTCGAACATCTTTTTATCAGCAAAAGATTTGCCTAGACTGACAAGAGTTTGAATTTCTGGATAATTCTCCATCTTTCTAAATAATACCAGATTATGCAACCTTTATAGTCAATTTATTGTTGTAACCTTTATCAATTTTAGTGTAAGTTAGCAATTCAACTTTTATTTCCAAATGTTTGGCTGAAATCTGGCAAACTTTTTTAAAAAAACTAACTAAATTACACACAATTACCCCCACACCCTTGAATCCCTACTTAAAATAACTTTTCTGTTAAGCTAGTATGGCAGCTATTACTGCAAATCTTCCTTCCTTTTCCTTTCTCCTTAACGAACGCACATGAGAGAAAAAACGACTATCCTCTGCCACATTACTGTCTGATAAAAAAATCCTCTCCTCTCCTATCCCTAACTCCTTTATCTGTTCCACCACTCTGCCTCTTAGGTCTATGGCCACCTTATTGTTTTCTAAATACCGAACAAATTTTTGCCAACCTTTGGATGAAAACTTGCCAGGAGGAGAATATATGTAAGAGTCTTGAGTTATTCCTGGAGATACCAACGCTATCGTACTTTGCGGCAATACCGAATACAACTCCTGCATAACTAAGAACGTTTTTTTTATTATCTCTAGTTCGGCTCCTTTTGATCCTACATGTATCATAGAGAGAGTTTTGCTTAAAAAGTCGTATAAAGTTACTACGTAACAATCTGCTACTATGACTGATATATATACATTACGTAAAGATGTTACAACAGCATCGGCAGTTGGCCAGCTACTAACTTTGTAAACAGAGTACTCTTTCGGCAAGCGATTTAGATGGTACACTCTATCCTTTCCTTCAAGACGAAGAGATAATATGCGATTAGGATTGATACGCAAGATAGTAGCTAATTTTTCGTACCTTTCTTTTACTATACACTCTTTGTCGAATCTGTAAGACAGGTTTCCTAATACTCTTGTGGTAACTAGGTAAAATAATTTATCGTGTATCATCGTGCCAACAATGTACCTAATACAGTTGAGATTCTATTGTAACTGTTATCTGGTTTGAAGCAGAAATATACCGATATTAGGAAGGGTATACTTTGATGTTACTTTTAACTATATTTACTATACAAAGAGTTGGGTTGGAATCTCTATAGTATGTGCGTTATGAAGCCAATATCTATTTATAGGTAAGTAAATCAAAGTTAATATGCACAAAGAAAGATAATTGAATTAAAATAGGGTACGTATTTCTAATAAACTTGAGTTTATCCTACTTGGTAGAATAGGAGTTAAAGAGATGAAAATTAGAACTGTTGTGAAATCGATACTGTTTGTAGAAGTATTTATGATTTGTTTTAATTTTTTGTATGCGTCAGATAATCCCACAAAGGTGATAGAAAAGTTTTTAAATAAAGCAGCAAGTGGTAAAGAGAATATACAATATATGGTATCTTTACACTTTTCTGGCAGTTTTACCACATTCAGAGCTGGTGCTGCAAGTGATAGTATTCCTTTTGCCGTGTGGATGCAAGTACCAGCCTTCTACCGAGTGGAATACACAATGCCTAAAGTGGGTAGAGTTATATCGGTTATAACCCCAGATAAGGGGTATGTCAACTCCACTAAGGGGTTGGTATTTGTAGAGGGAGAAGAGTTAAAAAGTAAAATAGCTTCTCTGAGGAAAAAGTACTTTTTTATCTTACACAGGTTGTTCGACGGTTCTGAGAAACTGGTGCTTACATCTATAACAGAAGATTTCTATGAATTTACTTTGGGTGTTTATCACGATAAGGTTATATTAAGAATAGATAGGAAAAACGAATTGATTAGCCGTGTTTCCTACGAAGAAGAAGGAAGGATAGTAGAGGTTATTCTGGAAAATTACAAAAGATTCGGTAAACTCCTTTATCCCACATACGCTAAGAAGGTAGTAGATGGTATTACTGTAGATGTCGTTAAAGTTGATAAGTTAGAGGTTTACAATACGTTGTTTAAGAATAAGTTCGGTATTCCGGGAGAAAAAAGAGATGAAAAGTAAATTGACTCGTCAAGAGGTGCTCTCTAATTTATCTGTAAAAACAGATAGTAAGATTGTACTAGCAGTACTGGATGGAGCTGCAGATATACGAAGCGGAGAGTTGCGCGCTACCCCCTACGAAGTTGCTAAGATTCCCAATTTGGATCGTTTGGCCCTTGAAGGGTCGTGCGGGACTTTGATTCCTGTGGAATACGGTGTTACCCCTGGTAGTGGTCCTGCCCATTTCAGCTTGTTTGGTTACGATCCTCTTGAGAGTAACATAATGGTAGGTAGAGGTGTACTGGAAGCTCTTGGATTAGGAATAGACTTACAACCAGGTGATGTTAGTGCTAGAGGTAATTTTGCTACTGTGGATGATAATAAAGTGCTGATAGATAGAAGAGCAGGTAGAATATCAACCGACTATAATAAAAAGTTGTGTGAAAAACTCAATACTGGCATAGGAAATATAAACGGCTTGAGTTTTACCTTTTTCCCCGGAGAGGAACATAGATTTGTCCTTAGAATAAGAGGCGGGGCATCCGCTTCTATAGAGGACACAGATCCACAAAAAATAGGAGTGAGACCTTTAATACCTAAAGCCACTTCTAATGATGCTAAGGAAACTGCAGAGATACTGTTAAAAGTTATAGAAAAAAGCTATCAAATTCTTAAAAGTGAACAAGCTAATGCTATACTGCTTCGAGGTTTCTCGACGGTTCCCGTTATTACAACTCTTAAAGATCTTTACAAACTCACACCTTTAGCTATAGCTACCCATCCTCTTTATCTAGGTGTAGCTAAAGCAGTAGGTATGGAGATAAGAAAGATAGACTCTTTTGAACTCTATATACCTACGTTAAAAAAACATTGGCACAAATTCGATTTCTTTTTCCTACATTTTAAAGAAACCGATATAGCGGGAGAAGATGGAGATTTTGATAGAAAAGTAGCTTCTATAGAAAAATTTGATTCTATCGTTCCTAACATTCTCCAACTAGGTCCAGATGTGTTTGTCGTAACTTCAGATCATGCAACTCCTGCCTCCTATAAAAGTCACGGTTTTACCCCGGTACCTTTCGTTATATGGGGAAATAAAGTTTTTGTAGATGACGTTGAAAGGTTCTGTGAAATAGAAGCTTTCAAAGGGTTGTGGGGACAGATATATTCGAAACATCTAATAGGTTTGATGCTGGCACACTCCGGTAAATTGAAAAAATTTGGAGCTTAAATGAAGACAAAAAAAGTTCCTCTCGATCGTATAGACGAAGATCTGCAAGAAAAAATTAGAACCCTAGCCCAGTTGGCTCTCTTGCCAGAACCTAAACCTCCTAAAAATATCCTCTATCCAATTAGAATCTTTGTTTACAAAGCGTTTTTGAAATGGTATTTTAGACCCATAATAGCAAGACAGGAAAAGTTTAATAAAGTTGTTGTTTCAACGTTGAACGATCTAGTTAAAAAATTATCCAGTGAAACCTAGAGTACTCCTACTTAACTCTAAAGTCCCTTTTGCTTACGGGGGAGCCGAACTTCTGGTAAGTAGACTCTCTAAAGAATTGAAAAATAGAGGCTTAGAAGTAGATCTCCTGGAAATTCCCTGGAACTATAAGACGAGGACAGATATACTTCTAAACATTATACATTGGAGAACTATTTTTATAGAGGAAGTAGCTGACCGAAAAGTGGACGTAGTTATACCTACAAGGTTTCCCTCTTACATCGCTAGACATCCTAACAAAGTGGTGTGGCTAATACACCAACTAAGACAAGCTTACGATCTTAAAGGAACAGACTATTCCGATATAGGTTCTCTAAAAGAAGATAAAAAATTGCTGGAAATAATAAGAACAGCAGATTACAAGGCTTTGTCAGAAGCTAGAGAACTGTTTGCTATCTCGAGAAACGTTGCAAACAGACTTGAGAAGTTCAATAATTTAAAAGCTAAAGTGTTAATTCCTCCTCCCCCACTTGAGGGGGAATACTTTAACTCTCCTTCAAAAGGGTACATTTTGTCTGTAGGCCGCCTAAATAAGCTAAAAAGATTCGATCTACTTATAAAAGCTATGGCAAAAGTTAAAACGAAAGTGAAATGTATTATAGCTGGAGAAGGTGAAGAGAAGGAAAATCTGTTACGCTTAATAGATAAGTATCAATTAAAAGATAAGGTTTTTCTAGCAGGATTTGTTTCTCAGGAGGAGCTGTTGAAGTTATATGCTGAATCACTAGCTGTTTTTTACGCTCCTTTCGACGAAGATCTAGGTTTTGTAGCGATAGAGGCCTTCAAATCTGCAAAACCTGTAATAACTACACAAGATTCTGGAGGAGTCCTAGAGTTCGTAAAAGAAGGTATCAACGGTTTTGTAGTGAAATCTACACCTCTTTCTATAGCAAAAGCTATAGATAAAGTAGCTGAAGATGAAGAGTTAGCAGTTGTATTGGGTAGAGAAGGAAATAAGAAAGTAAAAAATATAAATTGGGATAACGTTATATCAGAACTTCTCAGTAGTGGATTAGGATGAAAATAGGATGGGCTTCATGTTTCCTACCAGTTAGAAGTGGTTTGGCTTATTACTCAAGTAAGTTTGCCTCGTTTCTGAACGAATTGGGTACAGTTTTAAATATAGATACTCAATCTGTAACTTTTAGTAAAGCAATAGCTGTAGCTGAAAAATGCGATATTGTTTTCTATAACGTTGGAAATGACCCCCAAACAAATGCAAATACCTATAAACTTGCGTTAAAAATACCAGGAATACCTATACTACACGAGTTTGTTTTGACCGATTTGGTTCTTTCTATGTGTACAAATTACAACGATACGGTTGCTAGTTTGTGGTATTCAGCTGGCGAACTTGGTAAAAGAGTGGCTCGTGAATATCTAGAAACAGGAACGATAGATAAATTTATATTTCCTCTATTCGAAAGGGTAGTCGATAGCAATCTCGCTACCGTAGTACACTCTGAGTACGCTAAAAAAAGAATTTTACTAAGTAGACCCAATTGCAAAGTGGCAGTCGTTCCTCACCCGGTACTTAAGACCTGCCCAACCAAAAGCGAGGAAAATTTGATAGGTATTTTCGGTTGGATCTCACCTTATAAGAAGGTAGAACTGGCACTAGAAGCTTTTCAACAAGTAAAAGATAAGATAGGAGCAAAACTTATCCTAGCAGGAGAAATAGTATCTAAAAGTTGGTTTTTGTCTTTAAAAGAGAAAGGGCTTTTGAAAGATGTAACGATCACAGGATGGATCGATGATGATACTTTTAACAAATTGTTGTCTAAGGTCAAAGTCGGAATAGTATTACGGCACCCCACAGGTGGAGAAGCCTCAGGAATAACTCTAGAACTTATGAGTAGAGGAAAAGTAGTAATAGTTAACGATAGTGGATGGTTTTCAGAACTACCTAGAGACGTTGTAGTGCATATAGATCCAGGGGAAGGAGAACTGGAAAGACTTAAAGGAGCTATCTGCACTCTTTTATCAAACAGGAAACTCATTTGCTCTATAGGGACTAACGCGTTAGATTACGTAAGGGAGTTCCATTCGGTATCGAAGTGGGTTAAAGGAATTGAAAAGGCTATCTCTCTCGCTATAGAGAAAAGAACTCCTTTTACACCTACTCCTCCTCTTGTACATTTTACTGAAGATGATCTTTTACCAAAACTTGCCAGAGAATTGGGAAAAAGCGTAGTAGATTTGGGGATAGGGAACGACAGCGAGGTAATAGACGCTTTAGTTGAAACGGTAAACTGGTTTAATGGTTCTGTAGAAAATAGTAACCCTGGATTTTAGAAAGCTGCAGAAGGCTATGAAAAAAATAGTATTAAATAACAAGCTTATCTTTTTGTTTACATTAGTATCTGTTTCCTTGTTGATAGGAGGCCACTATATTTTCTGGTATCATCCTAGGTGGCATAAGGGAGTAGTTGAAATAGTTACCGATAAAGAGATTTTTGTGCTGATTAACTATCCACACCAGAACTTAAGGATGTTAGAACGTTTTATAGATATAGAAAGGTTGCTTTCGGTAATATCCACTCTATCGTTCAATAGAGATGTGGTGGTAGTCAAATATCCCACATCTGCCGCTGCTGAATGGGTAGCCTTCTATTATGAAGGTAGCGAAAAAGGAATAGTTCTTAAATTTTTCCCTGTAATAGCGTTGATATTGAGAGCAGCTGGCTTCTTGAGTGATTCAGAAATTCTTTCTAAAGGTTGGCAAGGATTTAGATGGGATTACAAGATAGATAATGGCCCATCGATTCACGGTAGAAATAGAACTGTAAAAATAAAATCGTTTTTTCCCGTTATAGGAATAGCTAAATTGGGAGAAAATAGTTATTTGGTAGATAAACGGGGAAAAGAACTTGTATTTGTTCCTATAGGTAAAGAGATTGAAGAGAGAAATATTAGGAAATTGTGCGGCTTTGTGGAACTCGATGGTAAGGTGGAGGTTGCTATAGGAAATGACGGAAAGGTTTCGGTGAAAATAAATACGGAAGAGCAGATAACAGATTTGCGAAATATGTTTGCAAATAACGATTACTTTTCTATTTTCGTTGCACCGCCGCTATGTAAAAGATTTACCTTTAAAAAAGATTCTAAAGCGACCGATTGGTACCTGGTTCTTTTAGAAGACGTTTTCCTATCTCTCAAAGGTGTCGATTATTTCTTCCTTTATAAGCGTGGAAACTTGTGGTACAGTAGGATCGGGTTGAGGGATGAAGAATAAACGAGGGATACCTTGGAGTAAATGGTGGATAGAAAAATATTTAGAGGATAAAACTATTCCTCGATTTCAAGAGTATTCGCTTGAAGGAAACAACTTTATGGGATGGCTCGATCATCCAGTTGTAGTCAATGAATATCTACCTTCTCAAATAGCGTGGGAGAAGGGGTGGGAAATTCTTGAATTTCCCCATTATTCTCGTAATATAACCTCGAGGTACCCTTTCCCCTATAACGGCAAGTGGCTTATATGTGTAAATGACGGTTTTACTGAGTTTGCAGCACAAGATTTTGCTAGGGCTGGATCTGTAACTGCTGTGAATTCAAACATGTGGTTGCTCAGCTATTCTAAACGTAAGGTTAAGCTTGATAAAAGACGAGACATTTTCAACTTTGTCGCTATAAAACAAGAGGATCTGTTCCTTCTAGAGGGAAGATATGACGTTATTTTTCTTAAAATGGTCCTTAATAGGATAGCAAAGTTGGAACATATAGTAGAACTTATTAAGAAACGCCTTAATAAGGGTGGATATCTTATAGTTGACGATTATATAGGTCCTTCACGTTTTCAATATACCGATAAGGCTATGGCGTTGGTAGATAAATTGCTCCTATATTTGCCAGAAAGGTTGAAAAAGTTGAGAGATGGAACTCTAAAGGAGTGTTATTTACGTTATTCTCCAGAAGTGTTTGCTAGGATAGCACCAAATATTGCCGTTAGATCGGATGAAATTGAAAAGATATTGACTTCAAATTTTAAGTTAGTTGACAAATTTCCTTATGGAGGAACTTTGTTAGATCCTCTGTTGGCTAATATAGTGCATAACTTTGTAACTGCTGATGATTTGATGCTGCTGCGTATGTTATGTAACTTTGAAAAGACTCTTATAGATGAAGGTGTGATAGAGTCAAACTTTGCCGTTTTTGTTTTAATTAATGAGTAGATTTCCTGTGACAGTTATAGTCCCTATAGGTGGAACACATCGAGTATTGGAAAGTGCTATATACTCATTGAGAAAACATACAAAAATTCCCCCTAATAGAATTATTTTTCTTTTAGATGGTATAAGTTGCTTCGACGTTTACTCCACTATAAAGAACTTTTTTGGTAACAGCTGTGATGTTTTCTTCTTTGCAGAGAAAAAAGGTTATCTTAAAGTAGTAAACGATGCTTTTAGATGCGTTGATTCAGATCTTGTTCTTTTAAACTCCGATTGTGTGGTTACCGAAGGTTGGCTAGATAAACTTCAGGAAACCGCTTATTCTTCCTCTTCTGTAGCTACTGTTACCCCTCTCTCCAACAATGCTACTCTGGCTTCTGTTCCTGTAAGTTTTGCTAATAACTTCATACCTAGAGGCTACGATCTGGATAGTTTTGCTGCGTTGATTAACTCTTTGGGAGGTTGTCCAGTTGAAGTTCCAACGGGAGTTGGAATGTGCATCTACATAAGAAAAGATAAGTTCCTGTTAATAGGCGGTTTTGACGAAATATTCTCACCTGGATATGGCGAAGAGGACGACTTTTGCCAAGCTGCAAGAAAGCTGGGTTTTGTAAACCTACTTGATACTAGAACTTTTGTTTGGCATGAAGGTGGAGCTACTTTCAAACACTGGATCAAGACTCTTCTTTTAAAGAGAAATAGACTGATTTTCCAAATACGTTATCCCTATTACTATAAGGAGATAGCTGAACTAAAAAAAAACGATTGTATAAGTGATATAAGAAAAAGTATTATACGTTCTTTGGGAGTATTAAAAAGTAAAAGAGATAAAAAGGTGCTTTTTGTTGTCCATGGATGGCCTCCATTTAACTATGGAGGGACAGAATACGTAGCTAGTGAGTTAGCTTATAAAATTCGCAATGAATACGAGACAACTGTAGTAGCAAGGATCACTAGAGAAGAAAAACCTTACTGCGAAAGATTTGAATATTACGATAAAGGTGTAAGAGTAATTCTCTTAGTAAACAATTTTTTAAATAGAAACCCTTTAACTAGAAATTCTATCTATTCTGCCAAGTTGTCTTACACTTTAACCGATATCATTAACAGTAAGCCTGATATAGTCCACGTTCATCATATTATGGGGTTAGCGTTTAACTTTCTAATAGATTTAAAAAAGAGAGGTAGTAAATTGGTATTGCAGTTGAACGACTGGTTTTTGCTGTGTCAAAGATCCAATATGTGGGATCCTCTAAGGGGAATATGTGATGGGCCTGGATTGATCAAATGTTCCAAATGCTTCCCATTCTCAAAATTTAAACTTTTGCCTCCTTTGTTGGTGTATATTAAATTGTTCTATGCTAGAAAAATTCTCAAGTTGTCTGACCGTATAGTTTCCAACTCTTATTTCCTAGTTGATAGCTTTAGAAAATTCGGTTTGCTGGATGAAGATCTTGAGCGTAAGATTGATGTTTTACCCTTGGGTGTAAAAAGCTGCAGAAAGGTTTCAAGAAATAAGGTGAGATTACCTTTACATGTAGGGGTAATAGCTAGTAATTTTCCCCATAAGGGCTTAGGAATAGCACTTAAAGCTGCAGATTTTTTCACTTCCGATCAGTTGATTTTACATATTTGGGGTTCCAGGGGTGAAAATAGAAAAAATGTAATATGGCATGGTAGTTTCCACGAGAAGGATAAAGATAAAGTGTTTTCATCTATAGATATACTCGTGGTACCTTCTCTAGGATATGAATCTTTCGGAATTGTAGTATCGGAAGCTTTCTCTTATGGTATTCCCGTTATTGCCTCACGAAGAGGAGCGTTAGTTGAAAGGTTTAAGGAAGGTGAAGGGGGACTTTTCTTTACACCTGGGGATTTCAAAGAATTAGCAGCCATATTAGAGTCTTTTGTAAGAGAACCAACTATGTTGGAAAATCTTAAAAGATCAATAAAACCACCCCGCAGTTTTAGCTCCTACACGGAAAGTATATTATCTCTATATGAATCTCTCACAAATTGCTCGGTTGATAGCTAGAGAAGGTATACCTGCTACTTTTAGATTGCTCACCTACAGAATTCTCCTATTATACCGATGGCGTTTTGTACCTTTTAACGTTGATAAAGTAAAGATTTTAAATGTGTCATCTCTGCCTCCTCTTGGTTGGGCAGGTGGTAGTGCTTTACAAATGCTTTGGAGACTGCAGGAAGAAAGTAAAATAAGAGAGGTGTTTCTACTTTTTCCTTATAAAAGTGTATGGTACCTAGCAAAAGTTAAAGGAAGTATATTGTACCTAAAAAAAGTAGGCGAGTATGAAATAAAATATTTTGTAGACGGTTTTTCTTCTATTATCAAAAAGTTATCTCCGGAGATTGTCCATTTTGAAAATCTGGCACTTTTCGATTACAACGAAATTTTTGATATAACAAACACTACCTGCAAGGTTTTTTTATCTCTTCTAGATTTTGCATTTTTTTGTCCTAGGTATAATCTTTTGCCTAAAGGCAGTCTCTTTTTTTGTAACTATGAGAAGCGATATGAAGTTTGTTCTAAATGTTTAGATGGCGATTTTAACTCTTTGGATATAGCTATATACCGAGATGTTATGAAAAAGTTATTGGCTAAGGTTGAGGGTGTTATTGTACCTTCACATTTTCTTTTAAACAAAATTAAAGAGTTGGGATATGAAGGTAAGTTTTTTATAATTGAACTTCCAACGTATTGTTACAAAACTCCCATCTCTTCTAGTTCATTTCCCCCTCGAAAAATTGCACTACTAGGAGGTGGATTGAGAAGTAAAGGAGGTATTGTAGCAAAAGAAATAGTTGAAAGGTTACCTCAATACGAATGGTATATATTTGGTGGATACGGTAATTACGATTTTGGTAATAAAGTAAATTATATTGGATTCTATTCCCCAGGTTCTCTTAGTAAGCTTCTTATTAAGTACAGGATAGATGTATCTGTTATTCCGTCTACCTGGCCAGAGACCTATTCACTTCTTTTGAGCGAATCTATCTTGGCTGGAGTTCCTGTAATAACGTTTGATATAGGAGCATTTAGAGAACGAGTTAGATATCCCTGGGGAATCAAAGTTGACCTTAGAAAGGGTGTTGGAGGTATTGTTGAGGCTCTGGAGAGTTGTAAGAGAAATTTTTTGTGGGTGCCAGATTACTTAAAAGAACGTATCAAAAATCCTACCGAGGTAGCTGATCGGATGGTTGATGTGTATTATATATGAATAAGGAGAAAGAAATGCACGTGCATGTTATATTTGTCGCACCATATTTTATGGAGATAACATTACGTTTTTTAAGAGGCGTTTTACTTTTGAGAAATGTTGATGTATCTTTGATAAGTTGCCAACATGTAGCGGATCTACCTGTGAGTTTTAGAGCCAAGTTGCGTGGTTGGGAAAGGATAAAAAATCCTCTCGCGTATCAAGAGATTCGTGACGCTGTTGTGAGACTTGAAAAACATGTTGGGAAAAAATGTTATAGACTGTTAGGAATATTAGAGCATTTGCAAGAGCCTTTAGCAACAGTTAGAGATGAACTTGGTATAGAAGGAATGAAAAGAGATGTTGCTCTTAACTTTAGACGTAAAGATATTATGAAAGAGAAACTCCGTAAAGCCGGATTGCCGTGCGCAAAATTTCTATTGGCTACTTCGAAAAGCGAGGTTGTTGCTTTTAGTAAATCTGTAGGTTTTCCTATAGTTATAAAACCTCCAGCTGGTGTAGGTACTAGAGCTACTTATAGAATTAACGACCATAAAGAGTTATTGGAAATTTGCCAACTTTTCCCTATAAGTAAGGATAAACCGTGGATGTTAGAAGAGTTCATAACAGGTGACGAGTACTCTTTTGAAACCGTTACAATAAACGGCAAAAAAGTGTGGTATTCGTGGAGTAGATACTATCCAACACCTCTTGAGGCTATGGAAAAACCTTGGATTCAATGGTGTATCTATATTCCTAAAGATATCGATACACAAGAAGTTGCTGATGTAAAAGATGTGGCGTTCAAAGCTTTGGATGTATTAGGTATGGATACGGGACTATCTCATATGGAATGGTTTAGAAGGAAAAACGGCTCTGTTGCTATCTCCGAAATAGCTGCTCGTCCTCCAGGAGCTCAAATAACTACCCTTTTGTATCATGCACATGAATGGGACGTATACCATGAATGGGCTAAACTTATGGTCTTTAGGGAATTTTATATGCCTGAGAGAAAATTCGCAGCTGGAGCTGCATTTCTTAGAGGACAAGGAAGAGGTAGAGTAGCGAGAATCCACGGACTCGATAAAGCACAAAGAATGGTTGGTGATCTAGTAGTGGAGGTCAGATTGCCGAAAATAGGTCAAATTAAATCTGCTAGTTATGAAGGGGAAGGTTACGTAGTTGTTAAACACCCAGATCTTAAAGTGGTAAAAAAGGCACTTTCTATACTAATACAAACTCTTAGAGTGGAGATGAGAGAATAATGTCTGGTGCGTGTGGATGCAATAACGTTGTAACTGGTGAAAAAGGTAAAAGAGCTTTGAATATAGCCATTGCTATCGGATTAACTTACATGACAATAGAAGTGATCGGGGGTATTGTATCAGGCTCCTTATCTTTGCTTGCAGACGCTGGACATATGTTTTCCGACGTAGTAGGACTGCTGATGGCTAGAATAGCTATCTACCTTTCGCAGGAGGTAAAAACTGAAAATACTACCTTTGGTTTTAAGAGAATAGAAATAATAGCTGCGTTTACAAATGCAGTTATAGTGATTGTTGTGGCCTTTAATATATTGTTTAAAGCAGTTTTAAGGTGGATAGAACCTATTCCTATCAAAACAGATATTATGTTTAGCGTGGGATTGGGAGGGTTGATTGTAAATATCCTTATGATCTCGTTTTTGTGGAGTGTAAAAGATGAATCGCTTAATATAAAAGGGGCATGGCTACACGTTTTGTCAGATCTTGTAGGAAGTATACAAGTTATGATAGCTGCAGTTGTATATTACCTATGGGGATTTGTAAAAGCAGATGCTATAGCAGCTGGATTAATAGCTTTGCTACTGTTTCAAAGTTCTATAAGACTTATGATAAAAAGTGCAAGGATACTGCTAGAGTCCGCTCCTGCAGGCCTGCAAGTATCCAAAGTTAAACGAGCTGTGGAAAATATGGAAGGTGTAGAAGAGGTACACGATCTTCACTTGTGGACAATCAAAGAGGGATTTGATTCTTTAACTGCACATGTTGTAGTTTCAGAACATTACAAGGGCTCTAGAGATACTCTTGTTGATAGTTTGCGTAAGATGTTGCTGGATAAATTTGGTCTAAGCCATGTTACTATTCAACTTGAACCACCTAACGGTTTTGAAGACTGCGTAAAATGTGGTGAAAACTCTGAAACAATTCAAAAAAACAAAGATGAAGGTTAATAGAAAAAAGAGAGTATCAAATGTAGATTGGTATAAAGTTTCTAAAGATACTGTCAGGGGATGGCTCTTTATTCTGGGTTTTCTAATCTTCGCATTGATGGTAGCCTACTTATACCATAAGTGGTCGCAGTTTAAACTAAAAAGAGATACTCTTACATTTTTAAATGAAGCAAGGGCGTTAGCTCAGCAGATAGATGTGGAAACACTAAATAGAGAACTTACAAGAAGATGGAATAAAGCTTGGAAAGAACTGGATTTTGCTAGTTTGGCATTTAATTCAGCCAATTTTGAACAAGCTTATAAGGCGGCACTCTCTAGCAAAAGACTTTTTATGTCTATACTGGATGAGTATAGAGGAAAAGTTGCTATAGCCTGGTTCTCTAACGTCGAAGGTAAAGTGGAGTATAAACGGGCAAAAGGAACCAGTTACATTCCTGCCCGTACTAAAGTCTCTCTCTATCCTGGAGATGTGGTTAGAAGCGGACCTTTAGGATCTGCCGAGATAATGTTTAGGAACGGTACACTTTACAAGTTGCGGCCAGGTACTGAATTTATTATAAAAGGTGCAGGTAAAGAGGAAGGAAGTAAAGTGGAATTGGCTTATGGATGGATAGACCTTAATTCTATAGAAGCAAGTACTAAAGTTAAGGTTCCCGGAATAGTAGCAAAAGTTGAAGAGAACTCCAGAGGCGCAGTTTCCTACAATAAAACAAAGAGAGAAAGTAGATTTGCAACCTACGAAGGAGAAATGGAGTTGGAATTTGAAAAAAGCGGACGTAAAGAGCGAGTTTCTGATCAACAGATGGTTTTGGTTAATAATGAGAAAGAAGTAAAAAAGATGGATCTGCCTTCCAGAGTAGAGCTCATGGTGCCACCTAATGGTGTGCTCGTTGATTTGGTACGGGAGAAAAATTTGGTTTTAGAATGGAAGAAGTTGAAAATGGTTGATCACTACTACGTTCAGATAGCAGATAATTCTCTTTTTGTAGGAACTGTCCTTGAAGATAAAAACAGAAAGAAAAGTACAGCTAAACTTGCCCTTGAAGGAGAAGGTGACTTCTACTGGAGAGTTGCTGCTGTTAAGGATGGCGTTATGGGTGAGTGGAGTATGCCTTTTCTTTTTCGTGTAATAGATAGCTCAGTGAGATTTGGTAAAGAGGCTGTAGATAATAAGCCTCCTGAACTTAAGATAGCAAGTATAGAGGCTCACGGAAACATATATATAATAAGAGGTATTACTGAACCTGGAGCATCTGTTATGGTAAATAACGAAAATGCAGTTGTAGAAGCTGATGGTAGTTTTGTTAAAACTTTAACGTTACTTCATCCAGGCAGACAGGATATTGTAATCGTAGCTGTAGATAGTAGTGGAAACCATACTGTGAAAAAGATACCTGTAGTTGCCGATTTTTAGTCTTTATAGAGAATGTGGAGAATGAAATCAAATATAGAAAAGAGGGGACAAGATGCCTTTTTCCACTATTTTACGTTGGTTTTCTAACGATTTGGCTATAGATTTAGGCACAGCTAATACCTTGGTGTACGTGTTGCATAAAGGTATAGTGTTACGTGAACCTTCTATAGTAGTCGTAAACAAAAAAACCAATAAGATAGAGGCTGTAGGCAGAGAGGCTAAAGAGATGTTAGGTAGAACCCCTGGCAATATAGAACCCATAAAACCTTTAAAGGACGGGGTTATAGCTGATTTTTTGATAACAGAAGCTATGTTGGAACATTTCATTAAAAAAGCTCACGGAGGTAGAAGATTGGTATCCCCGCGGATAGTTATAGGAGTACCATCGGGAATAACGCAGGTGGAAAAGCGCGCAGTCAGGGATTCAGCAATGAACGCAGGTGCCTCAGAAGTTTTCCTAGTAGAACAAGCAATGATGTCTGCTATAGGAGCAGGATTAAACGTGACAGAACCTTCAGGGAATATGATAGTAGATATAGGAGGCGGGACTACAGACGTAGCGGTTATCTCTTTAGCCGGTATAGTTTACTCACGCTCAGTTAGAATAGCTGGTAATGAAATGGATGAAGCTATTATCCAATACATGAAACGTAAATATAACATGTTGATAGGAGAAAGAACAGCCGAATTTATAAAGTGGGAACTAGGATCTGCTTATCCTTTAGATAAACGAGTTACTATGGAAATAAAAGGACGAGACCTCGTCGAAGGAGTTCCTAGAACCCTTACCATATCAGATGAAGAAGTTCTAGAAGCTCTCTCGGAACCAGTGTCTGTTATAGTAGACGCAGTAAAGCAAGCTCTTGAAAGAACACCTCCTGAACTGTCAGCAGATATAATGGATAAAGGAATAGTGCTCTCTGGTGGGGGAGCACTACTGAAAAACTTAGATAGACGTATCAGAGAAGAAACAGGTCTACCAGTTGTTGTAGCAGAAGATCCTCTCGCAGCTGTTGTACTGGGAGCAGGTAAAGTTTTAGAAGATATAGAGTTACTTAGAAAAGTTGCTATAGAATAAATGTAGTTCTAATTTTGAAAAAGATAAATATTAAAATACATCTGATAATTGCCTTGCTGTTGATGACAACACTTCTTGTTTTAATAAATAAAGAAATAAGAAGTCCCATATTGACACCTGCAATAAGCGATATGTTTCTTCCTGTTTTGGCTGGGGTTGCTAGTATTGATGATGGAATTAAGAATACTTTCCTACACGCTAAGAACTATCTTCGCACAAACAAAGAATTGAGAAAAAAAATAGAACTATTGGAAGACAAAATATCCCATATAGAACAAGAAGTGATAACGTTACGAGAGGATGCATTCAAATGGCGTGTATTTAAACAAGAGATAAACCTTTTTCAAAACGCAGAACCACTTGCACTCAAAGGCGAAGTGGTTATGGTGGACCTTAGCTCCTACAACCATTTTGTAATAGTTGCTACACAAAATAAAGAAATAAAAAAAGGGTTTGTAGTAGTAACTCCTCAAGGATTGGTAGGTACTGTAGATAACAAAGTTGGAAGTTACGCTAAAGTAAAATTACTTACAAGTTCCCACTTCTCAGCTACCGTTGTTGTAAAAGAAATTGGTAGACACGGGGTGGTAAAAGGCGTTGGGAAAAACCTTCTAAAATTAGAGTATATACCAGATTACGTGTCTATAAGTGAAGGTATGCACCTGTTTACCTCTGGTATAGATGGTCTGTTTACCGCAGGTATCCCAGTAGGAGAAATAGTTGAAATAGAAAAAAAACCAGGAGAAATCTTCCTCTCTATAACAGTTAGACCTTTCATAGACTTCTTAAAACTAAGAATAGTTTATTTACTAGAACCCCCCATAGATATAGAAGCGTTAGGAATGTGATTACAACTTTAAAAATAATAGCTTACTTTTTAGCTTTCATATACGTTTACACTTTGCTGGCATCAAACGTTGTGTACGCGCGAGAAATATTTTTTATACTTGTTGTTACAGTGACTTTCAAAGAAGAGTGTAAGAACAATTGTAGCTATTTTATCGCTGTTTTAACTGGACTGTTGAGAGATTTTTTAGAAGGAACACCTGTTGGGATTTACGTTTTAACTTACTTTATAGCTATTAACGTTGTTCACTTGTTATCTTGGGTATTCACTGTTGAACATTTTCTTTCTACAGCTATAATCCTGTTTTTTGGATTTAATTTGGTATTTTTACTACCCTCTGTCATAGCATACATTTTAGATTATCAAATTGCTGTTTACTCTCCTTTAGAAATATTTCTTGCATCCCTTGCGTACTCTTTCCTGGGAGTGATTTTTTTTGCTATCGATCGAAGATGGAGAGATAGAAAATGCTGATTTTTGCTAGAAACCAGGAAATGGTAGAGATATATAAAAAAAGATTACGCTACTTGCTCTACTTCTACCTCTTTTTAGTTGTCCTGGTTTTTTCATACTACTGGTTTTTACAAGTAGTAAAAGGAGATTATTACCTCGATCTAGCGGAGAATAACAGGTTGCGTAGAATACCTACTATAGCTAAAAGGGGAGTGGTTTTTGATAGAGATAAAGAGATTTTAGCGGCAAATTATCCTAGTTTTTCTGTTGTTACAGCAAAATATGTGAAAGTAGAAGAGGTTGTTAAACTTTTACGATTAATAGGAAGAGAAAAGAGATTCGCTTCCAACTATCTTCCTACCGATACGATAATTGCTAAAGATTTAAATTTACGTGAATTGGGAAGAATAGAGTATTTTAAGCACAATTTTGATTGGCTTGACATAGAAGTTAAGCCTATTAGGCTTTATCGGGGAGGTGTAGTTTTAGCGCACTTGGTTGGATATTTGGGAGAGGTTACAGATGAGGAAGTTCGAGATAAAGGTTATCGCAAAGGTAGTTATATAGGAAGAGAAGGTGTGGAGTATTTTTATAACTCTTTGTTACAAGGTCAAGACGGAAGTAAAATAGTTGAGGTCGATAGTAGGGGAATGATAATCAGTGAAAAGGTGGAGCGGCAACCTAAAGGTGGTAAAGATTTGAACTTGACAGTTTCGGCCAGACTGCAACTATTGGCTTTTAGGTTGTTTGAAAATAAAGTAGGATCCGTAGTTGCTATGGATCCAAACAGTGGAGAAATTTTATTGCTGTTTTCTTCCCCTTCCTTCGATCCAAATATTTTTGTTAGAGGAATTTCTTTAACTCAGTGGAATAGGATTGTGAATGACAAGCTTCATCCTTTACAAAACAGAGCTATAGCTGGACTCTATTCTCCCGGCTCTGTTTTTAAATTTGTTGTGGCATTTGCTGCAATGAAAGAGGGCATAATAACCCCTAATACCAAATTTTTTTGTAAAGGTTCAGGTAAATTCTACGGACGAGTTTTTCGCTGTTGGCGAGAAGGAGGTCATGGTTGGGTAAATGTGTCAGATGCACTCAAACATTCGTGTGATATATTCTTTTACAACGTTGGACAGAGGTTGGGAGTTGAAAAAATATCTAAATATGCCCGCTTATTCGGATTTGGAAAGAGAACAGGTATAGATTTGCCCAGAGAAAAAAGTGGGCTGGTACCAGATAACCTATGGAGTCTAAAAGTAAGGGGACACCAATGGTACGCGGGTGAAACCATCTCCTATTCTATTGGTCAAGGTCCTCTGCTAGTTACACCTTTGCAAGTAACTGCGGCTTTAGCTTTGATAGCTAACCGTGGATATTGGGTAAGGCCCAAAGTAGCTTCTTTTAGAAAAGTTGAAAGGAAAGATATTTTATCATCCGATAAAGATATTATAGAAACGATAGTAGAAGGATTATGGAGAGTAGTAAACGATAAAGGTACCGCTTGGAGAACTGCTTATCTGGATTGTTGCGATGTTGCAGGGAAGACAGGTACCGTTCAGGTGGTTGCTCAAAAGGAACGTGTAAAATCTGAAGATCTACCGTGGCATTTAAGAGATCACGCGTGGTTTGCAGCTTTTGCTCCCAGTAGAAATCCTAGAATTGTTGTAGTAGTTATAGTAGAACACGGTGGATCTGGCTCTAAGGCTGCTGCCCCAATAGCTAGAGAAATTATCTATGAGTATTTTAAACAACGTAGTAATTAACTCTCGAAGAAAAGTCGTAAATCTTTTTATACACGGTAAATTGAGCCCTTTGTTTATTTCTCTTGCGTTAACTTTAATAGGTTTAGTGGCTTTAAAGAGCGCGTCTGAAGGGATGGGAATAGATTTTTTCTCAAGACAATTGCTATTTTTAACTCTAGCAGTTCCGGCATTCTTTATTGTAGTAATTGTAGGTTGTTCAACTATCTTGCGGTACGCAATTGTTTTTTACTGGGTAACTTTACTTGCATTGGTAGGAGTGTTGATTTTTGGATATGTAGCTGGAGGGGCTAAAAGTTGGTTCTATCTAGGGCCTATCCGTATTCAGCCGTCAGAATTTGCAAAGATAGCTATCATATGTACGCTAGCTAGATTTCTAGGCAGTAGAGGAGAAAAAAAAACCTTAACACTCAAAGATATTTTAGGTGCTGCGATTATCGTAGTTATACCCGCGGTGTTGGTAATTCTACAACCAGACCTTGGAACAGCTATGATGATTTTATCGATTCTACCATCTTTCCTCCTTGTAGGTGGTGTCAGATGGTACCTTGTGGTTCTTTCCCTAATATTGTGTATAGTTCTGTCGTTTTTTATATGGGACTTTGTCCTTAAGGATTACCAAAAGGAGAGGATATATACTTTTTTTAATCCTGAAAAAGATCCTTTGGGAGCTGGTTATCAAATAAGACAAAGCAAAATTGCTATAGGATCAGGAAAGATTTTTGGAAGAGGATTTAAACAAGGTACCCAAAGTAGGTTACGCTTTTTACCTGCTAGACACACAGATTTTATATTTGCAGTTTTTGCCGAAGAATGGGGATTTTTGGGAGTTACAATCGCTATTTTTCTTTTTGGTTACCTTCTTAACTCTCTTATTACTCTGATGGAAAATATTTATAATACGGAAAACCTGTATATAGTTACTGGCGTTGCTGCGTTACTTTTTATTCATCTATTTTATAATATAGCTATGGTTGTAGGTTTATTACCGGTTAGCGGAATTCCACTTCCATTTTTCTCCTACGGAGGAAGTTTCTTGTTAACGTGTTATATCCTTATAGGTTTGGTTGTAAGCGTATCTCTAGAAGAATATGGGTTCTCACCTCCCTACTGATATAAAAATCGTCGTCACGCGTAATCCTTTCTATGACCGTATTGGAATAATTGAAGACGGAGAAGTAGTTGAATATTTTGAAAACCAAACGTTAAAAACCCCTCTTTCTGAAGGATCTATAATAAAAGCCGCTGTAAAAAAAATACTTCCTTCTACAGATGCTGTTTTTGTCACTCTGAATGATACAGAGGAAGGTTTTTTACAAGTTAAGGATCTAATTGTAGAAGGTAATTCTGGAAAATCAGCTCTTCCTTACCTAAAAATAGGAACGCCTCTGCTGGTTCAAATAAAAAAAATAGCTTCTAAGACAAAATCAGCGCGTGTGAGTTGCAAAATAGCACTTCCTGGGAATCTTACTGTTCTCTTCCCTTTTAACAAGGGGGTGTGCTTTTCAAAAAGAATAGAGGATGAAAGTGAAAAAACTCGTTTGACAGCTATTGTATCTTCTCTAAAGTTACAAAAAGGGGTACTGTTTCGTACTGCAGCTGCTTATGTAAAAGACGAGATAGTTAAAAAAGAACTTGAAAAGCACCTCGATTTGTGGAAATCGATAGAAAGCAACTTTTCTAAAGCGGAAGTGGGTACAGTTCTACATAGCGATGCCAGTTTCGTTGTAAAAGTTCTACGCGATTGGCTTACTTACGGTGTTAGTCTGGAGGTTGATAACCTTTCTCAGTACGAAGAAATAAAAGATTTTCTTGAAGAAGTAAGACCAGACCTTACCGAGAATCTTTCTTTTTACAGAGGAAAGGTTAAATTGTTCGATCTTTATAAGGTAGAAAGAGAAATAGAAAAAGCTTTGAGAAGCAGAGTTTGGCTTAAATCGGGAGGTAGTATAGTTATTGAAAATACAGAGGCGCTTGTTGCTATAGATGTTAACTCTTCTTTTTGTAGTACCAAAAGTTCCTTGGAAGAAACGGCATTTAAAGTAAATATAGAAGCAGCAGCTGAGATTGCTAAACAGATTAGATTACGTAATTTGGGAGGAATAGTAGTTGTGGATTTCCTCAGAATGGATAGTAAAAAGGAAGCTCAAGTTATGGAGTTTTTTAAAAAGAAATTGAAAAAAGATAGATTGATACAAGAAGTTGTGGGTTTTACCAGGTTTGGATTGGTGGAAATTATACGGAAACGCAAAGGATGCGAACTAAACGAAATATTTTTTCAAAATTGCTCCTTTTGTAATGGTATAGGCAAACTATTTAAAGTGGATAAATTATTTTTTAAAACGGTTATTAATGCAATAGAAAACAGCTTTGGAAATAAGAAGATTTCGATAACGCTGAGTTCAAAGTTGTACGATTTTTATTTGAAAAATAGAGAAGTTATAGATAGATGTTTAACACATGAAGGTATGTACATAAAATTTCTTTGTGACAACTCTTTTAAATTGGACGACTTTTCTGTATCTATAGATGAGCGAGTATAAGAGTATCAAGGGGACAAATTGTTTAGGAAAGATCCATCTTTCCCTAGATAAATACGTAGATGCTTTTTTAGATCCTGCTAATGGGGAAAAAATTTACAAAGGAAGAAACTTAGTTAGACTTCATACTTTAAATGGAGAGAAAGTAGTGTCTAAATACTACTATCCTTCGGTAAGCGTCAAGTATGGTTATTACTTGAAGAAAGTTAGAGGCAGTTTTGAAACAGCTTTACTTATGCGATCTAAAGGGATAGCTACTCCTAAACCTCTTGGATGGTTGTCTTGTAAGAAACGAGGGTTTTGCTTTGTTTATAGGTATATACCGAATGTTGTAGAACTCAGGTATATTTTAGGTATGATTCACAATTATCTTCATATTCCGTGGAAAGAAACCCCTGAAGAGATAATATGGAGAGTTGCACGTTTTGTTAGAAATATGCACGACAAAGGTTTTTGGCATCGTGATTTGTCAGGAGGTAATATATTAATCAACAAGACCGAAATATATGTAGTAGATATCTCGAGAGTCAGAATTAAAAAAGTTTCAGACAACGATAGATTTAGGGATTTGAGTAGACTTCCTATATTTAATAGCTATTTCCAAAAGCTTCTATTGTTCTCTTATAGCTGTAACAACGGTATCTCTTCTGTATATTCTTATAAGTTCTTTCACTCTTTCTTCCACGGGCGACACGAGGCTAAAAATCTATTAAAGCGACTTAAAAAAGATATTTAAATTTTCTTTTTAGGAATTCTAGAGAAAGAGGTTCATTTTTCCTGCTTATCTTTATTAAGTAAGGTACTACTCTGTCACTATTTTCTTTGTCTACTATTCTTTTAGCCATGCGATATAGCCTTGGCTGCCATTCGAGTCTATCCTTCGGGTTTACAGTTGCAGGCATAAGTGTCAAAGGCTTGCTTGTAGATCCGTAACCTCTTTCCAACATCGAGTAAAAGGTATCTGTCTCTTTTAATTCTTCGCGAAAATCTTTACCTATCTCTTGGTTGACAGCTATATAAACTATATGTCCGAGCAGATCTACTATCCACGACTCTGCAATTAAAACCCCCATATCTGGTACAACACTGCGCGCTATCTCGAACTTAGAATATATGTCAGATGCTACAATTCCTCTGCTAGCTTCTCCTCCTCCTTGAATAGATTCTCTTATCCTCAGCTGAGGTAACCAGCCAGCTAGTAATATTTTCCATATTTCTCCAACTATAATATGAGGCCTTGCGGGGGATATAACCCATCCTGGAAGAATAGATACAGGAAGACCGTAAGGTAGCGTGGTAACCTCTGTCCAATGGACCGGATCGAGCAATACAACCCCAGTTTTTATAATTGTCTTGTTGTAATTCCACTTAGATACCTGACGAGCAAAGGGATCTAACCAGTTAAGCCATATAGAAGCTCTGTTAAGCGTTCCAGGTTCATACCTGACATTCGCGTAAGTTCCTCTTAAACTTAATAACTGGTCTCTGATCTCATTAATATTACCTTCTTGGGCTCGACTACCTGAGACAACAAAAACGATCGTAAGTAAAAATATTAGGTGTTTTTGCATTTGATATCCCCCTTAAGCAAAAAGTATATAATCAAAATGTATGATTTTGGGAGCTATTCCTGCTAGGTATAATTCTAAAAGACTACCTGCTAAACCTTTAATTAAAATCGATGGTAAGCCCATGGTAATACACGTTTTAGAAAGAGCCTTAGAGTGTAAAGCTCTTGATGAAGTGATCGTTTTAACGGATCATCTTGAAATAAAGAAAACGGTCGAAGATACAGGAGGAAAAGCGTTCCTTACACCTGCAAATCTCCCTTCAGGAACAGATAGGGTTGCCTGGTTTGTAAAAAAACATCCACAATATGAAGTAATAGTTAATATTCAAGGGGATGAACCTTTAATAGATCCTCTACTTATAGAAAAAGTAGCACTAAAGAGTAAAGATTCCAGTGCTATTGTAACCGCAGCTAGAGAAGTATACTACGACCAAGGGGATGATAGAGTGAAAGTAGTGGTAGATAAAAAGTGGAGAGCACTCTATTTTAGCAGAGCAGCTATACCTTATAGTAAAGCGAAAAAAAAAGTTAGATATCTGGAGCATATAGGAATATATGGATTTAAAAGAGATCTATTGCTAAAATTTGTTTCATTTCCACAAAGCTTCTTGGAAAAAACTGAAAAGTTGGAACAATTACGGGCTCTGGAAAATGGAATACCTATAGAGATTGTTCTTACTTCCTATAAGTCCATTCCTGTGGATAAAAAAGAGGATATAGAGAAAGTCGTTAAAATTTTGCATGAAAGAAGAAAAATTTGAATATCTTTTAAGCAATTTTGGTAAAACTTTAAAACCGTTGATAAATAAAACTATCGACAAAATAGGTTGTGACAGCAGGTTGAAAAATGTTGTAGAGGATTTTATATCTAAACCTGGTAAAATGATTCGTCCTGCTGTTTGCTATTACTCCTTTATAGGATCGGGAGGTAACAGAAATTCTACAGAGATTTTGGATCTATCAATTGCTCTTGAACTTTTGCACTCTTTTTTACTTATTCACGACGATATAATGGATAACGCTTCTACTAGAAGAGGAAACAAAACGATTCATGAAGATTTTAAATATCTACATAGCAAACTTAAAATGGTAGGAGATTCTTCTCATTTCGGAGTTTCATCCGCTATTTTAGCTGGTGATTTAGTTTTTTCCTTATCTTGTGCAATATTCAACGATCTTTTACTTGTTACTACTCCAAAAGTAGCTAAACGTTTGAACGACACCTATCTAAAGACCATCTTTGAAGTGATAACTGGTCAATATTTGGAAATAGAACTGAGCTCTTTAAGATCTCTAAAAGAAGTTACCGAGGATGAAATATTGCGTATACTAGAGATGAAATCTGGTAATTATTCTTTAGAAAAACCTATGTTGTTAGGGGCAATTTTGGCAGGCAAGGAGGATGATTTCCTATATAACGTATCTCTTGCTGGCAAGTTTATGGGAATAGGTTTCCAGTTAGTCGATGATTTAATAGGACTATTTGGAGAACCGACAAAGACCGGAAAATCTAACCGAACAGATATCGAAGAAGGTAAAATAACTCTTCTTGTTTATAACACAATAAATAGCACTCTACTATCTGCAGAAGAAAAGCAATTCATATTGGAATCTCTTGGTAAAAAGTTAAACGATGAAGAGTTTTTAAAGTTCAAAACTTTGGTAGAGCGTTCAGGTAGCAAGGAGAAAGTTGAATATGTAAAAAGTTCTTACTTGAATAAAGCTAAGAGCATTATCGCCGGTTTACATTTGCAGTCCCCAGCTGATAAATTTTTTGAAGGTCTTGTTGAATTTCTTGATAAGCGCGACAGATGAAGGAAAACTATAAAGAAAAAATAGAATCTTTACTTGATAAAACAAGTAGAACTTTTGCTGTATCTATTCCTCTATTGGAAGATCCTCGTCAAACCGAGATAGGTATTGCTTATCTTCTTTTTAGAATAGTGGATACCGTTGAAGACTCTTATAAAACGCCTATACATGTTAGAATATCGTATTTAGATAAAATCGTTACAGATCTTTTGTCTAATAGAAATGAGAGTATAAACTTTAATGACTTGGAAGTAGAAAATCCTTATTACTTGGAATTACTTAAAAAGTACACATTTATAAAAAGTGTTCTTTTTCAAATTGATATAAAGGTACGGGAGATTATAATAGAGCACATAATAAGAACAGCTCTTGGTATGAAAAGAATATTACTGCTGTCGAAGAATAATAGAATTGTAGTCTCTTCTATAGATGATTTGTTAGATTACTGTTATATAGTAGCTGGTATAGTAGGTGAAATGTTAACTAAGATTTTCTTACTAGATAAAAAAAGTAAAAATCGGGAGGAGCTACTTTCCCTTGCACCCCTTTTTGGTAGGGCCTTGCAATTAGTAAATATATTGAAAGATTCACTTGTAGATAAAGCTGAAGGAAGAGTGTTTCTTCCTGAAACTCTCCACGCAGGGGAAGTGATCAAAGTAACTAAGTCTGCTTTGCACGCGGCTGAGAGACACGTGTTTCTACTTTGGCAAGAGCGGTTTCCCCGAGACGTGATAAAATTCTGCGCTTTTCCTTTGAATTTGGCCTGGCTATCTCTTGAAAAAGTGATTTCAGATGGACCGGGGGCTAAAATTTCTAGAGAAGACGTTTTAAAAACTCGAGAATGGGTCATCTCCAAAGTTTATAATGGAGAAATACCGCTTAAACAGTATTAAAGGTTCAATTTTGCTTTCCTTTCAAGCTGTATAAGAAATTTTTTTACCCTTATACCTCCAAATGAATAGCCTCCAATAGATTTTTTACCTACCACTCTATGGCACGGTATGACAATAGGTAGAGGGTTTCTTTTACATGCTCTTGCTACAGCTCTAGCTGCTCTGATATTACCTAATTCTTCGGCTAATTCTCCATAGCTTACGGTATTACCATAGCTAATTCGAGATATCGCTTCCCAACATTTTATATCGAAAGAAGTACCTATAAGATGATAACTAAAAGTGAAAAATCTTCTTTCTCCACAAAAATATTCTTCCAGCTGCAAGGAAACTTCTTTTATATGTTTATAAAATTTGGTGTTTACCTCTAAAGAATTAGAGCTCGTGTTGTTAAGCTCAATCTTTGTCAAAAGCTCGTTATAAAAAGTAAGTTTGATTTCTCCTACAGGAGTTGATAATAACGCTTCATGCTTCATATGGAGGTAAATTTAGTACTATTTTTGATCTCAGTCAAACGGTTGTAGCTGTTTAGAAATTACTGCTCAAAAGTTCATTTGTTCTCAGTTAGAAATATTGTTAGATTTTCAACTTGTAGCTAGGAGATAATCTTAATTGAGTAGCTTTAATAATTAGTTGGAAATAGATCTAAGTGTAAATTATTTTTCTTGAGAAAATGGGACGAACTTCGGATAGAATGGAAAAAAGGAGAGATGTAATATTTATTTTTTTTATTTTATATATAGGAGGTTTACGGTGTTAGTTTTTAGAACGGTTTTGATGGTTTTATTTTTAGCTGTTCTCTTAGGGTGTGGTAAGGGTACCTCTGAGGGAGAAAACGTTTATACTGAGAAAAGTTCAGACGATCAACCAGTTGAGAGTGATGAGTCTGACGGAGATTCGAAGGGCGAAAAAGGGTTATTTGCAGGTTTGCAACAGTTAGGGGAGTCGATAAGTGCAGCAAAAAAGGGATTTGAAGCCACAGCTAAGGCTGTTAAAAAGATGGAAGAGACAGCGGAAAAACGCCCGGTTAAACCTGTGCATTTCCGTGAACTTTTGGAGGTTTTACCGAGTCCACCGGACGGATGGGAAATAGTAGAAGGAAGTAAAACAGGGGAGACTTCTAAATTTGGATCCCTTACTTTTTCGGTAGTTGCTCAAGGATATAAATCGCAGGACGGTACATTTGTAAAAATATCTGTCCAGGATACCGCTTTTATTCCTGTTTTGCAAAGTGCTTTACATTTTGCTTCAGTAATAGAGCAAGAAACTATGGACGGATATAAAAGAGGTATAGAAGAGGAAGGTAAAGTTGGATTTGTGGAGTTTAGTTTCAAGGAGAAAAAAGGCACACTGGATGTAATTTATAAAGATAGGTTTTTAATTTCTATCTCTCTTAGAGGTACCGATAACGATAAACTTCTGCAAGAATGGTTACAGAGAATAGATTTCTCAAAGTTGGATGAACTAGCCGATAAATACAATGAACCTGTTGAACAATTAGCAGAGACTGAAAATTGAACTAATGTATCGTTTTAAAACTGTTATCTTTTAATATTTTTAGTCTCGTGAGTTTGTAGTGTGTAAGTGTAGATTTATACTTTACGTTGTTTTGAGAGTTTTTGTTGCAATAGAAGAGGAGTGTTTTAAAATGTAGCGGTGATTTTTTAAAAATACCTTTTTGCACGTTTATCGGTGCTGACTATACTTTTGCTTTCTATAGTTGAAGAGAAGATTATCGCTTATTGCACCGCCTCTTTTATTTCATACCTGTATTAAAACATTTTACTCAGGTGTGTAAACAAGTGTGTATGGGATTTGAACACCATCTAGATCCATTTGTATTAGAAGATTGATAAATTCTTCATATTCACCTGGTGGTATAGTTTGACAACCAATGTTTTGAACATTACCTACGGGAATCCCATCTCTCGTAGTTGTATTTACTCTCCCACCCTTGTGGAAAAGTATTCCAGTACCTCGATAGGTTCGCCTAAGCTCATCTCCAGTGATTCTTCCATCCTGGTTTCTGTCGCGGTAAACAGGGAGTGCGTACTCTACAGATTTTAAGTGTTTGTATGGATATTTGTTTGTTGGTTCAGCGATTGTGAACATATAGGTACCAGGTTGGAGTCGAGCTATCCCTGAAGCTGGTGCTTGGTCAGATTCTCCCTGTCCTGAATGGGTAGCAGCGTGGAATACACGAACGTGGCGTTTCCCCTCCTCATCGATCCACAGAACAGCTATAACATCGTCGTAGCGGCGAATTCTGCGATCCTCGTTTCTATGATATCTGAGCCCTACAATATTGGGACGATTCGGCTGATTCTGACGATGTTCCTGAGGAACAGTATCTATCAGACGATTATACATATTATCTTCTAATCTACTTAGTTCTTCTTTTGAACTATTTAGTTCCGCTTCTGAATTACTTAGATCTGCCTTTAATGTAGCTAGTTGATTTTTTAATCTGGCTAGTCTTTGAACTATCTCTTGATATTCAGGAGAATTGGCTGGGATGTTTCTTCTTTGTAAATCGCTAAGATTCCTCTCTAAAGTAGTAATCTCGTTTTCTAATTGGCTAATGTGCTCTCTTAGTACAGTAATCCTCTCTTTTAATTCACTGATTTTGCCTGTGAGCTCGTTATATTTATTCATATACTCGTACATCTCTTGGCGCCTTGGGAGTTGAGTAGGTGTTGATGTCTGGGTCTGGGACACCTCCTGAGTTTGCTCTACAGTTGTTTGAGTTGAAGATTGCGGTTCTGATACTCGTGTTGTCGGCCTCTGATTTAGATGTTGGGCAAATATATTTGTTTGTTGCCTCTCAAATTGAATCAAAGGCTTGTTTTTTGTCTCTGGAAGAGTTGGTGACGAGGGGTTCTTTGTATCATCAACTTTTGCTTCAGTTTGTCTTTTATCTACCGATTTATTGGGATTTATTACCTTATTGTTAACCTTTGAAACCCGTCTAACCATGGCTTTGACCTCTTTAAACTGTTTTTACTTATAATGGCGAAATAAAAACTCATACGGTGTTGATTAGTGTGTGATGTGTACAATTTGCTTTCTCCAAATTGTAGATAAATATAATACATAGTTAATAAAACAGTAAAAACTTAAGAATGAAAGTAGATTTTTACTCTGATTTTTTAGTGTATGAGCTTTAGTAATTTTAGAGATCTATATCTGTTTGATATTTAATATTAAAAGTTTTATAGTTTTATCTACCTTTCCATTCTTTCATGCTATCTGCTGCTCCTAGCATTTCGCTTATTGCATCACTTATCTTGGTAGGCATAGTAGCCATAAGGAATGGAGTAATCTTTACCAGCCATGGTTCTAAGACAAACAGACGGTTGTTTTTTACAGCTTCTAGAGTTTTTGCAGCGACCTCCTGTGGAGTTAAAAAGTCTGTAAAAAGTGGTGGTTTTGCTCCTTCAAACATGCCTGTGGCTATATAGCTAGGAGCTACTATTGTGACTCCCACGTGATTGTTACCCCTTTTTTTTAACTCTTGCCTTATGGAGTGGGAAAACCCTATTACACCCCATTTTGTAGCTGCGTATACTGATCCAAAAGGGAGCCCTATAAAGCCAGCAGCACTAGCTACATTGACAAAATGTCCTCCCGGTGATGAGATTACATCCTTCCAGAAAATCTTACTCATTATAACAACGCCTTCTAAATTGACCTTACAGGTAAGTAGGTCTTTCTCTATTTCTACCGCCTCAAACGGTCCACCAAATACAACACCAGCGTTATTTATCAAAATGTCTATAGTTCCATGTTCTTTTTCTATCTTATCTTTTAATTGTTTCACTTGTTCAACGTTAGTTACGTCTATACCATAGCCAAATGCTCTGATATCTAAACCTTCTAGTCTTATAAGAGCACTCTCTAAAAGAGCTTCATTTTTATCTGTTGCTATTATCTCCGCTCCTTCTGTACCGAAAGCTTTTGCCATTTCGAAGCCTAAACCTCTAGCAGCTCCTGTAATAAGTACTCTTTTGAGCTTTACTACCTTTTTGTTGCCCCACATATCTTTCTCCTTTTTTAGATACACAAAATGATATCACGATATCTGGTTGGGAAAGAGTATTAATTGGGTAAAATTTATAGGAACTCCCGTGGAGGTATTTTATGGTTGAGATATCTGAAAGAATCAATTTAGACCTGTTTGCTAGAGTTGTAAAGTGTCAAGAGGAAGTGTTTATTAGTAAGAACACTGTGGAAAGAATGTTGCAAAGTAAGAGAGTTGTAGACAACTGTATACAGCGTGGGGAGGCTATATACGGTGTTAATACTGGTTTTGGAAAATTAGCTAGAGTACGTTTGGCAAACTCTCAACTTAGAGAGTTACAGCGTAATCTACTTATTAGTCATGCAGCAGGAGTAGGGCAGTTGTTGGATGAAGAGATAGTGAGAGGTATTATATACCTTAGAGCTCATATCCTATCTATGGGATTCTCGGGGGTAAGACCTGTAATCGTGGAATATTTGTTGAAGTTTCTAGAAGAAGAGTTGTATCCTCTTGTACCCTCTTTAGGTTCTGTAGGTGCTAGTGGAGATTTAGCTCCTCTTGCCCATTTGGCTCTGTCTCTTATAGGGATAGGCAAAGTTAAGTTGAAGGGAGATTTGTTAGATGCCAAAAAAGCTTTGCAAAGTATAGGGTTAAAACCTCTAGAGCTTGAACCTAAAGAAGGTTTAGCTCTTGTAAACGGAACCCAAGTGATGACAGCGATATTTGCTATTTCTATAATCGAGTTAGAATTTCTCTTTAAAGTTGCAAACACAGTTGCCGCTTTGTCTCTTATAGCGTTTGACGGTTCTTCAAAACCTTTAGATGTTAGAATTCATGAGTTGAAACCTTACGTAGGTCAAATAGAGACAGCTAAATGTTTGAAAGATTATGTTGGGGAACTTAAAGGCTCTCGTGTACAAGATCCCTATTCTTTTCGTTGTATACCACAGGTTCACGGTGCTTTTAGAGAGTTTATGATTTTTGCAAAGAAAATTGTTGAAACTGAAATGAATTCGGTTAGCGATAATCCTATCGTTTTACCTCAAAGTGGAGAAATTTTAAACGGAGGTAATTTTCATGGAGAGATTATAGCTTTAGCTGCTGATTCGCTTAAAAACGCTACTATTTCTATGATAGGTATATCGGAACGTAGAGTATCGAAATTGATCGATTCCTCGTTTTCAGGTCTTTCCCCATTTTTAGTAGAGGATAGTGGGGTTAAATCTGGATTTATGATAGCTCATGTTACTTCCTCTGCTCTTCTTAACTTAGCTCGTAGTTTAGCCTTTCCTTCTTCTGTAGATTCGATATCAACCTCAGCAGATCAGGAAGACTACGTTTCTATGGGCACCAATTCTACTTTACTTCTTAGAAGAGTGACTAATATACTCAAAGAGGTGCTGGCTATCGAATTGCTTGTAGCAATTCAAGGCATCGATATGAGAAAAGATAGCGTGATATTACCTAAGGAGCTAGCAGAACTCAGATGCGAGTTTAGAAAAAGTGTACCATTTTGGGAAGAGAAGAACGATGTTATGGCCGATTTAATTTCTAAATCTTTAAATTTTATAGATAATACTTTAAGAGGTATCCTATGAAAGTAGGAGGTTATAGATGAAAAAAATAGTTAGTGTACTCTCTTTATTTTTCGCTGCTACTCTTTTTGGCGATACTCATTCTTTCGGTTTTGGTTTATCTCTATGGCAGACAGTAAGCGAGTTACCTGCAGGTATAGATACTGAAGGAGCAGCACCTTTTGTTACCTATCAATACCTTCCTGGAGGACTCTTAAAATTTGAAATAGATCTTAACTACTACGCTAATGGTTATGACGGAAGTACCAAACCTACAATTACCCCTATAGCTTTAGTACTCTTGGGTGGATCTGTATATGGAGGAGTAGGAGTTGGTACCTCTATATCAAATGGTTTTGTAGGTAACAAAGTCTCCTCTATATTCTACGTTGCTAGGTTAGGTATTCAATTCGAAATTCTTCCTAAAATATACTTAGATATACATGGCAACTACCGTAACGGGACTTTCTCTGAACTTGATAGGGCATCTGCTGATACCGTTACCATCGGTGTTGCTTTGAGGGGTAGGTTATGAAGAGAGCAGTTTTTTGTCTACTGTTTGCTGTTTCGTTACCTCTTAAGGGTGAATTGATCGAAGTTAGTTTTGAGGCTGGTGATGGAGGATTTGTGGAAGCGGACTTCTACGATGCTGACTCGAAAGTAGCCGTTGTTTTGGCTCATGGGAAAGTTTTTGATAAAAATAGCTGGAAAAAGGTCGCAGATAGTTTGGAGCGCGCAAAAATCAGCGCTTTAGCTATCAACTTTAGAGGTTACGGTTTGTCTGTAGGTATAAAAGAGGAACTGTACCACGATATTACAGGAGCTGTCGATTTTCTTAAAAGAAAAAATGTGGATTGTATAGCTGTTGTTGGAGCGAGTATGGGAGCGATTGCTCTGAAGGATTATCTTGCTTCTATACCAGGGAAAATAGATGCAGCCATATTTTTATCACCTCCCTTCTCGGAAGCTATAACCACTGAAATTCCAAAACTTATTGTATTTGGGAAAGATGAACCGATAGCAAGTAGAATAGAAAGTGTATACGAGAATAGTTCATCCCCTAAAGAGGTGTTGAAGTTGAACACGGACAAACACGCTCAGCATATATTTAAAACGTCTCAAGGAGATAATATCGTAAAGAGTATTATAAACTTCGTAAAAACGATCTGTTCTCGATAATATCTCTATATAACTTGAGGTATTTCTCGCCTTGTTTATCCCAAGAAAAATCTTCTAGCATAGCTCTTTTAAGGGCAGATCTCCAGAGCTTTTTGTTTTTCCAATAATCCAACGCTAGGTTAAGGGCCCACGATAGCCCGTGAGGACTAAAGTGTTCAAAAACAAAGCCTGTGCCTGAGTCTGAGTTTGGGTCTATATGTTTTACAGAGTCCGCAAGCCCTCCCGTTTTACGTACTATCGGTAAAGTTCCGTAACGTAGAGAGTACATTTGGTTAAGTCCACACGGTTCAAAGAGAGATGGCATAATAAAAATATCGCTTCCAGCTTCTATAAGATGTGCTAAAAATTCACTATATCCCCCTATATATGCAACCTTTTCAGGGAAAGTGTGTGATAACCAGGAGAAAAATTGCTCATATTTTTTTTCACCTGTGCCTAGCACAACCATTCCCATCTCTCTGTTGCGAAGCAAAGGTGGGATAGAATCAAACATAAGATCGAAACCTTTTTGATAGGTAAGTCTTGATACTACACCAGCTAAAGGTATATCTAAAGAGATATTTAATTTTGTATTTTGGATAAGGAACTGTTTGTTCTTTTTTTTACCTGTTAGTTTTTTTATAGAGTATCTGTATGGTATATAAGGATCATTTACAGGATCCCATATAGAGTAATCTATACCGTTTAAAATTCCTACTAATTTTTCTTTTCTAGCTTTTAGTAGTTTATCTAAGCCGAATCCGTAAAAAGGTGTTTGTATCTCTTTAGCGTAAGTGGGACTTACCGTAGATAAGTAGTCTGCATAGAGAATACCAGTTTTCATAAAGTTTACGAGTCCTTTCTGCAGGTCTTCTCTGTAGAGAAGGTTAGCTATATGGTCTAATGCAAAATAAGGGAGCATTTTGCTCGAGAATATCCCTTGATATCCCAGATTGTGAAGAGTAAGAAGGGTCTTAGAGTTTGCAAACAGTTTGTCCCAGCTGTATATAGTCTTTAGATAGATTGGAATGAGGCTTGTATGCCAATCATGGATATGAAATATGTCTGGAGCCCAACCCATATATTGGCAAGCTTCTATTACGGCTCTTGAAAAAAAGGCGAATCTTATACCTTCATCCCAGTCTGATGTATAGATCGATTCTCTTCCGTATAGATGTGGGCAATGGATAAAATAAGTAGCCAGCCCATTGCTGTCGTGTACTGTGTACAGGGAAAATGAAAGGTTTAAGGGCCCCATTTTTATGGGAATATTTTGTGCAAATTCTACAGGTATCAGATTGTATTCTCCGAGGTTTATATTTTTGTAAAGAGGCATAAAAGGTCTTACATCTACTCCTCTTTTGTGCAAAAATTTTGACAACGCTCCAGCGACATCAGCTAATCCTCCTGTCTTTGTAAAAGGGACTATTTCTGAGCAAGCGAAAGCTATTTTCATATAACGGTTCCGTCTGGTATGGTGACTCCTTTGGGTATTACAACTATTCCGCTTCTTATTGAATAAGTTTCAGATTCGTAGAACTCTATCCCTTTTGCATTTGTTATAGTAACGTCATTTCCTATTCTGACATCTAGATCTATTATTGAGTTTTTTATAACGCAATTTTTACCTATTCCTAGAGGAATATCATCGGTAACTCCATGCTCGTAAAATGTGGCACCCATAACTACACTGTTTTCTATCTCAGTTCCCTCCCTTATCATAGTTCTTATACCGATTATCGAATTTTTTACACTACTGCAAGTTAATATACTACCTTCACACAATATAGATTGTATTACTTCGCATCTGTTGATCTTTGCACCTGGAAGAAATCTTGGGTGCGTGTAAATAGGTTTGGTCGAACTATACAAGTTGAGCGGAGGTAGAGGAACTGTTAGCTCTAAGTTAGCTTTATGGAATGATTTGATCGTACCTATATCCTCCCAGTATCCAGTGTATATATAAACGTACACTTTGTATCTTTCTATAGCGAAGGGTATAACTTCCTTGCCAAAATCTGTAAATGTGGTCTCGGTTAACACTTTTGTCAGAACGTCTGGCTTAAATACGTACATTCCCATGCTAGCGAGGAGAGTTTCCCTATTTTCAGGAAAACCCAGTCTTCTTAATTGAGTTTCGGTAAGAAGCAGTTCTGTAACAACTTTTGGATCTGTAGGTTTCTCCACAAATGAGGTTATACGCCAATCGCTGTCAACCTGCATTATCCCAAATGAAGCTGCTTTGTCTGGTGTTACAGGGGTTACCGCTATTGTTATATCAGCACCACTGTCTCTATGTAAAAAAACGAATTCAGCTAAGTCCATCAAATAGAGTTGGTCCCCGGCTAAGATGAGGACCTCTGAAGGATCTGTAAATAGAATCCTCTGTAAATTTTGCCTAACAGCATCTGCAGTTCCTTGATACCATTCTCTGCTTTCTATCGTTTGTTGTGCCGCTAATATGTTGACAAACCCGTTCCTGAAAACGTCGAACCTATATGTCCACGCTACATGTCTGTGTAAGCTTGCACTGTTAAATTGTGTCAAAAGGTATATTTTATCTATCCCAGCGTGTAACGAGTTGCTCAAGGGTATGTCTATAAGCCTGAATTTACCTCCTAAAGGTACAGCTGGTTTTGCCCTGTGTTTAGTTAAAGGCCAAAGCCTTGTTCCTTGCCCTCCACCAAGAACAGCTGTTACAACTCTATCTATGTTTTTCATTTATGGTTACCCATTAAATTCGACATTATCTATTAAAGATGCCAAAATAAAGTCTTTCTCAGTTAAAGATTTCTCTGAATGGGTAGTTAATTCCAACGTAACCTTGTTGTAATTTATCGTTATATCTGGGTGATGATCCTGTTTCTCAGCTAGTTCTGCTACAAAATTAACAAAAGCTATGGCACAACGAAAAGATGGAAATTTGTAGACCTTCTCTATTTTTTGTTCCCCTTTTAACTCCCACCCTTTTAAAGCTGTTAAATATTTTTGAATTCTATCAGCTCTCATTTTGTTCTCCTCCTTGATAAATTAGATCACGTATTCTACTTATTGCAAAGTGAATATCTACTCCACGAGCTTTAGCAAGCTCAGGAACGTTCAACTGGCTAATAATGTCTTTAAAGTGTAATTTAACGATGTTTTCCAATTTTCTTCCGGAAAATCTAATTTCATGTTTGGCAAGGAATCTAATAACTGCCGCTATAAATCTGAGTTGATCTTCGTCCACTATTTGAGTTAAACCTTCTACGTTTACAGAGTGCTTTCCCATTCTAAAGCTCTTTTTTGATTTAACTTTTACTTTGTTATCAAGCTCTTTTCCTAACCTTAGAGTACGATCTTTAAATTTAATCTCAACGTTGTTTTCAATTTTCTTTACACCCAGTTGTTCTAATGTTTTATTAACGAGGTACGCTTTGTATTCCTCCATAAGTATTACGTTGTCTGCTACGGAGAAGTAGTCACCGTTACCTCCTATCACTATAATTGCTGATACGCCTTTTCTGGGTAAACCTCTTACAATATCTAGAAGGGGTGTTATCGTGTGACGTTTTATTATCTTTCTCACTAAATCGTCTTTTATAAGTAAATTTGTAGCTGCAGTATCTTCATCTATAAGAAGTAGATCAGATTTTGCTTCTAATGCTTCTATTATTGACGCTGCTAAGCTGGTTGATCCTGAAGCGTTGTTAGTCCAGAAAGAATCGGTCTTTTTAAACGGTACCTTCGATATAAAAGCGGATATGTCTGTTCCGTTTATAGCTCTACCATCTTCGCTTCTTACCTCTATAGCTTGTGGAGTTGTTACTACCATTCTTCCATCTTCAGGAATGTGGGGATAGACACCTGTAGCTATCGCGTCCAGAAGTGTTGTTTTTCCATGAAAACCATCTCCAGTTATAACAGTTATGCCTTTGGGAATTCCCATACCTTTTAATTTTAAGCCGTTAGGAAGATCTATAGTGACCTCTAATTCCTTTGGAGACTCAAACGGTATGGCGTTTTTTAAAGGCTTAGATGAAACTCCGCTTTCTCTTGGCAAGATTGAACCGTTGGCTATAAAACTAACAAGCCCCAATCTTTCTAAGGTTCTTTGTATGTAAAACCAGTTAGATACGTGATCTATAAAATTTCTGGCTTCCTTATTAGGAAACTTAGGAAATTTGAGGAAAGATACGCTTCTAGGTAAAATCTTAGTTATTATCTGAACCAATGGTTGAGGATGAATTTTTCTACCCATTGCCGGAAGTCCTATGCGAAACCTGAGAGTAAGCTTTTGGTGGGATAGGTGAACGTTGTTTCTCCATAAAATTTCTTGAGTTGCACCAGCTATAATTATTTTCCCGGAGTTACCTGTCCCCTTACCGACAGATGGTGTAGTAACTTTCTTAAATAATCTATTTATAAAATCTTCAAGTGCAAGCAGTTTCTCAGGTGAATCCCAAAGATCCAAAGGGTAGTTTAATAACGAATAATCTACTGTTATCTCTACTATACTAGCTGGTGCGAAAGGATCTGATTGTATATGATGGAAGTTTAGAGTAACCCCGTTGCTATAACTCCAACTCCCCTTAATTTTTATGTAGTTTTTGTATCCTTTCCCCTCTAGATATTTTACTTTTTCAACTAGGCTCTCTACACTTCGCACTGTTTTTGATATCCTCTGAACTTACAAATATCGCTCCTTTTTCTTTCATCTCAGCTACAGCCTTTTCTATATCTCCAGGATTTAGATCTATACCTTTTATTCCATCACTTATTACGTACACGTTGTATCCTAGCTCAAGTCCATCTAGAACCGTGTATTTGACACAGTAATCTGTTGCTAAGCCTGCTACGTAGATTGTTTTTACACCTTTTTCTTTGAGGAAATCATCTAGGCCTGTAGCTCTTTTGCGCAAATTATCAAAAAAGCCGCTGTAGCTGTCTATATTGGGATCGGTTCCTTTATAGATAATTTTATCTATCTTGTCACTTTTTAACTCTGGATGAAATTCTGCTCCAGGAGTACCCTGGACACAATGAACCGGCCAAAGTACCTGTTCTACACCGTCTATATATACTATCTCTCCCACTTTTTTATTAGGGTGATTGATTGCAAAACTTTTATGATCTCTAGGATGCCAGTCTTTTGTTGCTACCTTTAGGTTGAAGCAATGTATTATTTCATTTACTATAGGTACTATCTTATCGCCTTCAGGTACAGGTAAGGCACCTCCAGGACAAAAATCTATTTGAATATCTACAAGAACTAAAGCCTCCATTTTATTTATCCTCCATCTTGGATATAAAGTAGTCAAATCCTCCTGAAAGTATAGGAAATCTGAAAAAACTTCTGGGATCTACATTGTCCATTTCTATGTGAAAAGAAGGTGCTAATCTTTCTCTCTTCCACTGACTCTTAGACATTTTGGAGAAAAATTTTTCTATCCAACCTATTATTGTAGAATCATCATATTGCGGAAATCTCTCTTTTATTTCTCTAAATATTTCAGGGGGTGTCTCTTTGAAGCTTACTACTCTTAACATAATGAAATCCAATATTTCGTATGGCATAAGATCTTCTTCATCTGTCTGCTTTAGTTCTTTAGGTCGTAGTTCTGCTGAAGGGGTTAAAGAGTTTACCCATTTAAGCTCTGGAATTGGACCTATATCCTTCGGCCCTTTTTTTTCCATCCATCTTAACCATCTTAAAATAAAAGTTTTTCTCACACCGGCTATCGGAGCGATAGAACCTGAAGTATCTCCATCCATAGTAGCGTACCCTAATATAGATTCCGATTTGTTGCTCGTTGTTATAAGTAAACAGTTCTTGAGATTAGCTATAAGCCAAACAGAAGGTACTCTAGAACGAGCCTGCACGTTCTGTAAAGCTATATCCGCATTTTCCCACGATATCTTCTCCCCTATAGTTTGTTCTACAAGCTTTATGTAATCTTCTACTATATTGTCTATATCTAACAGATAAAAAGTAGCACCTATAGCGTTAGATATCTCCTTAGCAGCCTTTAGAGTCTCCGGCGAATTGTTACGAGTTCTTTGATACACACAAGTTAATAATTTTTTCATGGTCGATTTCTCATCTTCAGCTTCCAATCCTACTCTCTGGAGAAAACTATCCGCGGTAAGTTGCGCAAAACCGTAACGAACCATCGTATACACTAAAACGGCAGAGGTAGTGGAATCTGCTCCTCCACTTAGTGATACAACGAACCCTTTACTTTTACTTTTAGTTAAATAATCAAAAAGTGCTAAAGAAGCACTTTGTACGAATTCTTCCTCTGGAGAATTGGACGGAGAATCTACAGATCTGCTAATAGCTTCTTTGCTATCGTTGAGGTGCGCTTTGAAAGAAAAGATTTTATGTTGAGATGGTAGGTAGCTGCCGGAGAAAGCTCTTTTACTTTTTAATCTATCTATATCTATGGTAGAGGTAGCTATCTCAACCTCTTTGAAAGAGAAAGGTGGTATGTAGGAATAGATTTCACCACCTGCGGCTATTAAGGAATAGCCGTCATATATAGTTTTTCCGTTCTCGTTGCCTAGCAGATTGGAATGGAGAAATATAGCTTGTAATGCCCGTGATCCTTCCCTTATTATATTTTCTCTTGTTTTGTATTTTCCTATACTAAAATGGCTAGCAGCGGGTGCAAATACTATATCTACACCGCTACCTGCATAATTGCACGCTTTGCGCTTCGGACTCCAACTGTCTTCACATATCTCACATCCTATACGTATATCTCCTATCTCGACTACTATATCTCCTATAGGTATACCTTTATAGTTACTTGATTCTCCGACGTTCCAACTTTTAAACCACCGTTTTTCGTAATGTATACCATCGGAAGGCAAATATATTTTGGGAAAGATGGCAATTACTTTACCTCTGTGTAGTAAAGAATAGCAATTAAACAAAGAACTGTTTAAAACAAGAGGATGCCCTATCCCTACTACAAGATTGTCGGAGTAACTAGCTATATCTTCTAATATTTCCCATGCACTTTTAACCAACGATATCGATAAAAAATAATCTTCACATCCGTAGCTTGTTACAGTTAATTCTGGAAGAGCAAGAACACTTGCATCCTTATCTTTAGCCTTTTTTATAGCTGATAAAATTTTGCTTCTGTTCTCTTTTAACGCTAAGGGAGTTAGATTAAGAGAAGCAACTGCTACTTTTATTCTTCTCATATTTTATTAATTAAGCTGGTTGTCTTAAGGAACAGATGTTTATCTAGCATAACAGGTATCTTGGAAGGGTTGCTTAATTTCTTACACTCATCAGGGATAGATTTAAGTGCGTTATTAACGTTCTCTTTTGCCCTTTCTATGTTTGATTCGGTAATTATTTTACCTTTTTCTACAACTTTGCTTAAAAGATAACGATAACTATCATATTCTAGCAAAATTTTATTACCTTCTAAGGTTACTATCTTTTCTTCCTCGTGATCAACGTCTACTATTACATCTCCTATCACTTGTCCTTTGTTGTAAAGTCTTTTTATGTTTTGTCTTCCAGGCAATGTTATTTTCTCAGGAGAATTGGATTTTTTTATTTTATCAACCCATCGTCCATCTTCTTTTATAGCTGATAGTTTGTAAACCATTTGTAAGGCACATTCTCCTCCACCTGTTAATAGTTTTGTTCCAACTCCGTAGGCGTCTATAGGAGCTTGTTGGGATTCTAACTCTTCTATTCTGTATTCATCTAAATCTCCAGAGACAAAAATCTTAACTTCTTCCAATCCAGCCTCATCCAAATGAGTCCTTGCATACCTAGAAAGGTGGAGGAGATCACCTGAGTCTAGTCTAATTCCTACAGTAGTAATACCTTCCCTTATAAGCTTTTTTGCGGTTTTTATAGCTTCTTTTACCCCCTGATAAGTATCGTACGTATCTACTAGAAATATAGTATTGCCAGGCATAGCTTTAGCGAACTTATAGAACGCTTCTTCCTCGTTTCTAAAACTCATTACCCAACTGTGAGCTTGTGTTCCCTTTACTGGTATAGAAAGTAAGTAACCTGCCAAAGTATTGGAGGTTGCATCACACCCACCTATATACGCGGCTCTACTCGCAGTTACAGATCCATCTATTCCTTGTGCTCTTCGCATACCAAAATCTAAAACAGTTTTGCCTCTCGCTGCTAATTTTACACGCGTTGCTTTAGTGGCTATTAAAGAAGAGAAGGAGATGTAGTTTATTGCTATTGTTTCTAACATTTGCGCTATCGCAAGAGGAGCTTCTACTCTGAGAATAGGTTCTCCAGAGGTTGCTATGTTACCTTCTTCCAAAGAAAAAATATCTATTTCGTTTGGAGTTAACTCTTCTAAATAGTAAAGGAAACGCGAGGGGAAAAACTTTTTTCCTCTCGAGTCTTTAATGGAATCTAAATACTCCAACGACTTTGTACTGAAATGTAAGTTAGTAGCTACTTTTAGAAACGGTTCTATGCCACATACAACAAAGTAAGAATTACCAAAGGGAACTTTTCTGGCAAATAGAGAAAAAGTAGCTCTCTTCTCACTTACCCCGTTAAACCAATAACCGTATGCCATTGCTATCTCATAAAAGTCTGTTACAATTCCCCAGTCTATATTGTAAACTAAGAGTGGATACAGGTCATGGATGATGTTCTGCATGACTTAATAAATATTTTAAAGATTCCTGTTGTTGTATCAACAGTGGAAGGAAAAATTGTTCTTTATAATCGAGCTGCTTTTTTAGAAATGTTAGAAGAAGGTAGAATTTCCAATATTTTTGACTTGGAGAAAATATCTCTTAAATCTCTGGATTTTAAAACTTTTATAAATCAAGGGTATGAATATTTTGAAACTGGATATGCTCAAATGGTAGATGTAAAGCTGAATGAAAAACTAATACTGTGGATATTCTTTCCTCATAGGGAGTTTCCTCTTCAATCGTATTGGGGTAGGGAAGAGTATGAATCTTCTATCTCCTATGTTAGGCATGAAATAAGAAACGCTTTAAATAGTATCCAAACCTACGCTTTTCTTTTGCAATCTCGATCAAACGTTGTAAATGAGAAGATCGAAGATGTTGCATCTGCAATTTTAAGAAACTGTAAGAGAATGGGTTCCATATTAAAAGAGTTAAATTGTTTCTCTTCAAAAAATTATGAAGGTGAAGGTGGAGTTGTTCTTGTGAGTTTTGTAAAAGACCTGGTAGAAATGTTTAGGTTACAATATCCGTATGTAGCTATCCTCTTTGAGTGTGAAAAAATGGACAATTCGCGCTTTGTAAAAGTTGAAGGTGACGACGATACCATTTACCATATCCTCTATAACGTTATCTTAAACGCTGTAGAGGCTGTTTTAGAAAGAGAAAAACCTTTGGTGAAAGTTGTATGTCTTCCTAACGATGATAATAGTGTTAAGGTTGTAGTTGTAGATAACGGTCCTGGAATACCTGAAGATATTATCCCTAAGCTGGGGTATGCTAGGGTTTCTTCTAAGGGTAAAGATAGAGGAATGGGAATGAGAATAGTGAAACGTTATCTAGATAAAATAAATGGTTTTTTTGTAATTGATTCTGAGAGAG